>JBBQRR010000004.1:0-116514 GCA_038214655.1 Bacteroidia bacterium | reverse complement strand
CCTGTGCCTGCAATAATACTTGTAACAGTTCCGTTTCCCTTACCGTTAAAAATCATCCAATCGGCAGCAGTTAAATAACCCGACGTGGTAGAATTTGCCTGTGTAATTCCAATTACCGGTGTTGAGCCTCCGGTACTTGTTATAGGCGCAGTAGCATTAACTGAACTTACACCTGCACCGGCAGGCGCTTGCCAGGTTGCATTACCACTTGCATCAGAAGTTAAAACAAAACCTAAGTTAGCGCCCGGCGAAACATTTAAAGTCGTTTGTATTTGCAATTTATCAATCTGCACACCTGTACCTCCGCTGAAAATTGCCGACTTGCCGAGGCTTGCTCCTGAATTTTTAACATAAAGGACAGGTTGAATATTACTGCCATTGAAATTTTCAAAATAACCGCCGGTACCATTACTGCTATTATCAATTGTACCGCTAATTGCATTACCGCTCGTTACTCCATTAAGTA
Organism: Bacteroidia bacterium; assembly: GCA_038214655.1. Classification (GTDB taxonomy): domain Bacteria; phylum Bacteroidota; class Bacteroidia; order B-17B0; family Aurantibacillaceae; genus PALSA-968. The sequence goes on along the minus strand of JBBQRR010000004.1, from coordinate 116,048 downwards.
AATCTCCCTCTACGGCATTTCCGCTACCGGCCGAGAGATTGGCCGTTATAACATAAGGCCCTCCCGAAGTAGCAAGAATAGCCGCGCCATTTGTGTTATCAGCCCTTATAGCATAACCTGTAGAATTGCTACTTGTTGCCTGTAGGGCAGCCTGATTACCCGCACCTGTATTGGTACTTATAAAAGTACCAGCTGTACCAACTGTTGTGGTATTTACAACAGTAATCGAATTTCCGTCAGAAGAAACATTGGCAGGATTGGTTGCCAACCAAGCTGTACCTGTTGGATTAAATAAAATAGAACCGGCCGCACCGGGAGGCAAACCGCCTGTAGACGATGGTGCCTGCCAACTTGCATTACCCAAAGCATCAGAAGTAAGTATATAGCCTAAAGAAGGGCCACCCGCATTTGTAATTTGAATATTATCTGTTTGCAAACCCGCGCCGCCGCTAAAAGTACCTGAATACCCAGAGCCCATTGTCATTACTTTTACTGCCGGAGAAAAACTGGATGGACTGTAAGAATGAAAAATACCTGCGCTTCCTAAACTATCCGACATTCCATAAACACCGGCACTACTAGGAGAATTACTGCGACTGTAACCAAATATACCGCTACCCGCAGCATCGGTATAACCTTTTATTGCATTACCGCCACCATGTGTTTCCACAAATAAAATATCAGCCAAGTTACTTAAATTTTGTCCGCTGATATACGCTGCCGAACCCTTACCCTGGTGAAAAATATTTAGTCCGCCTGCACTTAAACCCGTATTTGTATTTTGAATATTTAAAGCGTATCCCATGCCCGGGTTATTAATATTTACCGCATTAGTAGTAGTAGTATTTGTTGTAACGATATCGAGCATACCATTTGGAGAAACTGTACCTATTCCAACACTGTAGGAATTACTTGATGGGAAAACATTGTTGCCGCTTACGGTCCACGGCGAAAAAGCCAAAGGTGATAACCATTTTGGTGCACTACCCCCACCTTGCGAAATAAGAACATCTCCGTTTGTTCCGGGTAAATTTGCGCCATCAATAATAATACCGCCTAATTTTAAAGGGCCGTTAGAAAAAATTGCGGGACCGGCACCGCCTGTATTGGTACCTTTTATAGCAGGGTTAGCGTTTGAAGTATTTACATCCAGGGATGCGCCGGGTGATGATACACCAATGCCCATTGCAGTGCCGGTAAAAACTAAATTATTTATGTTGGACGGCGTCCATGTTCCCGTACTATTAAATAAAACCTCTCCGCCCGAAGCCGCCGGTAAAGCTGAAGGAGGTGTTGAATTAATCCAGTTACCCCCACTATATTGTAATACCTGCCCGTTTACAGGAGAAGTAATTGTTAAAGGTGTGTTTACTAAAGCACCTGCATTCCATATCGGACTTGCCGTGTTTGCATTAATTGTTACTGTATTCCCCACCACGGTACTATTTGATAAACCTGTACCCGGCACAACCACATTTCCTGCTGTTATTGTTTGATTGACTACACTTACAATCCTTCCTTTTGCATCAACTGTTATTTGCGGAACCAATGTTGAGCTTCCATACATTCCCGGAGCAACTGTGGTATTGGCTAAACTTGGATTAGGATAAGTTCCCGTTAAATCCCCACCTGCAGGGCCTGTTGGTGTTGAGGTAGTATTTCCTGAATTTGCCGCATACAATGCGTATGGTACACTTTGCAAAGTAACATTAGAAACTAAAACATAAGCAGATCCGCCGCTTGGGTCAATAGACACATCTACAGACATATTTCCGGCAGACCAAGGTATGGTTGCAAACTGAGCCGGGTTAGTCGAACCTATAACCAATGCGTATAACCCGAAGGTGTCGGTAGTTACTGAATGTGTTTCCTGAAAGACGAGTGTTGACCCGCCTTGGTAAATTTTAAATTCAAGGCCGATAATTTGCTTTGATATCGCGTTACCCATGTTATCGCGCGCCACGCCCTGGTAGTTGATACCTTGGGGAGCTTGTGCTAAAGATGTGGAAAGGAAAAAAAATATAGGTATTAAAAGAAAGATTATTTTCTTCATGTGAAAAGGGATTTATGTACCAAATATACGAAATGCCTTTAACTTTTCACAGCATTTAAAATAAAAAGAAGTGAGCCCCTATCCTACTGGTTTACAGAGAAGATAGATAGGTTTTGCAAACATCAGCAAGAGTCTCTTTTACGGGCGTAAAAGTGAAATTAAGGTCGCGGCAAATTTTTGTATTATCGTAATAATTTTTGTTTAAAGCCGAAGTAATAATATCTTTTGTTATCATGCGCCTTTTTCCGCTTAATGCAGAAATTATTGCATCGGCATATCTTGCGCAGTTCATAATAAATTTGCTCGCTTTTAAACGCACCGGGGGTTTATTAAAGTTTTTTCGTAGAGTAGAAATTATCTCGTAAAAAGAAACATTTTCGGAATTTAAAATATAGCGTTCGCCAAATTTATTTTCATCCATTAGTTTAATCATGCAGGCAACCACATCTTTCACATCCACATAACCTGTAATGCCATCCGTATAAAAAGGTAAAAATTTATGCGCTCGGGTAATTAACTCGCCACTACTTTGTCCCCAGCAACCCGCGCCCATTATTAAAGATGGATTTACGACCACCACATTCAGTCCTTCGCTTAATCCACGCCAGGCTTCAAATTCGCCCCGGTATTTACTTATAGCGTAAGAAGAATTTCCGGAAGCAGTTTTCCATACTGAAAACTCGTCGATATATTTTTTATTGGCCTGTACCTGCAGTGTGGCGACAGAGCTTACGTGACAAAACTTTTTTATTTTTTTTTCTAAAGCTATGTTAATTACGTTTGCGGTTCCTTCGCCATTTATTTTGTGCAATTGTTTTGCGTCTGATTCGTGAAAGGAAACAAAACCGGCGCAATGATATATTTCATCCACACCAGTCATGGCATCTTCCAATGAAAATACATCAGTAACATCAGCTTCTATCCACTCTATTTGGTTAAAATATTTTTCAACTTCGTTGGTATAAAACGAAATAATTTCTTTGGTGTGTTTAATTTTCTCTTTGTTGCGATACATGGCGCGCACACTTTTGCCTTGCAAAAGCAAAGCAGCGGTTAGATGCCCGCCCAATAAACCCGTGGCGCCTGTTATTAGAATCATTACTTAAAAATGGTAATTTATATACAACAACAAAATCAAACAAAGTACGCTGCCGGCTAAACCCGTTACAAAACCTAAATAAACTTGTTTAGGCGTGTGCGCCTGCAAATACAAACGGGCAAAGCCTACCAGTCCGCATAAAACCAAACAAACACAAAGAGGCAGCAATAGCGGGTTGAACGAAATAAATTCGTAAAAAATAAGAATACCCAGGCAACCCGACAAAGAGGCCGTGTGTGCGCTGATTTTTGTAAAAATATTTACTGTTAAAAGTACAATGAGTACAGCCACTGAGGTTATCACAATATATTTAAAGAAAAAAGGAATGTTTAAATCGTGAATGATATAAAGCAAGCCGCCGTGCAAAACAATGGAAGAAATATAAGGCATAAAGCGCTCGGCGGATTCGTTTAAATACACACTTTTAATGTAGCCCAGTTTTTTTAGCAGCGCCACATTTAGCAAAGGAAGTGCCACCGAAAAAATAAAAACCGCGGCTAACAAAAATATTTTTTTTGCTGGGCTCATGAAATATGAAAAATAATTTTCGCTGCAAATAAAAAACAACATGATATAGGTAAGCATAAACACCGGATGCAGCAGGAAGGAAAGAAAGACCGCAAGTTTACGCATCCGGTTTCTGTTTTTTAGAAAGATAGAATAAAGCGGTACAAATAAAACCCAAACCAAAAGGTATAGCGGCAAAATATTTAAATTCTTCGTGATTCCAAAATTCCATGCACATCCAATAAGCGTTGGCGGTTATCCAAAAACAAATGGCAGAGTTAATCCATACCTCACGGTGTTTATGCGATTTGATGGTAATGATTACTGCAACCGTTATGGTGGGAATAATCATAAATATACCCATCCATTTCCAATGCATCATCCAGCAAGTATCTTTTAACAACCACAAAGGGATGTGCAAGTTTTCGAAATGACGCATGGTGAATTTAGTTCCGCTCATTGTAAAAAATAAATATCAGATAAAGTAAAACAGGCAAACAAAATACTGGCAATACCATTGGTGGTACCAAAAGCAATATTTACTTTGCTTAAATCATTTGGTTTAACAAGACGGTGCTGGTAAATTAAAAGTAAACCAAAAATGCCGGCGCCTATCCAATATAAAAAACCAAAATGGCCAAAAATACCCGCACCAATTAAAATAGCGGCGGTAAATAAATGCAGCAATTCTGAAAAACGTAAAGCACTTTTAATGCCTATGCGCGCGGGGATTGAATGTAATTTTTGTGTGCGGTCGAAATCGGCATCCGGCAAGGCGTAGATAATATCAAAGCCGCTTACCCAGGTTAATACGGTAAATGAAAACAGCAAAGGCAGCAAACTAAATTCACCGGTAACCGCTAAATAAGCTCCTATTGGGGCCAGACTTAAACCAATACCCAAAATTAAATGACAAAGCGCAGTAAAACGTTTTGTAAGGCTATACCCTAAAACCACAAGCAAAGCCACGGGAGATAAATAAAAACAAATAGGATTGATGAACCAGGTTGTAACAACAAAAGCTGCCGCAGAAAGAATAGTAAACAGAAGCGCTGAAGAAGATTGTATTAGGCCTGCAGGAATTTCACGATTTTTTGTACGCGGATTAAGCGCGTCGTATTTACGATCAATATACCGGTTAAAGGCCATAGCCGCAGTACGGGCAAATACCATGCAAAGTACCATGTATAAAAAAATAGTTACGTCAAAATACTTTACCTTTTTTACCGCCAGTAAAAAACCAATTGTGGCAAACGGCAGCGCAAAAACCGTGTGACTGAATTTTATTAATGAGAGGTATTGATTGATTTTTTTTATCACGGGTGTTTTAAAACAAAAAGCAACATCATTACATAAATTACCGGAACCGAGCATAAAACTAAAGAAATATAAGATATGTGGTTCCATTTTGTAGGTACCGAATAGTGTGTGCGGATAAAAATAACGGAAATAGAAATTAGTGTTCCTAAAATAGAACAACTCATGCCATAAAGTAAAAAAGGCGGAAAAAAACAAGTTGCCACCGCTAAAATTCCCAGCACAACAGCTACTCTCGAAAATATTTTTGCATACACGCGTACGTTCATAATTTAAGATACAAGTGTTTCAAAATTCTTTAGCTCGGCTATTTCTCCAATGCAGACTCCGGCTTCATTCAGTTTTTGTAAGTTGCTTTGTTCTGTTTTATTTATCAAATTTTCTGAAAACGGAACCGAAACTTTAATGTAATTATCGGTAAAACCGGTTATAAATCCGTTCTTGTTTTCCGACTCAAACAAAACGGTGCGCGTTGAGTTTATATGTTGTGTGTAAAAGGCTCTTTGCTTTTTCTCCGACAAAATGCGCAGCATTTTATTGCGCTCTTTACGGATGTGCACAGGCACAACCGGTTTTATTTCAAGCGCGTCGGTATTGGGCCTTTCCGAATAAGTAAACACATGCAAATAAGAAATATCCAGCGCGTTTAAAAAATTATAAGTCTCTAAAAAATCTTCCTCCGTCTCACCCGGAAAACCTACAATTACATCCACTCCAATACAAGCGTGCGGCATGTGTTTTTTTATAGCGCTTACTCTTTCAATGTATAAATCGCTTTGATAGCGACGGCGCATACCTTTTAAAATTTTGTTACTGCCGCTTTGCAGCGGGACATGAAAATGCGGCACAAATCGTTTTGATTTTGCAACAAATTCAATGACTTCGTCTTTCAATAAATTCGGTTCTATTGAAGAAATTCGAAAACGTTCAATTCCTTCCACTTTATCAAGTGCGGTAATTAAATCTAAAAATGTTTCCTGCTTCTTGCCATTTTGTTGCAGCAGTTCATTAAAACCAAAATCACCTATGTTAACACCTGTTAAAACAATCTCTTTTATTCCTTGTGATGCAATTTCATTTGCCTGCCTTACAACATTTTCAATACTATCACTGCGACTTTTGCCGCGTGCCAACGGAATTGTACAATAAGAACATGTATAATCGCACCCATCCTGCACTTTTAAAAACGAACGGGTACGGTCGCCGGCCGAGTAGGAAGAAATAAATTCGTTGGTTTCGGCAATTTCGCAACTGTGCACTTCGGCTTTATCGGTTTTAGAAATTGAGTTTACGTATTGCAGCAAATTAAATTTTTCTTTAGCCCCCAATACTAAATCAACGCCTTCAATGGCGCCGATATCATTTGGTTTTAACTGAGCGTAACAACCTATAATGGCAACAATACTTTGCGGGGCAATTTTGCGAACGTTGCGGATAATCTGCCGGCACTCTTTATCGGCATTTTCGGTAACCGAGCAGGTATTTAAAACATATACATCAGCAGGTTCAGAAAAATCCTTTTTAGCGTAGCCGCCTTTTTCAAAACTTCGGGCAATAGACGAGGTTTCTGCAAAATTTAATTTGCAACCAAGGGTATGAAATGCTACGGTCTTTACTGTACTCATGTAAGACCGTAAAAGTACGGAAAATGAGGCTTAAAAAAAACTAAGCGTTTGTACAAGTAACCGCATAGGCTTCTGCTGGTAAATCAGTCTTTACTATGGAGGCAAATCCACCGGCAACATCAACTAAATGGGTATAGCCTTTAGCCTGTAAAATAGAGGCGGCAATCATGCTGCGATACCCCCCCGCACAGTGAATATGATATGTTTTTGATTTATCCAAAGTGCCTTCCCAATCCGCAATAAAATCAAGTGGTTTTGTTATCACTTTATTTAAATGCTTTGCTTCATATTCGCCGGGCTTACGTACATCCAGTGTGGTAATGCCGTTTTCAATATAAGATGATGCAAATTCCTCTGCCGAAATAGATTTAATTGCTTCAGTAGTTTTACCCGCATTTTTCCAAGCATCCAAGCCTCCATGCAAATATCCCACGCAATTATCGTAGCCCACGCGTGAAAGTCGCATTACGGCTTCTTCTTCTCTGCCTTGGGGAGTAACTAAAATAATTTGTTGATGCAAATCGCTAATTAAAGCGCCTACCCAAGGTGCAAATTGCCCGTCGATGCCAATAAACCATGCATTTGGCACGTGTGCCGCAGCAAACTCATTGGGTTTACGTACATCCAACACCAAAGCACCTTGTTTTATAAAGGTTTCGAATTCGGCAACCGACAAAGCTTTATTTCCCTTTTTCATCACTACATCAAATGCATCGTAGCCGTTTTTATTGAGCGATGCATTTTTTGCAAAATATTGCGGAGGAGGTAAAATTCCGGTAGTCAGTTCTTTTATAAATTCTTCTTTGCTGATATTTCCCAAGGCATAATTAACTTCTTTTTGATGACCGAGTGTATCAAAAGTTTCTTTGCTCATGTTTTTACCGCAAGCGCTGCCCGCGCCATGCGCAGGATACACAAGCACATCATTTGGCAAACGCATAATTTTATTGCGAAGCGAATCATATAACATGCCCGCCAAATCTTGTTGTGTTAAATCCGATTTTATAGCTAAATCGGGTCTGCCCACATCGCCAATAAACAAGGTATCGCCGGTATAAATGCTGTGCGGTTTTTTATTTTCATCCAGCAATAAATAGCAAACCGACTCGGGCGTATGCCCCGGAGTATGCAATACTTTTATAGTTATATCTCCAATCGTTAATTCTTGCCCGTCGCTTGCACTGATACTTTTATAGCTTGTGTGTGCTCCGGGGCCAAATACGATTTGGGCGCCTGTTTTATTGGCTAAATCCACGTGGCCGCTAACAAAATCGGCATGAAAATGTGTTTCTAGGATGTATTTTATCTTAACATTATTTTTTTTGGCAAGGTCTAAATAAGGTTGAGTTTCGCGCAGGGGGTCAATAATTGCGGCTTCTCCGTTTGAGGCAATAAGATAGGCCCCTTGGGCAAGACAATTGGTATAAAGCTGTTCTACTAACATGCAGGGTTTAATTTAACACAAAGGTAGCATTAATTACCCGGCTTAAAATTGACATAAATCAAGAATTATTTGGTTTTACTCCATTCTAATCTTTGTTTTAACTTAGCGTCATTGATTAAAATACCTCTTATGAAAAAACTAATTATCGCCTTAATTTGTTCAACAGGATTATCCTTGTTTGCGCAAAAACCCCAAGTAAAAATTTTAAGTCTGGCCGATTGCGTTGATTTTGCAGTAAAAAACAACGAAAACATCAAGACAGGGAATCTTGATATAGATTATTACAAACAATTTAAAAAAGGCGCCACCGAAATCCCCAAAGCCAATGTGCTATTTGCTCAGGGTCAATTCAATTCGGTGTACAAATACGATAACAGCGTTACTGTTATGCAGCAAATACCTTTTCCGGCGGTGTTTACAGCACATAACGCACTTGCAAAATCATACATAAAAGGAAGCGAGTTTAAATTGGCTGCTACCCGTGCCGATTTAATTTATCAGGTAAAAAGCACCTATCATTCGCTGCAATACTATTATGCCATTGCACATTTATTAGAAAAAGAAGACAGTATTTATGAAAGTTTTGCCAAAAGCGGGCAATTAAAATACGAAAGCGGAACCGGAAGTTTGTTAGAAAAAACAACCGCCGAAACCAAAGTTATGGAAATTAAAAATCAGCTTTTAGAGAATGAAGAAGATATAAACGCATATCAAATTCAGCTGCAAACTTTAATGAACAGCGATTTTGAAGTGGATGTAATAAATGAAGATCTTAGCAAAAACCCTTTAACCATTACGGCCGATAGCGCAGATTTTGTTTTACATCCTTACCTCCTGTATTTAAATCAACAGATAATAGCCGGCCGAAAAAATAAATTGCTTGAACTATACCGGATTTTTCCGGATTTACAATTTGGCTACTGGAACGTTTCTATTTACGGCCCGGCCGATATTGGCCAAGGCCCTTATTTTTTAACTACCCGTAATCGCTTGCAAGGTTTGCTCTTGGGAATAAATATTCCCCTATGGTCATATCCACAAGCGTCAAAGGTTAAAGCGGCTGAGATAAAAACCAAAGTTGCTGAATCTGATTACAACTATAACAAAACGGTTTTTGAAGGGCAGTTCAGGCAATCGTACACCCTGTATTTAAAATACCAAAACAGTATTGCTTTTTATCAGAAAAGTGCCTTGGTAAAATCGCAGGTGATTATTGAGCAGGCACAAAAATCGTATGATACAAAAGAAATCAGTTATGTAGATTATTTAACGGTGGTGAGTAACGCATTGGATATTGAAACAAATTACCTGAATGTAATTAACCAAAATAATTTAACGGTCTTGAAATTAGAATACTTAATGACGAAATAATGGTGCAGTTAAAATGGACAGAGCGTAAATTTGATTTTGGATTTAGAAAAGAATATTTGCCTTTTATGCTTGAGCGCATTAAAGCAACGGCTCCCCGTATTGCCGAAATGGTGAAAAATATTTCTGAAGCTCAACTTAGCAAACAAATAAATAATCATTGGTCGCTAAAAGAACACATTGGCCATTTAATTGACTTGGAAGAATTGCATCAGGCAAGAGTTGAGCAATTTAAAATTGGTTTAACCGAATTACGTGCGGCAGATATGACAAATAAAAAAACCAACGAGGCAAATCACAATAAAAAAAGTATTGAGGAATTACTATATGAATTAAGAAAAACAAGAGCACACTTTATTTCTTCTATACAGGAAATTGAAGAAACTAAATTAGAACACAAAGCACTTCACCCACGCTTGCAAAAACAAATTACCCTTACAGATTTAGTTTATTTTGTAGGTGAGCACGATAACCATCATTTGACGATTATGACCGGATTACTTAAAATCTAATGCCCACTAAAAGCATATCATCTGTTTGCTCGTACTTACCTTGCCAGATGGCCATTTCTTTTTCTAATCTTTTTAATTGTTCCCTCATCGATAAAGGCTGTATGTTTACAAGCAAATCGCGAAAACGTTTTATCATAAATTTTTTTCCGCCATCGCCGCCAAACTGATCCTGTAATCCATCCGAAAAAAGATAAATAGTATCTCCGGGGTTCATTATCATTTTTTGTGTAGTAAAAAGTTTATCAAAATTATGATTGAAGCTTCCTATGGGCGATTTATTGCCTTTCAGCTCAATCAACTCTGCGTTCTTAAAAATATAAAGCGGACGTTTAGCTCCCGCAAAAGAAATTTCACGCTTATTAATTCTGTAACGCACAATGGCGGCATCCATACCATCATTGGTAGAAACATTGCCGTGCTGCTGAAAAGTTTCAAGTAATTTTTTATCAAGATGCATTAATATCCCTGCCGGATCGGTTGTTTCGTTACCTGCAAAAACCTGGTTAAGGATAGAATTTCCTATAACGGTCATTAAGGCCCCGGGCACACCGTGGCCCGTACAATCTACCGCAGCAATAACCGCTTCATCGCCTCTTTGCGCAAACCAGTAAAAATCTCCGCAAACAATATCTTTTGGCCTGTAAAAAATAAACGAGTCGCCAAAAACTTTATTTATCATCTCATCCGCCGGCAAAATACTTTCTTGAATTCGTTTCGCGTAATTTATACTATCGCGAATTTCTTTGTAGGCCACTTCCAGTTTTTCGCTCTTATCTCTTACTTCCTGTGTGCGTGCGGCTACTTTATTTTCCATGTCAACAGCATAAGTGTGCAAACTGTCTCGCATATTAATTAGCGCAGTACCCAGCATATCATTTTCACTTAGTTTATCATACTCGGCCGTAAGATTTCCCTTCCCAATTTCATTGGCAAAAGTGGATGTTTTTGTAAAGCTTTCCGACAAAATATTTACTGAGTCAACCATTTCGGCTACAACGTTTTTATCTTTCATGGTAACTTTCTCGCTCGATAACTCACCGCGCGCCAATTGTTGCACGGTGCGCTTCATATTTAAAATAGGCTGACGAATAGACCGCGAAATAAACGAAACAGCAAAAAAGATAAACACAAATAAAAATATCGAAGCGCCCATCATGATAGTCATCATCCGGTGCGAGGCTTTTTCAACATTTACTTTCATCATCGAGGCTTCGGCCCTGCTTCTGGCAACAATTTTATCAAGGTCGTCCATGATTTCCTCAGTACGCGGCAGCACTTCGCTTTCAATCATTTCTTCGCACTTAAATTTTTTCTGGGCGTTTTCGTAATCATCAAAGCCAACAAGCGTGGTCATGATTTCTTTTTCAACCTTAATTAAATCGTCAAACTTTTTAAAAACAGCTTGCAAACTGTCTTTGTCGCTTTGCTTATCGAGTTTCTCAAAAAAAGCATCCAATTTTTTCTTTAATTGCGGATGATGAAACTTGTGAAGCGAATCGAGGCTCTTTTTATCATCCACACTGTTTTGCAGATATACCCAATTGGTGGCGTACATTTTAGATTCGGTAACAACCAGGTTTAACTCTTCTAAAGAAGCAATGTAAGGATTAATTACCTCCGTCATCTGCTCGATGGTGGCCTTGTTTTTTTGAATGATGAAGTAATTAAAAACAACGTTTACCAAAACAATGATAATAACCAATACAAAGGCAAATGTTACCTTAGGAAATCCTGTATTAAAAAAGCCAATTTTCATAAACGCCTTAGAGCCATGAGCTATACAAATATATCATTTTACCCCTTAAAATCCCGTTTTTTGATTTTTAAGGATTTTTACTTAATTTTCCCCTTTATGTGTCAGGTATTTAAGAGATTTATACTGGTTTTTGCGCTGTGTTTTATTGCACCGGCCGCTTTTTCGCAAACCGACACCCTAAAAGTGGTTGCCGATACTACCCAAAAAGATTCTTTAAATTATTACGACATGAGCCTTGAGCAATTGCTCAATTTAAAAGGGCATGATTTACCAACCGAACTCGAAAAATTAATTAACTCACTTATTTCTGTAGCCTCTAAAAAACCACTTAACGTTCGAGAATCGCCCAGCATTGTTTCTTTAATAACTGCCGATGAGATAAAAGCATCGGGCGCGCGCGATTTAATTGATGTGTTGCGCATGGTGCCGGGCGTGGACTTTGGCGTGGATGTATTAGGCGTAGTAGGTATAGGCATGCGCGGCAATTGGGCGCACGAAGGAAAAGTTTTGGTGCTGCTTGACGGACAAGAAATGAACGAAATACTTTTTGGCAGCACACAATTTGGAAATCATTTTGCTATTGACCAGATTAAAAAAATAGAAATTATTCGCGGACCCGGCTCTGCTATTTACGGTGGCTATGCAGAATACGGAGTTGTAAATATTATTACCAAGCAGGGCGAAGATATTAACGGCGTTGCTATTTCGGGCATTTACGGCACTACGCAAAAAGATTATATGCGACGCAATATTAATTTTAGCGCCGGCAAAAAAATAAATGATTTTGAGTGGAGCATTTCGGGCATGGCCGGGCAAGGACAGCGCAGTGACCAGAACTACAAAGACATTTACGACTCTACCGTTAATTTAAAAGGTAATTCTGCATTGAATCCTTCGTACGTAAATTTTGGTACCTCGTATAAGGGTTTAAGTTTTAGGGGCATTGGCGATTTTTTTCATACAACCACTATTGATGGTAACAGTGCAAAGCTGGCGCATCCCTTCGAACAAAATTTTAACTCGATGTTTTTTGAAGTAAAATATATATGGAAAGTAAATAGCAAACTCAGCATCACGCCAAAATTAAATTACAAAAACCAGGCGCCCTGGGAAACTCCTGCAGGAGATTCTACCAATGCTTCCTATCTAAAAACTGCCACTCGCTCAACCGCAAATATTACAGCTTCTTACAGTCCTACCCGCAAAATAAATATTGTAGCAGGTGGAGAAATGTACCGCGATTTGGCTTTTGATTATTTAGCCGGCGATACCTTTTACAATGGCAAAACCAGTGTAAGCTTCCATAACTTCGCGTTTTTTACACAGGGTTTGGTAAAAACGCGTTTGGTAAATATTATTTTGGGAGCGCGTTACGATAAGCACAATGTTTACGGGGATGCGTTTGTACCAAGAGTTGGATTAACTAAAAAATATAATCGTTTTCACTTTAAGGCACTTTACAGTAATTCGTTTCGCGCGCCGGCAATTGAAAATATTAATTATAGTGTAAACAATATTATTGCTCCCGAAAAAACACAAGTAGCTGAGTTGGAATTAGGTTATCAGATAACGCATAAATCTATTTTTACAGTTAACTTTTTTGATATTACCACGAAGCATCCCATTGTATATTTCTTTGATGCCAATGCCCAAACAGATGCTTATCAGAATGAAAAAAGCACGGGCACAAAAGGTATAGAGGCCGAGTATAAAATACGCGGTAAATGGGGTTTTGTAGGAATTAATTATTCGTTTTATACCACGCAGGGCAAAGACAGAATTTCTGCGTATCGGGTTACAAATGATTCTTCGTCCCTACTTGGTTTTGCCAATCACAAATTAAATATTAGTTCTTCTTTTAATATTACAAAAGATTTATCGCTGAACCTTACCGGAACGTATTATGGCGCGCGGTATGCTTACACTTCGGTTGATACTGCTTTTGTGCCCGTGCTTAAAAAAACGGATCCAATTATGTTGCTGAACATTTTTGTAAAATACAATACGCCTGTCAAAGGTTTAACAATTGGTATTGGCGTTTTTGATTTACTGAACAGCAAATTTACGTTTATACAGCCTTACAGCAATGCAAGTACGCCGGGGCACGCGCCATTGCCTGCGCCGCCGCGCGAATTTGTGTTCAGACTTAGTTACGATTTACACTTTACGGGAAAGAAAAATTGAAAAAGTGGCGCAACATAACATTAGCAGGTAAATTACTTTTAGTGATGCTTGTTGCGCGTGGGTTTACATCAACCTGTAAAGCGCAGGATGTAGATTACAAAGCCTACACTTTGTTTGTATATAATTTTATGAAATACGTAGAGTGGCCCGAGGCGCAAAGCAAAGGCGATTTTGTGATAGGCGTTTACGGCGACTCGCCCATATTAAAAGAATTGCAAACGCTGGCCGGCAGCAAAAAATTAAAAGGAAGAACCATTGTAATAAAACTTTTAGCAAAACCCGAAGATTGCGCAGGCTGCCAGCTTTTTTATATTGCTTCATCTAAAAGCTCGGCGGTAAAACTTTTAAAAGAGCAGATGAAGGACAAGCCCGTTTTAATTGTGGGCGAGCGCGAGGGCCTTGCCAAGAAAGGGGCCGCATTAAGTTTTGTAACTGATGACGACGACGCTTTAAAATTCGATATCAACAAAAAAGAAATAGAACAGCACCAGCTAAAAATTTCCAGCTCGCTGATTGCTTTGGGCACAGTGGTGAATTAAAATTTAAAACTTGATTAAATTGCTAAATACGAATACATACTACTATTCTTTCGGGAGTGTATTGTACGGACGAGACTTCTTAGCTCCAAACTACCGCTACGGCTTTAACGGAAAAGAAAAAGATGATGAATTAAAAGGCAACGGGGATAATTATGATTACGGAGCCAGGATTTATGATCCTAGTAAGTAAACCAAGTTTTTAGAACATGAACAGAACCACTATAAGCGCTTTTTTTGTTCTTGTCTTTCTTTTGATTTTTGAAGCTTCTTATGCACAAAAAAAATTAAACCAAGAGCAATTAATGAAAATCTATTCTGAAGCCAAGGTTATTTGCGATAACGTCCACAGAAATGTTTTAGAGGGTATGATTTTTAAAAAAATTGCAGATACTTCTGGGTTGTTTTATCATTGCAAAGAATTGAGGTCTTATGGATTTTTTGAAAAGCACAAAAAGAGTAAGGAATTTATAGGTTTCTACATTTTATTGTTTCCCCAACATCACATGAGTGAGGCAAAAATGTTTTTTTGGGTTTCAGGAGATTATTTGTTTTCTATTGATAAATTTAATAAAACTGAGTTAGATTTGATATTAGCAGATGTGGATAAAAACAAGAGCTGTTTTGATTCAAAATATGTAAAAAAAATTAGAGGATTTTTTAAGTAATACCACCCTAGTAAAGAGCCAGAATTAAAACAACTCTTTAGAAAAAGGGCAGACAAAGAAAGTGCACTGGATAAATATTTGGAACAGCTTGAAAAATTTTGCAACAATTGCTATCTGCAAAGCTCATCTTATCTTCATTCGCATACCTAACAAAATATTTTCGTTCATCCGTGAAACAAAGAAAATCCCCGAACCAATGTGCGTTCTTATCAAAAGTTTTTCCTTCTCTATAAATGCCAGCGATAAACCAGTTGATAAATGATTTCTGTTTACTGATACAAATAAGCGTTGTATGCTTTACATCATTCTCGAATGTATCGTTGCACCAGTTGCCGTAGAGGAAATGATTTGTTTGGAGTTTCAATTCATCCTAGGTCATAATTTAAAGGCTTTGGAAAATCTTTACTTTCTACGTACAACTTCCTTGCTCTTATGAATCGACTATTTAATTACCAAGATTCATCTCTTATCTTAAAGGGCCTCTGTATAGTGTCTAATTCGGTATTTTTGTACTTTACAACATACTGCAATCTCAAAGAATCTTTAAACAAATACCAATCACCTTCTCGTTTCCCCTTTTTTATTTTTCCGACTGATTTTAAAAACCCCATGGAATAAGACAGCTCGAGGTCTTTCGTTAAAATTACAGTGTCCCGTTTGGTTTTAAGAACACCATAATTTGTTCGATAAAAATCAGCCTTCTTTTTTATTTCTTTTTTATTCGATTGGCCATTAGTGTTTGAAACAGTGCACCTCGTTATAATAAATGATATGCAAATAATTGCAATGCAAATGGCGTAAGCATATAAATTAATTTTTTTCATTATTTTATTGGCTTTTCTTTACTATCTAATCCTTTGTATCCTCTCTGCCTATACATCTTCATTCCTTTTTCATCTGTCTTTTTGAGGTCAGAATGTTTCTCCTGATATTCCTTACCGCAAACAAAATAAGATTTATGATTAATGAATAAAACAATATGTTTAGTCCAAGGTTTAACAAATACATCTTAATCGGCAGAATATAAACAAACGGAAATTTTAAAACTTTGAAAAGTGCGGTTGAGATCTGGCCTATTATTTTATTATTCATTGTACCTTCGTCAAATCCAAATGCTAATGCATATACCACCAAGTAGAGTATGATGATGCCAATTAGACTAACAAGAACTTGTTTCATCATTGTCATTTTTGAATTTTCACATTTACTGAGGCAACGAATATTTTGTCTGGTACTCCAAGTTGTTTCTTGCGAGTTGGTTCAATTTTAGGAATTACTTTCCATCCGACTTTAGCCATCATAATTGCCCTTTTTCGTTAATTTTTTAGGTCAAAAAAACATCGCCTTACTCCATCACCAGCTTCTTCACCTCCACCTTACCGGCCGAAGTTAATTAAAAAAAAATACCAATAGCAATAGTACCTATGTTGGGAAGAAATTATTTTGTAAATTTGTTATTCCTAATAAAAATTAAAAATTGAGCGATATAAAATTATTTGAAGAGAAAAAGATTCGCTCTGCGTGGAACGAAGAAGAACAGAAATGGTATTTTTCGGTAGTTGATATTATTGCTGTTTTAATTGATCAACCAGATTATCAGACCGCCCGAAAATATTGGAACAAGCTTAGTGAGCGACTACGGAAAGAAGGTAGTGAGTCGGTGTCAAATTGTCACCGACTGAAATTAGAAGCCGCTGACGGAAAAAAATATCTCACTGACGTGGCCAACTCCGAAACTATTTTACGCATTGTACAGTCTGTACCAAGCCCAAAAGCCGAACCAATAAAAAAATGGCTGGCAAAAGTAGGTTATGAGCGCATGAAGGAAATAGCCGACCCCGAACAAAGTTTAGACCGAGCAAGAGAAAACTGGCAGCAATTGGGACGGAGCGAAAAATGGATACAACAGCGCATGACCGGGCAGGAAACCAGAAATAAACTAACCGATTACTGGAAAGAGAGTGGCATTGAAAAACCGGATGAGTTTGCTTTGCTTACTAATATCATTCACCACGAATGGACCGGGCTCACTGTAAATAAACACAAAAATTTAAAAGGATTAAAATCTCAAAACCTGAGAGACCATATGAGTGAAGCCGAATTAATTTTTACAGCCCTTGCTGAACTCTCTACACGACAAATTGCCGAAACAGAACAGGCAAAGGGATTGGCTCCTAATGCTAAAGCAAGTAAAAAGGGTGGAGCGGTTGCTAAAAATGCCAGAAAAGAATTAGAAGCAAAAACCGGCAAGAGTGTTGTTACGGGAGAAAACTTTTTACCTCCTGATAAAGAAAATAAACTACTACCGAAAAAAAAGAAGAAAGAAAACTAAATTTTTATGAAAAATAAACTTCTTGCCCTAATAATTTTAATCCCGTCTTTCTTGCTATGCCAATCTAGTAAATATGAAATTCATCATGATTCCTTGGGTAGAATTCAGGGATATTGTGTTTACGCCTATATCGGAAAAAACAAAAAAGGTGAATCTCAGGAAGGTTTGGTTGTGGGGTGCTATAGGGATGATAAGAAGATAGGGTTGCACGCAGTTTATGAGGATACCTCTATGCATTGCCTTGCTTTTGAATACTATTATATAAACGGGAAGCTTCAAAACAAAATCATGTATTATTATGGCACAAGGAAAATAAAAAATATTTTCCATTATGAAAAGGATAAAATAGATTTAATTATTCATTTCTCAAAGAATGGTAGACGGGAGAGTGTTGAAGTTGAAGCCTGCAAGTAATACAGAAAAAGTTAATAGAGAAAAAACTGGTAATGAGGGGTAATGTGGTAAGTGACGATGAAGACGGGAAAACATTTTGGAAAAAAATCGGCTGGACATAGCGCGATGACGTTAAGCCCTTTTCTATTGATTTTTAAAAAACTTACTCCCTATTTTTATGGCCACACAAAAATTGTGTATCGCCCATAACCTGCAACAGCAAAGATTTCTACTCCATCACCACCTTCTTCACCTCCACTTTACCCGCCGAGATCACTTTTATAAAATAAATGCCATTGGCAACAGCCGATAAGTCTATTTCGAGCAAACCCGCGCTGCTTGTTTCTTTTTTATTGAGCAATTCTTTTCCGTTAAGGTCAAACAAAATATAATTTACCGCTTTATCTTCTTTGCCAAAAAACTTTAGCGTAATTTTATTTTGCGCAGGCTGCGGATACAGCGTTTGTATTAAACCATTGTTGGCAGAGTTTGCAAAATAATTTACAGCCGTAGTTGTTACATTACAGGGCTGCGTACAAAATTTAGAAAGCATACGCACATAAGCCGCGTTAGTGTAAATACCGGCTTCGGTAATGGTCCACGAGTCAACCGGCCAGCTGTCGTTAAAATCTTTATACGATTTTTGTATGGGTTGGTTTAGAGGCGGCGTTACATTGGTTAAGCACAAAGCATTATTTCCTGCACTGCCGCAACCTCCGGGGCAACAAGCATCCAAAGCGTAACCAGGGTTGGGTCCGCCCGGTATAAATCCCGGAGCGGGGCCATACGTAGAAACTCCCACTTCATCCCAAAGCGAAGAACCGTTTTCAAACCAACCGTGATAAAATTGCGTTACCGAATTCTCTGCACCGTAATTTCCCATATTACTTAAATACGTTTTTGTATTGGGATTTATGCCATGAAAATAATGTACAAAACCCTCGGCAGCATTTTTATATTTTGCAGCGTTAGTTACATCCAAACTATATTGGTTCATGTTTAAAAACATGATGCCCTGCTTTGATTTTGTTTGATTGCTGTTCCATGTATAATTTCCATCATTTAACCAGGCACGGTAAGCATCGGTACCATTATTGTAAGCGGGTAAATTATCTGCATTGCCACTACTCATATTGCCCGAGTACGCATTTATAATTGCATTTTTTACCGAAGTAGTTGCGCCCGGCGTTTTTGTATAATACAATTGCGCGTCCTGCTCGCTTCCTTCAAACGGATAAGCAAAAGTCCATGCTATTAAATGCATGGCCGAGTAATTTGCATCTACGTATGTTTTATAAGTTGCAGTTCCGGTAAGCGCGTATAAATAAACTGCTGCGGCAAATTTCCTTCCCGATAATTCGTATGCCGCTAATTCTTGCTCGCCTGCCGCAACCAAACCACTATTATTAAAAGTTACGTTTGGATTTGCAACTCCCCAGTTCCACGCATTAACTGCTGCGGTTTGTAAAGTGGTTGCATAAGCTGTTTGTCCGGCCGCGTTAAATTGTATGGCCGCCAAAGCAAAAATACCCGCGCTACTTAATGTAGCCGAAGTATTTTCGGGTCCGTATCGCCTTGCCTGATTATCTGCAGATGGCGGACTAACTCCTCCTCCACCCACAACCGAAAGCACAGAGCCGTTGCTGTTTTGCATTTTTAAAAGCCAATCTAATTCGTATTTTACTTCATCCAACAAATCAGGAATACCGTTACTCGATTCAGGAATATTAAAATTATCTGTCCAAACAGTTGGATTCTCTTCGTAAGCCAATAATAAATCGCTAAGCGTGCTCCAGGTAAAGTTTACATATTTGTTGTAATCGCCTGCATCGTGCCATCCGCCACTTAAATTTTTTGAGGTAGAAGCGTTTGTGTTATTATATAATCTGCAATCGGTATCTTGTTGTGTGCCCTGGTGACATTGCGTATCGGTCCATGCTGCACCGGCGCTAACCGTAGTTTTTGCACAACCGCAACGCTGGTAATACAACATGCGCAAAGATGCATAAAGGGCATTTGTATAAACACAATTATCAATTTCAAACCGGTAAGAACCCACGTTGTTGCTTACATCAAAAATATAATAAGAACCCGCTGTTGTAAAAGCTGAAAAATCAAACCACCAAACTTTGTCGCCACTTTGTGCTTGCGTTGCGCCTCCGTTCCATGCGGTAAGCGTACCTGTAAACACAATAGCATTCGTAACCCAATCGCGCACCTGATACGTTGTACCGGGCGCAAAAGCCGTTCCGTTATTATAACCCGTAATTGGGTTTGCAATCACCGCAATTTTTTGGTCGCTTAGCCTGTAACCAAACTGGTCGACTTTAATAAATTGTGTGGTGGTAGTTGGCGATGCAATGCTGTTTAACGCGAATACAAATAAAATTAGAGTAAAGAGCTTTTTCATTGAAAGGGTTTTGATAATTCAAATGTAGGATAATTTTTCATCTGCGCAACTTTTCTCGGCTTCACCCCCTACCCTGTCCTCCGGACGTATAGCGGTCTCCTTTTAAAAGGGATAAGTGCGCTCCAATTTTATGGCATAAAAACTCTGCGGCTCTCAGCGTTGCATTTTCTCAGCTCACTCTACGGTTTCTTTACTTTTTACGCAAAATATACTCCACCTTTTCGGGTGCGCATTTGGTTATGCGGATGTCTGCATTTTTAGAAGTAACTTTTATTTTTAATTTTCCCTCAGTTTTTTCCGGAGAATTAAAATCGGCTTTCACCGAAAATAAAGAAGGAAAAATACTGTCGTACAAATTATACGGAGCGCTGATGGTTACCTGCACTACGGCAGGAAAAGTCTTTACAAACATTCCTGCGGGAGCGTTACTTACTTCAACGGGCAATTGCAAAGTTTTTTGCACATACTCGTCTAAATTAATTTTTAACAGCACTTTTCTGTGCGATAAAACAACCAGGTCATCAATCTCCTCGGCCAAATCGATAGAAGCAGCCTGTTCAATATTTTTATTTAAATCGTTAAGCACAATTTTTTCAGTAAAAAGCGTATCTATTTTAGAAAGCGTTATACTATCCGAGCTAACCGTTATAAATTGCGGCACCGTTTTTATTTTTCGATAAATACCATCGCCATTGGCATAACTTACCTGCACGCGCGGCTTTACGTAAACTTTTTTACTGAATGTTTTTCCAAAAACAAAATGAATGCTGTCGGGCTTAATTTTCATAAGCTCCACATCGGTATTTAAAAATTTAGATAAATTACCAATGGCGCTGAGGGTACTTAAACTTGCCTGATTGGATTTATTTCTGGTTTGAATGGCATCGGCAACATCAATCGTAATTTCGCTCAGCGATTTTTTCATCAGCAACATCATCAGTTTGGCGCCGCTGGCTTTTACATCGGCCATAATAAATGCAGGCAAACGATTGTTAATATGCTTATCCATTGGGTAATGGGTAAACTTTACGGGAATAGCAAGTGTGCGCGTGTAAGTACGATTAAGCGCATTGATGAGCCAGAGAAATGAGGCTATCAAAAGACAAACAAGAAAAGAAAAAAGCCTGCGGCCGGGAAAAAATTTTCGTATGAACGCAGGCCTTTTAGTCAATGTAAATTAAGTTTGAGGCAATGAAGCCGAGTTATCCATTGATATCGCGGTTTTAGAAACTTTTAATTTAACGCCGCCTTCTACTTCAATCATATAAGTGGTATCGTTTACTTCAGAAATTTTTCCATGAATACCGCCGATGGTAACAATTTTATCTCCCTTTTTAATTTCTTCCATAAATTTTTTGGCCGCTTTTTGTTTTTTCATTTGAGGGCGTATCATAAAAAAATAGAATACAACCACAATTAAAATAAGAGGTAAAAAGCTGGTTAAATTTCCTAATCCGCCGCTTGCTGCCGGTGCTGCGGGTGCAGCCTGTAGTAAAATGAACATGTTTTGCATATTTGTTTTTATTTGATTTTTATTTTGTTTCTGTTGTTGTGGGTACTATTACTTCGCCGCCTATTACCAAAATTATTGTGTTGGGTTCGCAATTGGTTAAAACGGTAACGCTTTTAGATACTATGCCTGATTTTTGGTTGCTGTCAAACACCACATCAATCTTTCCTGTTCCTCCGGGAGGAATAGGGTCCTTTGGCGGCGATGCAACCGTGCAACCGCAGCTGGCTTTGGCCGAAGCGATGATAAGATTCGATTTTCCTTCGTTGGTAAATGTAAAAGTGTGAGAAACTTTTTCGCCCTGAATAATTTTACCATAATTAAATTCCGACTCGGTAAATTTAATAACGGGTAATTTACTTTTATCAACAGGGCCGTTAGCCGTTTCGGTAACATTAATCAGACTGCTGTCAACTTTAGTATCGTCTTTATTTCCTCCGCAGGAGAAAAGTGCAAGTGCGATGATTGGTAAAATTATTTTCTTCATGGTTTTGAAAAAATTTTCGGAGCAAATATAGCAATTAGCTACGAATTAAGACATTTCAAATTGAAGCTTATTAAGGCTGCGGTAAAGCCCGTCTTCAACATGCATAAGTTCAGCATGAGTGCCGGTTTCTTTTACTTTGCCTTTTTCGAGCACTATTATTTTATCGGCGTTACGAATGGTAGAGAGCCTGTGCGCAATTACAATACTGGTGCGGCCTTCCATCAGTTTATCGAGGGCTTCCTGCACTAAATGTTCCGATTCGCTGTCTAAAGAACTGGTGGCCTCATCTAAAATTAAAATAGAAGGGTTTTTTAACACGGCGCGCGCAATAGCTATGCGTTGGCGCTGTCCGCCCGAAAGCTGTACACCTCGCTCGCCCACTCTTGTTTCAAATTTATCCGGAAAACTCTCAATAAACTCAAGCGCGTTTGCCTTTTTAGCAGCTTCGCGAATTTCTTCTTCCTTGGCATCGGGATTACCGTACAAAATATTTTCACGAATGGTGCCTGCAAATAAAAGTACATCCTGAGGCACTAAAGCCATTTGATCGCGCAGGGAGGTTAAAGAATAATCCTTAGAAGATTTTCCGTCAATAATAATTTCTCCGTTCACAGGGTCGTAAAACCTCAGCACCAAAGCTGCAATGGTTGTTTTACCCGAGCCGCTGGGACCAACAAGAGCAACAGTTTGGCCTTTTTCAGCTTTAAAAGAAACATCTTTTAGCACCGGAAAATCAGGTCGCGTTGGATAAAAGAATTCAACATGTTTAAATTCGATCTCGCCTTGCTTGGGGCCTTTCTCCTTTTCTTTTGTGAAGGCTAAATCTATTTGCTCAATGTTTCCGTCAATCAATTCAAACACTCTGTCGGTTGCACCCAAAGCTCTTTGTATAGATGCAATCTGATCGGGCAATCCACCTAATGAACCTGCAACGAATAAAGCCAACATCATAAATTTTCCAAAATCTTCGGCACTAATCACTCCGCTGTTTTTAAGCATCAGCATTTTCCAGAGAATGAAAAATATAGAACCAAAAACAAAAGTAATTATGAATGAAAAAAATGTGCCCCTGAAAATTCCGTACTTCAATCCAAAATTTTTGATTCCTTCCGTAATTTTTTCGTACCGGCTTATTTCAAATTTCTCGTTTGTAAAAGTTTTTACATTGCTAATGCCCGTTAATGCATCACCCACCACCACATTCGATTCAGCAATTTTATCCTGAAAATCTTTAGAAAAGCGGCGTATTCTGCGCGAAAAAATAATGGCAACGGTTATAAGCGGGGGAATGATAAATAAAAACCATTGCGCAATATCCCAAGAAGTACATAGCAACAAAATTAATCCACCTACACCTACAATAGCCTGACGAATAAACTCGGCAATATTTACTGTAAATGCGTCAGAAATTACGTTGATATCGGTAGCCATGCGGCTACTTAATTCGGCCACCTGGCTTTTAGAGAAAAACTCCATTGGCATTTGCACCAATCTTCGAAAAGTATCGTTACGCAATCCTTTTAAAATATTTTCGGTTACCTGGGCAAACATGTACACCCGCCCAAAAGAAAAAACACCCTGCACCAAAAGAATAATGAGCATGATTTTTCCAATGCCAAATAATTCAAGCTCCATTTGTGCCTGAGGCTTGCCGGTTTCTCCAAAAAAGCTGAACATTTTACCCGAAACAAGTGGAAACACAAGGCCAATAGCAGCACTTGCAGTAAGAAAAAACATCCCTGAAATAAATTTCCATTTATGTTGACCCAAATAGGTAAATAACCTGAGCGACTTTTTAAGGTTTTGCTTACTTAATTTAGCTTTTGGTAAATCTTCGTTATCAGTGCCCGGACGGCCTCTTTTTGCCATGTTGCAAAGCTATATAATTTAACTGAAAATAGCTTCTTTTTGATTGCATTGCACTGTAATCCAACTATTTTCTATAAAAATACGTCTTGTAAGCAATAAGGTGCGTATTTTTACGTTCCTTTTGCATATACGATGAGTAAAAAATTATTCTTGCCACTTTTAGTTTTTGTATTCTTTTTTGGATGTACCAAATTAGACCCTAAAATTGATGTCCCTTCGTACATAGAAATTACCGATTACACAGTTATTACCGATAGCATCTTGCAGGGTACAAGTGTCCAAAAATTTACCGATGTATTGGTTAGTTCAAAAACGCACAATTATGGGTACTATCCTATCCCGGGTAAAATACCTTTGCCGATTACAGGTGCAACATATCTCAGCATAAGGCCGGTTATTAAAGTTAACGGCGTTAATTTCCTCCGGCTTGATTATCCGCCCATGAGAGGATGCGACTCTACCCTACCTCTAACAGCAGGGCAGGTACTGCATTTAAAACCTGTTTTTAAATATTTTGCGGGAGATGGTTTTCCCTTGATTGAAGATTTTGAAAAAAATACAAACTTCTACATAAAAAACTCGGACCCCACTGATACATTTTGCAGCAAAATAGATACGGCCAACGCCGTATACGGCGCCAAATGCATTATGGTTCAGCTTAACTCTGCTCATACAATTGCTCAAATTCAATCAACCAGCGGATTTAGCCTGCCTACAAACGGGCCCAATACGTATTTGGAGTTTAATTACAAGAGCAGTACTCGTTTTGAGGCGGGGATTATAGGCTCTAACTCTCCCGGTATTTTAGGTACAGATCAACGTTCAGCCGGCGGCGCAAATCCTTCGTCGGAATGGAAGAAAATGTATATTGATTTAACTAATGTAGTAAGAACACCTCCAACTTATCCGTATTATTTTGTGTATTTCTATACCGATTCGGGGTTTAATGTTGACGGTGTTTCTAATCCGCAAATTTTTATTGATAATATAAAAGTAGTACATCAGTAGTAAAAAAGGCATGTTGTTGCAGGCAGAAATAGTAAGTGCAAAAGAACAAACGCAAGTGAAAGAAGCGATTGTAAAGAAATATTTACCCATGAATAAAAAGCTACAGGCCTTTAAATACCTGGTTTTTGATTTTTTGGCAGCCACCCTTGCCTGGGTATTATTTTTTACTTTCCGTAAGATTTATATTGAGCATGATCCTAATTGGGTAAATAACCTTATTTACAATAAAAAATTCTACTTAGGCTCTGCAATCATACCCGTTTTTTGGTGTATTATTTATTATTTGCAGGGCAATTACGATATGCCCTACCGCCGATCGAGGCTTAACGAAATGGCGCATACTTTTTTAACTTCTTTAGTTGGGGTTTTACTTTTGTTTTTTGTTTTGTTATTGGATGATGAGGTGCAAAATTACCGTAATTACTACACAGCTTTTGGCGTATTATTTACTTTGCAATTTGTTTTAACCGCTTTGCCGCGTTTGGTTTTATCAAGCATCACCAATACGCGCATACATCACAGGCGCATGGGCTTTAATACCCTTTTAATTGGCAGCAACGAAAATGCCTGGAAAATTTATAACGAAATTGAAGGCCTTAAGCGTGGTAACGGAAATATTTTTACCGGCTTTATTCATATTGACGAGCGTAATGGTTTTTCTCAAAAACTGCTTCGCACGGTACCGCATTTGGGAGAGCTATCTGATTTAACGGCGGTAATTAAATCGCACAAGGTGGATGAAATCATTATTGCTCTCGAATCATCCGAACACAATGCAATACAGCACATTTTAAATGATACGCTTGATTTGGATGTAAAAGTAAAACTGATACCCGATGTGTACGACATTCTTTCGGGCTCAGTAAAATTTACCTCTGTAATACACGCGCCTTTAATTGAGGTTAGTCGCGAGGTGGTGCCCCGTTGGCAAGTAAATGCCAAGCGTATTTTTGACGTTTGTTTTTCTTTATTCGTAATTATTACTTTTAGCTGGTTTTACCTGCTTCTTGCACTAATGGTGAGGTTCAGCTCAAAGGGCCCCGTTATTTTTACTCAGGAAAGGTTGGGATTGAACGGAAAGCCCTTTAAGATTTACAAATTTAGAAGCATGTTTGTGGATGCAGAGAAGAATGGCCCGGCTCTAAGCAGCGACCACGATCCCCGAATTACCCCCTTTGGCAAGTTTTTGCGCAAAACCCGTTTGGACGAGTTTCCGCAATTTTTTAATGTATTGTTTGGTCAGATGAGTATTGTGGGCCCAAGGCCCGAGCGCAGGTACTTTGTTGACCTGATAGTAGAAAAGGCACCTCACTATAAGCATTTACACCGTGTAAGGCCGGGGATTACCTCATGGGGCCAAGTAAAGTTTGGGTATGCCGAGAATGTGGATGAGATGATTGAAAGGCTTAAATACGACCTTTTGTATACCGAAAACATGAGCCTTATGATAGATGTTAAAATCATCATTTATACCCTTCTTATAGTGGTACAGGGCCGCGGTAAATAATTTTTTTTTGATTTAAAAAATAAGGCTATATTTGCCCCCTCATTTATAGAAAACTAAGTCATGAAACGTACATTCCAACCTTCCAGGCGCAAAAGAACCAATAAACATGGTTTTGCAAAACGTATGAGCACAGTAAGCGGCCGTAAAATTTTGGCAGCCCGCCGTAAAAGAGGACGTAAAAAATTAACAACTTCGTGCGAAAGCACACATAAATAGTTTTTCATTCATCTGCATTTAAGAGCCGCTTGTATACAAGTGGCTTTTTTATTTCAAAAATCCTGCTATTTTTACCGCTTCGCCATTTTATGCTAAAACGATTTTTTATAGTATTTTTTCTTTATTCTTATTTAGCCGGCTTTTCACAAAGCGTTTCTTCTGATTTAAGGCAAGCAAAAAATTTAGTGGCAAGGGGCCATTACTACCTGGCGGCAGATAAATACCAAGATGCTCTTAAAAAAGACAGTCTCAACAAAAAAGCAAACCTTGAGTACGGTTTATTATTAAGCAATTTCATAAATAACCCGGGTAATGCAGGCCCCTATCGTTTACGAGCCGAAAGTCAAAGTAATAAAGATACCATGCCCGAAGTTATATTTGGCATGGCCAAGTATTATCAGTCAAAAGCCCAATACACAGCGGCTATAGGATATTATAAACGCATGTTTAGCCAGATAGAAAACACGCGCGATGGCAGGACTATGGAAAATAGTATAAGGCGTAACATTACTAATTGCGAGTATGGTGCTTCCACTCCCCCCCAACCTATTTATAAGCGTTTAAAAATTACAAACGCCGGGCAGGGAGTTAATACCATTTTTCCGGAATATGTACCTGTTTCGTCTAACGAAGGCAATACTTTATTTTTTACTTCGCGCCGGGAAATAAATAAAGGCCATAAAATTGATGATAAAGACGGAATATATTATGAAGATATGTATTTGGCGCGCCGCGAGCAGGGCAAAGTTTTTACAAGCGCACATCCTTTCACGGAAGGTGATGCTGAGGTAAAAGGCCTTAGCAATACCAAGGGCCACGAAGCCGTTGTTTCTGTTTCTCAGCGTGGAGACAAATTTTTTACCTTTCGCAACAATAAAATTTACGAATCGGATTTAAAAGGAGGCAGCTGGAGCGAGCCTCGCGTACTGAATGAAAACATAAATGCCGCTGCGGGCTTTCAAAATCACGCTAGTGTTAGCCGCGATGGCAGAATAATTTATTTTTCGAGCGAGAGGCCCGGAGGATTTGGCGGCCTGGATCTTTATAAATCAGAAAAACAAGGGGATGGTAATTGGGGGCCTGCAATTAATTTAGGGGCTGCGGTAAATACAAAAGATGATGAAGATAGTCCGTTTATAAGCGAAGACGGCCAAACGCTTTATTATGCATCTAAAGGTTTGCCCGGTTACGGTGGTTATGATTTGTATCGCAGTGTTTTTAACGGTAAAGAATGGGGAGGCCCCGAAAATATGGGCAAGCCTTTTAACAGCAGCGGTGATGATGCGCATATTACTTTTGACAAGCATGAGAATGTGGGATATTTTTCTTCATCGCGCGCGGATGGTTTTGGTGATATGGATATTTATGAGATTCGTTTTGAGAAACCTTTCAGTGATTTTAAAACGGACGCCGAGGCGAGAATTGTGATATTGATGCCCGACACTGTTTATGTTGGCGATACGGTTGCTATGCGTATTGAGTCGTCTAAACTGCCTCCTTCGGAGTTTTCGAATTACTACTGGCAGGTAAGCGATTCGATTTTAAAAACGGAAGGCGTTACAGTGAATTATAATTTTTTGAAAACCGGCACGGTTACAGTTCGTGCACAGGCTGAATTGAATAACGCTAATTTTGATTTGATAGGTGCCACAAAAAATATTTTTGTGGGCGATAAAAAACCGGTTAGCACCACGGTTGTAAGCAATAACACCGCAAACAATTTACCCTTGCTTGAAAATGTTTATTTTGATTTTAACAAAGCAGATATAAATTCTTTGGCGGGCACAGCGCTTGACAGAAATATAGAGATGTTAAGAAAATATGCAGGCTTACCTATAGAAATTTCGGCCTATTGCGATGCTCGCGGGTCGGCTTCGTATAACAGAATGCTATCGCAGAGGCGTGCTATTGCCGCGCTCAACTACCTCAGACAGAAAGGCTTTAACGTTAAACTGGTTAGAAAAACGGATTGGTTTGGCGAGAAAAACCCCGTTAACCGCTGCGCCGATGGCGTTGCGTGTACCGAAGAAGAATACCGCATGAACCGCCGGGTGGAGATTAAGTGTGTGGAGATTAAGAAGTAGGTTTTATTTCCTTCTTTTCCTATTAAATAAATATGAGCTTTTTTCTTATTTTTATAAAATTAGTTTTCTGTTTTTAATTTTAAAAGCCTGCTAATACTGTATCAAATTGTTTAAGCTCAATCTTAAAAATACATTCATTTACACGGTTCTTGGCTTCCTGCCCTTATCTTTTTCTTTAATTTTTACTCCGTTCTACACGCAATATTTATCTAAAAGCGATTATGGTTTATTAAACTTATTTAATATTATTAGTGGTATAATGGTGCCTTTTTTGGGCCTGGGCATAGATCAGGCTGCCGGGTTTTTATACTGGGATTACAGTAAAAACAAAAAGGACCTTGCAGCGTTTATGTCAACTACCATTTGTTTGATTTGTATTATTGCCCTTGTTATTCTTTCTGCCGGTTTCCTTTTGGGCCCTTGGTTTATACGCACGTTTGTAAAAGACGCTGTGCATTTTACTTTATGGCCCTATCTCTCTTTGTGCCTCATATATCCTTTTTTTATGACGTTAAGCAGAATTTTACTTTATTATTACCGCAATGAGGGGAATATAAAAAAATACGCATTTCTAAACGTATCAACGCTTTTATTAGTAACTGCAGGATCGGTATTGGGTGTTATTATTTTTGAAAAAGGCTCGGAGGGAGCCGTTGAAGGAAGAACTATCGGGTTTTGCGCGATTGTTTTTCTTTTTATTTTATTTGAATTAAAAAAAACGGGATTACTCTTCCGAAAAAAAATTGCATTACCCATGATAAAAATGGGAGGCCCGCTTTTTATTTCTACGCTTATAGGTTCTCTGGCTTACGTTGGCGACCGCTTAATTGTTGAAGAATTCGGTACACTTGAAATGCTGGGCATTTACGGATTTTCAGTTACAATTGCCTCTGTTGTCGAAATCCTTATGGCTGCCCTTGGAAATTCGTTTACACCCGGAATTTACAAAACCATACTCGAAGAAAATGAAAACGATTATAAAAATACACATTTCCAGCTTTTTCTTTACGTGTATATTTTAATCGGGGCCACCGTATTTGTTACTGCCATAATAGCCCCGTTCATGAAACTATTCATTTCGCCCAATTTCTTCGAATCCGTAAAATACATTCCGCTTTTATGCCTTGCCTTCATTCCACGTATATTCACTCAACTTTATTCGCTTAAATTTTACAAAAAGAAAAAAACGCGTTTTATTTTCTGGTTAAACGCCGCATATTTTGTGAGTGTACTTTTTTTTGGTATTGTTTTTTACAAGTTATGGAGCTTAACCGGTGCCGCGCTGGCGGTTTTTTTAACAGGGCTGGTAAATATGTTTGCCGTCTACAGGTTGTCCAAAAAAATCGATAATTTTTTATTTCAGTTTAATAAACTTTACCTGCTTTTTGCACTTATTTCCGCTTCCATACTACTTTTATCTGTATTACCACTTAGTGGAATTTATGTTTATCTGGGTTATTTATTTCCTTCTTTACTATTTATTTTTTCCTCGCTGATTTTTCTTAAAAAAGAATGCGGCGATATTAAACAGCACCTTTGGGTAGCCTGGCAAAAATTAAGAAAACAAAACAAATCCGATTTAACAAATACCTAAAGGAAGTCGGGCGGTTTCCGCAACTTTAAATTTCATTTTTTCACAAAAAATCATTATTTTTATCGGAACATTTTATGACTAGTGAAAAGCGAAGGGATATGAATGTTTTGATGTTCAGTCCGGCTTATGACTTGGCCGGGGGTGCGGTAATTGCGGCTAACCGCCTGTTTCAGGCCTTGCGACAAAGCGGGATACAAACCCGTATGCTTACCGGGAAAAGTTCTTTTGAAAATGACGTAGTAAATGAACTGCAACATAATTTTTTTGGCGAAAAAGTTTTAAGTCGTTTAACCCAACCTCTGGGATTAAATTATATTAATTACTATAGTTCTTTCCGAATACCAGACCACAATTTTTTTAAAGAAGCTGATGTTTTAAATTTTCACACCATTCATAGCGGCTATTTTAATTACCTCGCCTTGCCCAAACTTACACAATTAAAGCCGGCGGTTTTTACCTTACACGACGCATGGAGTTTTACAGGCCATTGCGGAGTTAGTTTTGATTGCGAAAAATGGAAAACCGGATGCGGTAATTGCCCCTATCCAAAAAATTACCCGCCTATACAACACGACAATACAAAACTTGAATGGAAACTAAAAAAACGCGCTTATAGTAAATCCCGTATTACTTTTGTTACTCCAAGTAAATGGCTCACATCGCTTGCCAAACAAAGTATGATTGGTGAGTACGACATACATACTATACCTTACGGACTTGATACAAACACATTTGAGCCTCTTGAACCCGAGCATTGCCGGAAAGTGCTGGGTGTTCCTCCCGGAAAAAAAGTACTACTCTTCGGAGCTATGGGTTTAACCGAGCGGGGCAAAGGTGGCGATTTACTTGTAAAAGCGCTGAACAAAATGCCTGAGTCAATGAAAAAGTCAATCGTGCTGTTAACATTGGGTCAGGCCGATGAAGCTTTTAAAAACAACATAGATATTCAAACCATTAATTTGGGTTATGTTAGTGGCGACAGGATGAAAGCTATAGCTTTATCGGCAGCAGATATTTTTATTTTTCCAACGCGAAGTGATAACCATCCCTGTATTGTTCAGGAGAGCCTTGCCTGCGGAACTCCCATTGTTTCTTTTAACGTTACCGGTGTTCCCGAATTGGTAAGAGAGGGTATAACAGGTTATCTGGCCGAAGGAGAAAATGCAGACAGCTTTCTTGCAAGGATTTTGCAATTACTGGAAGAAAACTCGGTACGCGAAACCATGAAAAAAAATTGCAGAGAAATTGCATTAAATGAATACAGGCTCGATATTCAGGCTCAGCGCTATTCAGAACTTTTCTCTTCTATTCTTAAGAAAAATAATCATGAGTAATAAATGTCCTTTTTGCAACAGCCCCCATGCTTCCGGATCCTATCTGCCCGATACTTTTTTTAATTTAAAAACTTTTACATACCTCTCCTGCAAAGAATGTGATTTAATCTACCTTAACCCTTTTCCGTCAAGTGAAGATTATTCGGTGATGTACCCCCCTTCCTACCAAAACGGAATAAACGATAAAATTATTGACCCCAATAAAAAATTACCCGGCCTGCGTTTTCCTTATAAAAAACATTTTGAACTTATCAGCAAACACAGTCCCGGAAACAAAATTTTAGATTATGGTTGCGGAAACGCCAATCTTGTTATTAATGCGAGGAACGCAGGATTTTTATGCGATGCGGTTGAATTCAACCCGGCTCATATTGAAATACTCAAAAAAAGTATTCCCGCGGCCAATTTTTATCTCATAGATGATTTTCTTACAAATACTTCCTCTACATACGATGTAATTCGGCTTAGCAATGTACTTGAGCACCTGGAAGACCCCGGCGGAATACTGAATATTCTTGCAAAAAAGCTAACTACAAATGGTATTCTGTTAATTGAGGGTCCTATAGAAACAAATTTTTCTTTCGCACTTTTAATTAGAAAAATTTATTTTAAACTACTCAAAAATAAAACAGCCACGCATCCGCCTACTCATATCTTCTTTGCAAACGCCCGAAACCAAAAAGCCTTATTTGAAAAATACGGGCTCAGCAATGTTTATTTTGAAATTACTGAGTGTGAATGGCCCTTTCCTGAAAATTGGAAGGAAGCTAAGGGCTTCAGCGGCGTATTTCGTTTTATAGTTGCACGTTTCAGTATGGCACTGCAAAAGCTTAACAAAAATTGGGGGAACACGTTTATATATGTTGGAAGAAAAAAAACTTAATTCCTTTATTTATTGCCTAACATTTAATTTTGAAATATAAAGTTGCATATATACATGGAAGGCCCGCGGCGCACCCCATGCACGTTAAATTTGCTAAAAGTGTTGATGCAGATTTTCATTTCGTGGATTTTAAAATGCGATGGCAGGATAAAAACAAATCTGTTTTGTACCGTGCTGTGAGTTGGATTGTATGCGCGTTTTCATTCCCAAGTAAAAAAAAATACGATATATTTTTAGTTGACAACCTGCATTTTTTTCCGGTACTTATGAAAGTATTTGGCCTACTTGGTAAGAAACAAAAAATTGTGGTTCATTTAGGAAGTCATACATTGTACTTTATGTATGCCCGTCGCTTTTCAAAACTCAATCTCT
Organism: Bacteroidia bacterium; assembly: GCA_038214655.1. Taxonomy (GTDB): domain Bacteria; phylum Bacteroidota; class Bacteroidia; order B-17B0; family Aurantibacillaceae; genus PALSA-968. Next base: position 82,980 of record JBBQRR010000004.1, on the reverse strand, counting down.
GGCTGCACAAACAGGCGCTTAAACGTTATGATGCTTTAATTTGTGAAGGCAAAATGGCCGAAGACCTTGCTAAAAAAATTCTGGGAAAAGAAACTCCGCCCACCTACACGGTAATAAACGGAATATCAAAAGAACATTTTCCTGACTCGGAAACACGCTTACCTTTAAATAATAAAAATATTCTATTTATGGGCCATGGCCCGGGAGAAAACAGACTGTGGTACAAAGGGCTTGATTTAATGATTGATGCTTTTAAAAAAGCATTTGCAAAAGACAAAGAATTAATTTTTACTATCGTAGGCAATTGGGACGAAGCCCCAATCGCCAAATTACTGGAAAGTTGTAACGAAGAAACTAAAAAAGCAATTCATTTTGTGGGCCCCTCCTCTAATCTTAAGGAATACGTGTTGGCCAATTCGTTATACATGCATTGCGCACGCGGAGAAGCATTCGGGTTAACTATTTTAATTGCCATGGCTCATGGTTTGCCTGCCTTCGTTTCAGAATGCACCGGAGCTAAAGAACTGGTTGAAAAAGTAGATGAAAAGTTGGTTTTGCCGCTTGACCCGGATGTGATGGCAGAAAAAATTCTCTGGTATTTTAATCTTCCGGCCCATTCAAAAAAAGAGCTTTCGGATAAAAGCCGGAAAATTGCACAGACTTATACAGAAGAATATGCAGTTGAGTTTCATAAACAGACATTTGAAGCAATGGTCCGAAATTTTGAAATACTTACATGAATATTTTATTCTACTATCCCGACAAAGAAAGATCTGTTTCGCTTTCATCGCTTATGATTGAGTTTCAGAAGCAGGGGCATCAGGTATTTTTACTGACTCACGCGGAAGAAGGAATGCTTCATGAAGATGTGAAATCGTGTGGTGTAAAAACATTCAGTTACCCCGTTAAAAAAACCGGTCCTCTTGTTTTTTATCTAAAACATATTAAATACCTTGCTTCTTTTGTTAAAAAAAATAAAATCGATCTGGTTTACTCACACATTCAGTTAGCCAATTTTATATCCGTTTTTACTCAGTTTTTTTGCAAAGCAAGATTTATAATTTGCCGCCATCACTCCGATTGTGCCTTTCTGGATAATAATTTTAATGAAAAATTATTTGATAAAATCATTAACCGCTTGGGTCGTGAATTTATCGTTCCTTCAGAAAAAGTTTATACACAAATGACTCTTATTGAAAAAGCTTCTTCAAAAAAAATTCATCTTATACGATACGCTTATGATTTCAGCGCTTATGCACAACCGGATGTAGAAATAAGTGAAGAGTTAAGAGCCAGGTACAAGGCTCAATTAATATTGATTAAGGTGGCAAGGCACATCCCGGAGAAGAGGCATTTATTACTTTTTAAAGTAATTAACAAGCTGATTAAAAAAGGATTAGACATAAAACTACTGGTTTTAAGTAATGGCCCTAACAACTCTGAACTTCTTGATTTTGTAAATTCCAATGGCTTACAAAATCATATCTTTATGCTTGGGTACAAAACAGACGTAATGAATTATCTCTCGGCCGCGGACATGGTAGTGCATGTATCAGAATCAGAAGCAAGCAACAGTCTGGTTAAAGAATCCGGCTTGCTTATGAAACCGGTAGTGGTTTGTAGGGATGTTGGTGATTTTGACGAATATCTTGTAAATGGAGAAAACAGCCTGCTTTTGCCAAAGAACGATCCTTCTGAAAGTCTTGAAAAAATAATTAAAGAAGCATATGAAAGAAAATTGCCTCTTGAAAAAATCGGAAATGCACTTTATAATACTATAATTGAACGATTTTCGATTCAATATCTCATTAAAGAATACGACAAAATACATGTCTCCACGTAAAGAAAATAATATATCGGATAAGTGCCTGGTTTCAGTAATTATTCCAAGTTATAACGCAGAAAAATTCATTACTGAAGCGATTGAATCGGTTTTAAACCAGACTTATAAAAATATTGAAATAATTATTATAAATGACGGCTCCACTGATTCTTCGGAAGAAGCAATAAATAAATATTTAGGGCTCGACGACCGAATAAAATATTATAAGCAGGTAAATCAAGGAGTATCTGCAACCAGAAACCGGGGAATAGAATTAGCGCAGGGTGAAGTTCTTGCTTTTATTGATTCGGATGATGCCTGGGAGCCCGAAAATTTAGAAGTAAAGGTGAAAACACTCTTTGCCGACTCGGATTTATATTGGGTTTTTAGCGACATGTATTTAGCTGACGAACTATTAAATAAAACCGAAATACTTGAAGGAATTGTAAGTGTCGACATTTTAAATTCGCTTTTATTAAGAAAAGGAGAAGTGATTCATGCGCCGAGTGGTATTGTAATGAAGAAAGAATGTCTCTTAAAAACAGGGATACGCTTCGATCCAAAAGCAACACCCACAGAAGACCTTGATTTATGTATACAGTTAAGTGCCGCCGGATACAAAGGAAAGCATATACCCTTACCATTATGGACTTATCGAGTATTAAAAAGTAGCCTGAGCCGTAACCTGAAAACGCTTGAATCGGGAAATCTGCTTATTATGGACAAAGCCGCGAAAGCGGGCCTTTTCAAATCTTTTTGGTTCAAGCAATTATGCTTTTCAAACAATTACCTGATACTGGCAGGCATATGGTGGGTTAACGGCAATAAAAAATTTAAAGCCCTGTATTATATTATTAAATCGGTTTTATTTTACCCACCCAATATTTTAAAAATACTCATTAAGCTCCAAAAATTCAATCTTTATCAAGCTAAAAGAACACCTATTTCAGACAAAGGTAATTTCCTTAAGAGAAATATTTCGTTTAAATCCTCCAAGCCTATTGATAAAAAAAATGTAACCACTTTTTTATTTCACAGAGTGAATACGGTCACGGACCCTTTATGGAATCCGATTCACCCCGAGCACTTTGAGCAAATTATTGTTTATCTGAACAAACATTTTGAATTTGTTGCATTAAATGCCTATTTACTCGGCAATGTTACTGCAAAAACCAATAAGCCCTTATGCGCAATCGGTTTTGATGACGGATACAGAGATTACCTTGAGTTTGCATTGCCTATATTGAAAAAATATAATTGTCCCAGCTCCATGTATATTGTCACCGATTGTATTGATAAAGATCTTCCTCCATGGACTTACATGCTTAATCATTATTTTATCAATACACAAAAACTTTCCATTCAGCTTAATACATCCGATTTTCCGGGGCATCTGAAAGTTACCAGCTGGAGTAATAAAACAGAAAGATTGCATTTTGCCAGGCAATTAAATCCGTATATGAAAACATTAAACAATAGTGTACGCGAAAAAATTTATAAAGAAATAATATCCGAATTAAACGATGTGCAGGTACCGGTAGGGCTTATGCTTACCTGGGATGAAGTTAAGAGCCTGAAAGAGTATAATTGTGAGGTGGGTTCACACACGATGAATCATCCCGTGCTATCCAAGAAACTATCGCACGATGAATTGATAAAGGAGTTAAGAGAATCGGGATTGGTTATTCAAAACCATACGGGGCAATTTCCGGAGACTATTTCCTATCCTTTCGGAGCTTATAACGAAGAAGTTAAAAATGCCTCAAAAGAAGCAGGCTATAAACTGGGAGTAACCGTTAATCCCGGATCTTATGATAGTTTACGGCATGATTTATTTGAGATACCAAGAATAGAACTTTTTGACGAACCCTTTTTGAAGACCAAATTAAGAATTAATGAAATTGTTCCGCGCATTATAAAAATACTTTTGTTAAAAGGCTAAGTCTTATGCTTGAATTTACCACACATAATTACCCTTTTTTTTCGAGAAAAGAAATCTGGTTTTATGACGGAGAGGAAATTGAAAAAGGAACTTATACTGTTTTTTCGGCCGCTAAAAAAACTTTTGATACCCCGCAGGGTGCCTATGAAAAATACGAAACATCAATTATTGATTTATTACAGAGTGAAGGCGATTTGTTTAGCCGGATTCATCCCACTTTCAGATACGACATAAGAGCGGCTAAAAAGCAAGGTGTAAATACTATTTTATATTTTAATCCAACTAAAGATGATTGCGTGAGATTAATTGCCGCTTATAATTTATTTGCCCTTGATAAAAACCTTCCAAAAAAAAAACCGGAATGGGCAGTTGCACTTCAAAAAAATGGGAATATTTGCTTTAGCAAAGCTAAAATTAATGAAACAGAAATTGCCACTCACATTTATATTTTTGATACTGAAACTATTTCTCTTGCGTCAAGTTTTCACAATGTGTCTTTTAAAGATGATAAAATAAGGGGCGAAGCAAACAAGCTTTTACACTGGAACGACATACTTGCGTTTAAAGAAAAGGGGTTAAAACAATATGACTTTGGCGGATTAAATTCGAGAAACCTTCCCGGTGTTAGTAAATTTAAATCCAATTTCGGGGGCAAGACGCATGAAAATTTCAGGTTTATAAAAACAACCCGCTTTATTTTGAAAATAGTGTCTTTTATTAAAAAATACAAAACCTAAATGGATAAAAATCTCGAAACTTACCTTGATGAAAATGTTATTGCTTATTATGAGAAATATGAGGGGCTTCAAAAACCGGAAAAAACGATTTTTAATTTATTAGAGACGCAAATCAGCAAAATGAACATGCTTGATATTGGAATTGGGGCAGGAAGAACAACCCGTTATTTTGCTCCTTTGGTAAAACAATATACCGGTGTGGATTATGCGCAAGGCATGATAGATTCGTGTATTAAGAATTTCAGTGCCAAATTTCCGGATGCAGTTTTTTTGCAGGCTGATGCCCGCCATCTGGAAAAATTTCCTGAAAATTCATTCGACTTGGTTTTGTTTAGCTTTAACGGAATAGACTATATACAACCAGAAGAAAGAAAAACGACTTTTTTACAGATAAAAAGAGTTCTTAAGAAAGGTGGCATTTTTTGTTTTTCAACGCACAATCTTATTTCGCTTCTCAATATCAGAGGATTTGAATGGAGGTTAAATATTCCTTCGGCAATCAAACGTGCCTTCGAAGTCCGAAAAATAAAAAAAATTAATAATCGCCAGCTATCTGAGGCTCCTTATGCAGATTATTTGGTAATTAACGACGGCGCGCATGATTTTACTCTTCAAACCTGCTATTACAGACCTTCTTATCAGGCAAAACAACTTGAAGAGACCGGCTTTGTTAATACCCGCATTTATAACCATACCGAAGGAGATATTTTTAATGTGAAAGACGAATTAAATAGCGGACAGGAGAAATGGCTTTATTATTTGAGCTACAAGTTTTAGAATCCGAATTTCTTTTTTGTCTTTTTTTCGTACAAATGTCTTAACACAAATAAACTGGCGACAAAAAAAGGTATACAGGGTATTTTTAAACGTGAAAGAGCGCCGAAATTAGGCGTAGATAAGCCAACCGAAAAAGCGAAGAAGAGTGAAAATAAAACTGAAAAAAGTAATAAAGGGTTTTGCCAGATAAGCTTGAAAAAACCTAAAAATTTCAAACGTATCATAAGGCCTGTTGTTAAAATTAAAACATAGGTGCTTTCTAAAGCCGACAAAAGCATTAAGGGGTTTCTAACTTCCCATAAATAAGGCCTGAACAAAGCTGCATTTATAGCAAGGTGAGCTTTACTCATTACCCCACCAACACTAGCATCAAAATCTCCAATATCAAACGAGTTGCCTCCGTAATAATTACTTTTTAAATCTTTTTGAACGACAACAGCACGCTCCAAAACAGTATCCAGCGAATAAACCCCTAATACATCTCCTAATGAGGATAACACATAAAAACTGCCAACAACTCCGGATATCATTAAAATAGGGGCAATAATTAATTTAACCACTTTATTCTTTGTCTTGCCTATTTTTTCATAACTCAGCCATATAAAAGAACCCGGGAGTAAGGCAAAAAGAATATAAGGCTTAAGAACAATTAGCAGATAGGCACTTACTAACACTAAAGCCACGTTTTGCAGCTTGTACTGTTTTTTTACCAACAAGTGATAAAATCCATGAGAATACCATCCTATACAGGACAAGGTAATCGTATCTTTTAAAAGGCCTGAACCCCAGAAAACGACAGAAGGAACGAAAAGAATTGAAATGGCCAGTTGGGTAGTTATTTTAGGAAATTGCTCGCAAAATAAAAGGTAAAGTTTCCAAATACCATTATAACATATCCAACTTAATACTATTGTGCATGTAATAAAACTATTAAAACATAAAAAACAAAGAACAGCACAAATCCGTGAAAAATACATTGAACTGTAATCGGCCGTCCATGTGTGGTAATCTACATAACCGGTAATATCATCAAAATAGTAATAATTATCGGGGTTGGGACCATAAAAAAGAACTTCGAAAAAGTACCTTGGGTTTTTATATAATAAATTATGGATCGCGCGACCCTGTTCAAAATAACCAGTAGCATCGCCGCTTGAATAATATTGTGTGTAAACAAGACAGATTGAGATAGCGCAGAAAATTTTGACCATCATCCCTATTGTATAAAACTTATATTCTGAAAGGTGATAAATATTTTTTTTCTTTACATACATGGAATACGAAAAAATAAGCATGATATAGAGGGGGGGCAAAATAAGATCCCATATAGAAAGTATGCTGCTCATTAAAAAATTTCTCTAAAATTTATTTCCAAATACGACCATCGCGCCGGTTTTACGCTTCATGCGCCTTATTCTATAAAATTACTATATTTATCTGAATATTATATGGACACAAAAATCTTATTTATATCTATCGATGGCATGACTGACCCTTTGGGCCAGTCGCAGGTTATTCCTTACCTGACAGGTTTGGCGGCAAAAGGCTTTAACATTACCATTATTAGTTGCGAAAAGAGGGAAAATTTTGCCACTAATCAGAAATTAATCACAGAACTTCTTGCAAAAGCCGGCATAAGCTGGAAACACTGTCTTTACAGTAAAAAAATCCCACTTCTTTCGCAAAGGGGAAATTTGCAAAAATTAAAAACATTGGCCGTTAAGGAGGCTAAAAAAACGAAAGGCAAATTAATCGTTCACTGCCGCAGCTACCTGCCGGGTTTGGTTGGCTTGCACCTCAAAAAAAAATACAAAGCGCGTTTTATTTTTGACATGCGAGGCTTTTGGGCAGATGAACGGGTAGAAGGTGGAATATGGAAATTAAAAAACCCTATTCATAAAACTGCCTATACTTACTTTAAGCGCAAAGAAAAAGAATTAATTCTTGCAGCCGATTACCTAGTAACGCTCTCCGAAAACGCAAAGAAAATAATAAGTAAATGGGCCGGCCATGCAAAATTAAAAACCGAGGCTATATATTGCTGCGCTGATTTAAATCATTTTACTACAAGCACGGCCGAAGAAAAAAAAATCAATAGAAAAAAATTAAACATTAACCCCGAAAGTTTTGTACTCGGGTATCTTGGTTCTTTAGGCACCTGGTATATGCTGGATGAAATGCTCGATTTTTTTATTGAATTTCAAAAAAAATACCACAAGTCTGTTCTGTTTTTTGTTACACACGATAAGCCTGATTTAATTTTAGATGCGGCCCTAAGAAAAAATATTCCTGCCAACAGTATTGCGATAAAATCCGCGCAAAGAAACGAAGTGCCCGCTTACATTGCCACTTTCGATGCAGGTTTGTTTTTTATACGCCCAACCTTTTCAAAAAAAGGCTCCTCGCCTACCAAAATGGCGGAAATACTGGCTTGCGGAGTGCCGGTAATTACCAATAGCGGCATTGGCGATTGCGATGAAATTATTTTGGAAAGTAGTTGTGGAATTACCATTGATGGCTTCACTCCCGAAGACTATAAAAAAGCTATTTCAGATTTTGAAAAAACACTTCTTGTAAAACACGAATCCTTAAGAGAAGTTGCTAAAAAATATTTTTCGCTCGAAAAAGGAATTTCTTTATACGAAAAAATTTATCGCCACCTTTCTGCTTAATACAAGTAAGGCAGCAAACTTATTCTCCATACCCCATAGGCCTTATTAGTTAAATGTACACCGTCCTCTATCAAAAGATCTTTCAGATAACCACTTCGCAAAAAGGGCGTATGCAGATTAATGAAAACTACAGCGTTTTTATCAGCCAATTTTTGAAGATTATTATTTTGCACTATTATCAGCTCATTCACATCCTTGTCGCTTACAAACAAACTCGGATGCCTCAAAATAACCGGCAAATTACTTTGAATGAATATTTTTGTTTGCGGACTGCCATTTTTTACCGCCTTAATTAATTCGTCGTAATTTTTACAAATTTCTTCTAAGGGAATTTGTTCAATCATATCATTAATACCAATCTCAATAAATAATTTTTCGGGTTTTAATTGTATTATGTCGTTTGCCCTTTTTAGCAATCCTTCCGAAAAATCACCCACAATGCCGCAATTTAACAGCGTAGAATCCTTAAAATAATAGTTCAAATCAAACAACTCGGTAAGGCTATTGCCCAAAAACACCACTTTATACTTGGCCGGCTTTACATTTTTTATTTCAGCCTCCCTATTTTTCCAATGCTTACACTTTAATGTTTTATAGATAATCCATTTTTGCTTAGCCTTCTTTCCGGTAGCAAATACCCCTGTTAAAAAAGCAATTGCCAGTATCAAAATACAGGTATTTATCAAAACTTTTCTATACATCTTTTATACTGCTTTCGCATATAAAAATAGTACTTTTGAGGGATAACATGCTATTTTTTTCATCCATAAAAAAACTTGCCCTCTCAAGGTACTTTCAAGTAGCCTTGCTGGTGTTTATCTGCATACTTGCCACTTTGCAGGCGGTAAGCCAAGACGAAATAGCCAATTTTATAATTTTTAAAACCGCTTCTCAACGCTTTTTGCTTCATCAAAATTTATATGATTATATAAGCTACGGGATCATCTACGATAAATTTCTCTATGCTCCCTCCTTTAGCCTTATTTTTCTACCCTTTACGCTTTTGCCTGATAGTTATTCTATTTTTATATGGCTTCTTTTTGGCGCACTATTATTTTATTACGCCCTGCAAAAACTACCTTTAACCCAAACGCAAAAAACAATTATTTTTTTTATTGCCCTAATTGATTTGGTAAATTCATTGCAAAATCTGCAAACCAATGCGCTTAATACAGCTTTTATGCTACTTATTTTTACTTCACTCCAAAACAACAAGCCCATAGCGGGCGGATTTTTTACCGCCTTAGCTCTTAGTATTAAAATTTATCCCGCTGCCACCGCCCTACTCTTCTTGTTTTATCCTAATAAACTAAAATTTTTAGGAACAACCCTTCTATGCACCCTTGCGTTTTTCGCTTTGCCTTTACTTGTAGTCCCTTCAGATTATTATTTAAGCAGCCTGCTAAATTGGTACAAAACGCTGGCATCCGATACCGATGTGATGGCCATTTGGAATTCGCCCTCACTAATTGGCATCAATTACACATGGTTTCCACAAACATTAAATCATTTTTACCTACAGGCAGGCGGATTATTATTGGTATTTTTACCTCTCATTAAAATATTAAAAAACCAAGTGGACAAATCGTTTATTTTCCTGTACCTGGCGCTCATTATGATTTTTGTCGTAATTTTTAACCATGCTGCAGAATCACCCACTTACGTAATTGCGATAACCGGTGCCGCCATTTGGTACACAGTTTCCGAAAAATCTTTTATAAATAACGCTTTACTTATTTTATTATTTATCGGATGCATTTTGTTGCCAACTGATATTTTTCCGCAATGGTTGCGTAAAGAGTATTTTATGCCCTTAAAAATTCGTGTTATTCCCTGTACTTTAATCTGGATAAAAATTTTATACGAATTGTTGACTTATAAACCGAAAGCAGTAACACTTGCCTGATGGAGCAAAAGCCTATAATATGTTTAACTTTTGATTTGGAAGAATTTGACCTTCCGCTGGAATACAAACAGCAAATTACCAATGAAAAACAGTTTGAAGTTACCGTGCAGGGCATGCAGGCACTTTTACCTCTACTTGAAAAATACAAGGTGCAAGCCACTTTTTTTACAACCGCCAACTTCGCACAAAATAATCCGGCCTTAATAAAAAGACTTTCCCAACAACACGAAATTGCTTCTCACAGCTTTTTTCATTCCTCCTTTGAAACAGATGATTTAAAAAAATCAAAAGAAGTTCTAGAAGAAATATCCGGCACACAAATTACGGGTTTCAGAATGCCACGCATGCTCGAAGTAAATCAAAACGATTTATTGGAAGCGGGATATGCCTACGATTCATCTTTGCATCCTACATGGATTCCGGGTCGCTATAATCATTTTTCAGAGTCAAAAACCATTTACAAAAAAAACGGATTAATAATTTTTCCGGCAAGTGTAAGCCCATTTTTCCGAACACCTTTATTTTGGCTAAGTTTTAAAAATTTCTCTTCTAAAAAATACAGCACCTTGGTACAAAAATGCTTAACCGGCTATGGCTATGCAAATATCTATATGCATCCCTGGGAGTTTGCCGATTTATCACCTTATAAACTTCCTTCCTATATCGCCAAAAATCAAAATCACATGACTGATAAATTAGGGCACTTTTTAGAACACTTTAAAGACAAAGCGCAGTTTATTTCTATAAATAATTTCTTGAAGCAAAGAAATGACCTATAAACAAACGCTGCAATATCTATATAAACAATTGCCCATGTTTCATCGCATTGGCGCAGCAGCATACAAAGCAGATTTAAATAATACCTACGCCATTTGTAAATTGCTAAAAAATCCCGAAAACAAGTTTAAAAGCATTCATGTTGCAGGCACCAATGGCAAAGGCTCATCATCACATATGCTGGCTGCGGTATTTCAGCAGGCGGGTTATAAAACAGGATTATATACTTCGCCCCACTTAAAAGATTTTAGAGAGCGAATTAAAATAAACGGCAAACCTATTCCTCAAAAAAAAATAATTTCCTTCGTAAAAAAACACAGCAGCGATTTCGAAAAAATAAAACCTTCGTTTTTTGAATGGACCGTTGGACTAGCTTTTGATTATTTTGCTAATGAAAAAGTGGATATTGCGATTATTGAGGTGGGCCTTGGCGGGAGATTAGATTCAACCAATGTAATTAGGCCCATTGCCTCTTTAATTACCAATATAGGTTACGATCACACCGCCTTATTAGGAAATACCCTGCAAAAAATTGCCAAAGAAAAAGCAGGCATCATTAAACCCAAAACTCCTGTTATTATAAGCGAAACACAAAAAGAAATAAAAAATGTTTTTATAAGTTCCGCCACAAAAAATAAAAGCCAGTTACTTTTTGCCAATGCCGTTTATATTCATAAAAACGAAAAATATTTGGCACTTAAGCAGCAATGCCGGCATACCTATTTGCTAAAAAATAAAGAACTTTCTATTACCAGTGATTTGAGCGGCACCTACCAAAAAAATAATATTGCCGGAGTACTGGCTACTTTACAAATTGCAAAACAGAGTTTTACTCTTACGGATAAAAATATTCTTAAAGGGCTTAAAAAAGTAAAAAAACTTACAGGGTTACATGGCCGCTGGGAATTAATAAATAAAAAACCTCACGTATTTTGCGATACCGGGCACAATGCCGAGGGAATTAAAGAAGTTATAAAATGCGTTAGCCGCGAATATGATTTTAAAACAGTAAAAGGAAAATTACATGTAGTTTTTGGTGCTGTAAATGATAAGGACCTTAGTAGTATTTTTTCTCAGTTTAAAAAAGATAAACATTTTGCAAAGGCAATTTACTATTTCTGCAAACCCAATATTCCGCGTGGAATGGAGGAAGAAATTTTGGTAAAAACTGCGGCTAAATACAAGTTAAAGGGAGAAAAATACAGCTCTGTCGCAAAGGCCTTATCAGCAGCAAAAAGGGCCGCAAAAAGCCACAAATTGGTGTTTGTGGGCGGAAGCACCTTCACTGTAGCCGAAGTAGTCTAAAAACCAATGATTTAAATACTGTGCGCCGAACAATTTTGTATTTTTATTAACCGTTATACTAAACAGTGCAGGTAAGGCTAATTATACCCTTCTTAATACTCATAGTTTTTTCAGCCTTAGGGCAGGAAGGTAAACTGCGTACAAAAAAATTCATCCCTTCTTCAGATACATTACAAGTAGACAGCCTGAGCCTTTTACCGGGTAGTTTAACCGTATTTAACGGACAAAACAAACTCGATTCTTCTTTTTACAAAATTTACTTCCCAAAAAATGCAATCATCCTTAATCGCAAATTATTATCGGCACAAAAAATAGTTTTAGATACGCTTACCTTTTTTTACAAAGTTTTTCCGCTTGATTTTAGCAAAGAAGTATTTCACAAAGACATAAAGCAATTGCAAAAAGATTTAAGTATACCGCAAAATCCTTTCACCATTAAATACAACACCAATAACAATGCACAAAACTTTTTCGCTTCCGACGGACTTACAAAAAACGGAAGTATATCCCGCGGGATAAGTTTTGGCAATAATCAGGATGTTGTGGTAAACTCAAATCTTAACCTGCAAATTGCCGGAAAACTTACTAAGGACATTGATATTACGTTGGCGGCTACCGATAATAATATTCCTATTCAGCCCGATGGAAATACGCAGCAATTACAAGAGTTTGATAAAGTGTTTGTGCAATTAAACGATAAAAAATCAAAACTCATTGTGGGCGACTACCAAATGCAAAGGCCCAACTCGTACTTCATGAGTTTTTATAAACGCGCGCAGGGGCTTTACTTCAGCAATAATTATCAACTCACAACCGATGGTGTTTTAAAAAGCACCGTCTCGGGCGCACTCTCGCGCGGCAGATTTAACCGCCAAGTGTTCAGAGGTATCGAAAATAACCAGGGGCCCTACCGTTTAAGCGGCGCCGATAACGAATTATTTATTGTAGTACTCTCAGGTACCGAGCGTGTTTACATAGACGGACGTTTGCTTACCCGCGGCCAGGAAAACGAATACGTAATTGATTACAACTCGGCACAAATTACATTTACAGCCAAACAACTTATCACAAAAGACAAACGTATCACCGTTGAGTTTCAGTATTCCGAAAAAAATTACCAGCGTTCTATTTATTTTATCAATGAAGAATATCAAACCAAAAAAGTAAAAGTTGCTTTTAGCTATTACAGCGAGCAGGATAATAAAAATAAAAGTTTGCAACAAACACTTGGTACCGCCGACAGGCAATTGCTTTTCAATATTGGAGACACGCTTACTAAGGCTTATACCAATGGAGCAGTGCTTGCTACTTTTAATACAACTGAAGTTTTTTACAGACGTTTTGATTCGGTTGCAGTATCAGGTACTTATCCTATTTATTTCTACAACACCAGTAAAGACACCATTTCGTATAGAGTACGCTTTAGTTTTATAGGTGCAAATGCCGGAAACTATATTCAGATACAAAGTGCCGCCAATGGCAAAGTGTATAAATGGGTTGAGCCTCTTGCCGGAGTGCCACAAGGAAGTTACGAACCCGTAATTCCATTGGTAACTCCCAAAAGAAAACAAATGGCCACGGTGCTTACCGAAATTAAAACTTCGGAAAACGGTTTGCTGGGTGCCGAAGGAGCCTTTACCACCAATGATATAAACACTTTTTCGCCTTACGACAAAGCCAATGATAACAGCCAGGGAGCTAAAGTTTATTATAACAACAAATCTAAAATTACGAGTAATGACAGTGCCGGTAAAGAATTATTTTTTAATTACGGGGGTGCGTATGAATACCTGCAAAAAAACTTTTCGCAGATAGAGCGCTTTAGAAGTGTGGAATTTTTCAGGGATTGGAACCGGCGCAATGATAGTGTTTTTAACGACCAACACATTGCAAGTGCCACCGCAGGAATTTCGTCCGGAAGTCTTTTCTCCTCACAATACACCGGCGCAAGTTTTACAGAAGGAAATTCGTACCAGGGTTTTAAACATAATTTAACCAACAGCTTAAACACTAAGAAAACCCGCGCATTTTACAATGCGGCATATCTTACTACAGATAATAGTCCGCTAAAAACTGCTTTCTACAGACATAAATCAAAAATATCACAGAGAGCCGGCAAATTTCTTTTTACTTATTTAGATGAGTTCGAGAATAATAAATTTAAATACACACCCAACGATTCTTTGCTGCGCAAAAGTTATCAGTTTTGGGAATGGGAAGGGAATATTACAAATGCGGATACCACTAAAAATCGTTTCAAAATTTTTTATAGTGAACGTAGCGATAAGTTTGCATACAAAGATGGTTTATACAATGCCGCCAATGCACAAAACATTGGGTTCAGTACAGATATTTCTTCTATCCCCAACCATCCTTTCAAAACTACTTTTACCTATCGTAAATTACAGATACTCGACACTAATTTAATTACAGTTAGGCCCGATAATAATTTATTGAGTCGCTTAGAATATTCACCGCGCCTGTTACACGGCTTTTTTCAAGCCAATACTTTTTACGAAGTTGGCTACGGGCTTGAGCAGAAAAAAGAATATTCGTATGTACAGGTTGCTGCCGGACAAGGGCAATATTATTGGAAAGATTATAACGGTGACGGAATAAAACAATTAAATGAATTTGAAATTGCACAGTATCCCGATCAAATGATTTATATACGCGTTTATACGCCAACAAATAATTTTGTGAAATCGGCCCGCGACCAGTTTAGTTTAAGTTTGTATTTGCGGCCCGCCGTTTTTAAAACTGATCACAGCAAAAAATTTGTTGATTTTATGGGGAGATTTGTCTCTCAAACTGCTTACCGGGTAGATAAAAAATCGTACGCTGGAAACGGGCAGGCTTTAAAGTTTAATCCATTTGATATTAATGTAAACGATACCACTTTAATTTCTACCAATTATAATTTAAGGCAATCGCTATTTTTTAATCAGAGCAGCGCGGTTTTCGGCTTTGATTATACGTATCAGGATACAAAAAGTAAGCAGTTACTTACCAATGGGTACGAGTCGCGCGAGTTACAAACACACGAATTGCGCACGCGTTGGAATATAACGCGAGCCTGGGGCTTTTTTACTACGTCTTCGGCCGGACAAAAAACAACCTTGTCGCAATTTTTTGCCAACAGAAATTTTAGCATTCAAATTTTAGAAACTGAGCCAAAAATAAGTTACCAGCCCAGCACATCGTTTAGAATAAGTGGGATTTTTAAATACACGCAAAAAAATAATACCGCCAGCGGTGGAACGCAAAAAGCGGTTGTGCAGGATTACGCCGTTGAATTTAAATTTAACAAACTCTCTAAAGGAAGTTTTAATGCCCGTTTTGATTATTTGTTGATTGCTTACAACGACGAAGAAAACACACCCATTGCTTTTGAAATGCTTAGTTCCTTACGCGCGGGGCGAAACATCACCTGGAGTGCCAGTTACCAGCAAAATGTAAGCGGAAATATACAAATTAGCTTTACGTACGATGGGCGTATGACCCCTAATTCGAAAATTGTGCACATTGGCGGGGCCCAGGTGCGTGCGTTTTTTTAAAATATGTATCTTAGTAAAATGTTTACCGGAATTATAGAAGCCTCGGGCACAGTTGAAAAACTGGAGAAAGAAAAAGACAATCTCCATATTTGGTGCTCCTGTCCTTTTACCAATGAATTAAAAGTGGACCAAAGCCTTGCGCATAACGGTGTTTGCTTAACAGTTGTTGAAATTAAAGGCAATCAGTACCGCGTTACCGCCATTAAAGAAACTTTGGACAAAAGCAATCTTGCCAATTTAAAACCGGGCGATAGTATAAATTTAGAGCGCTGCATGCCTGCAACCGGCCGTTTTGACGGACATATTGTACAGGGGCACGTTGACCAATCGGCTATTTGTATAGAGCGAAACGAAGAAAATGGCAGTTGGGTTTTTACTTTTGAGTACGATGCTTCAAAAGGAAATATTACTGTAGAAAAAGGAAGTATCACGATTAACGGAGTGAGTTTAACGGTAGTTAATTCGCAAAAAAATAAATTTTCGGTTTGCATAATTCCTTACACTTTTGAGTACACCAATTTTAAAGGCATACAAGTAAAAGATGCTGTTAATTTAGAATTTGACATTGTAGGAAAATACGTTGCGCGTTTATTAGAAACTAAAAAATAAAACTTTGTTCAGCCAGTTTAAACATTACACCCGCATATTATTGCCCATTTACTTGCTTGCAGCTATTACGATTGTGGGCACTTTGGGGTATCATTTTATTTCTGATTATCCGTATGTAGATGCCTTTTATATGACCATCTCTACAGTGGCTACTGTGGGCTTTGGCGAAATACATCCTTTAAACGACGCAGGCAGAATTTTTACTTCCTTTCTTATCATCATAAGTTTTGGTACATTTGCCTATGCCATCTCATCAATCACCAGATTTGTTATTGATGGCGAGTTTAACAAAATTTTTAAAAACCGGAAATTGAACGCTGCAATACAAAAATTAGATAGCCATGTTATTATTTGTGGGTATGGCCGTAACGGAAGACAGGCTGCCCAAGTACTTAAAAAACACAAGCAACGTTTTATAGTTATCGAAAAAAGTGCTGAGCTCACTAACAACATGCAGCATGAGTATAGCGAGCTTGTAATTACCGGCGATGCCACTTTGGATGAAACACTTTTAAAAGCAGGAATACTTCGTGCAAAGGCTTTAATTACCAGTTTACCTATTGATGCCGATAACCTCTTTATTGTGTTAACCGCCCGCAACCTCAACCCTAAGCTTACCATCATTAGTCGCGCCAGCGAAGACAACTCGGATACCAAATTAAAAATTGCCGGCGCCAATAACGTTATAATGCCCGATAAAGTGGGTGGTGCGCACATGGCCTCTTTGGTTATGAAGCCCGATGTAATGGAATTTGTAGATTATATTGTGGGGCAAGGCGGCGACTCAATCAATCTGGAAGAAATTACTTTTGAAAATGTGCCGGAAGAATTACGCAACCAAACTTTAAAGGATTTAGAAATACGTAATAAGTCAGGCGCCAATATCATTGGTTTTAAAACCGCGGCAGGCGAATATATTATTAATCCAAGCGCCGATACCAAAATAATACACGACGCAAAAATATTTGTATTGGGCACGGCCGAACAAATTGCCAAGCTTAAAGAACTACTGGCCTAAATCAGGGCCATTTTACTACGTGTTTTCCAGTATTTTACCGCTTTGCATGGCCGATAAAAGAAATTTCTTTTACGGTTTGCCCATAAAGATTATATTTGTTTAACAACAACTGATTTACGCTGTACTTCTTTTAAAAGATTCTGATGTGCCTTTCTTATAGTAATTAAACTAAGAAATTTTTATGTGCGGGCTGGCCGGATTTTTCTCGACAGAACATCTTTTTGACCGTGGGAACCTGGAGGCAATGACTGCGTCGCTATATCATCGCGGGCCCGACTCGCATGGTTTTTTTATGCAGGATAGCGTTGGCCTTGGAAGCAGACGCCTCAGCATTATAGATTTTTCTGAACGTGCCAACCAACCTATGCACTCGGCAAACGGCCGTTATGTAGCAATATACAACGGCATGGTTTATAATTTTGGGGAGATAGGTGCCGGGCTTTTACAAACCGAGGGGCGCAATGCACCCAACACATCCTGCGATACCGAAATTGTGCTTGAAGCTTTTGTAAAATACGGACCCGATTTTGTTCAACTTCTTAACGGCATGTTTGCCATTGCCATTTATGATAAAGTTTTGGATGAGTTGCATATTTTTAGGGACCGTCTTGGCATTAAACCGCTTTATTATTATTGGGATGGGAAGAATTTTGCTTTTGCCTCAGAACTAAAAGCGCTTAGAACTGTGCCGCAAATTCCTAAAACAATTAATAAAAAAGTAATACGCGATTTTTTACATTTTGGATACATACCCACTCCTTATAGTATTTACGAAGGCATTTTTAAAATGAACAGCGGCACCCGCATTAAAATTTCGAAAGCCGGATTAGAAGAATTTAAATACTGGGATATAAGAAATACCATTAAAGCAAATACGGTAAGTGATAGCGAAGAAGCCCTTGTTAAACTTTCTGATTTATTAATTTCTTCTATACAGTATCAGCTAAAAAGCGATGTGCCTTACGGAATCTTTTTAAGCGGGGGGATAGATTCAAGTTTGATAGCTGCGAAAGCCGCAGAGATGTCGAACGTAAAACCAAATACTTTTACCATTGGTTTTTCGGATAATATCTCTAATGAAATTTCGCACGCCAAAGAAGTAGCAAAAACACTTGGAACCAAACACCAGGAGTTTATTGTTTCGGTAAATGATGCCGTAAATCTTATTGAACCTATTTTTGATGTGTTTGACGAGCCCTTTGCGGATTCATCGGCCATCCCTACCCTCTTGATTTCGAAGTTGGCTAAAGAATACGTTGGCGTTGCCCTTACAGGAGAAGGCGGCGATGAATTATTTTTAGGCTATGGCTCGTATAGATGGGCACAACGGCTGGATAGTATTTTCTTTAAAACATTCAGGCGGCCTATGGCCTTTGTACTTTCTAAAATGTCGAGCCGATACCAAAGGATAAGCCAGCTGCTTTCTTATCCGCCAAATACGAGTTTGTGCAGCCATATTTTTTCGCAGGAGCAATACTGGTTTTCGGAGGTTGAGCTGAATAGTCTGCTTTTAGCCGATTACAAAAAAGAAAATACCTTAACTGAAAATATGCCGGTTAGTTTTCTGGATTTATATAGGGAAAACACAGGCAAGGAAAATGATGTAGCCGGCAGGACGCTGAATGCTATGGAAAAACAGGCTTTGTTTGATTTGCAGTTTTATTTGCAGGACGATTTGCTTACCAAAACGGATCGATGCGGCATGCATTACTCGCTTGAAGCCCGCGTTCCTTTTCTTGACCACAGGGTGGTTGAATATGCGCTGAATATTTCTCCTGATTTAAAATTCAGAAACGATTCTCCCAAATATATTCTTAATCAGATTCTGTTTAAACATTTGCCGGAAGAGCTTTTTAACCGCCCTAAAGAGGGTTTTGACGTGCCACTGGTTAAATGGTTGCGTAAGGAATTGAAATATTTGATACACGAAAACCTGGATGAAGCAATCCTAAAAAAATACGGAGTTGTTGAACCCCGGGAAGTAAAAAACCTTATAGCTAAATTTGAAAACGGAGCCGATTATCTTTACAACCGTATATGGCTGTTAATTATTCTACACAAATGGTTTCGAAAATTTGAGCCCTGATTCTTTAAAAATCAACCGCTTGCTTTAAAAGTACAAAAGGATTTGCGCGATACAGATTAAACGTAAATCGTATCTGATGCACAAAATCAATTCCATTTAAGGTATTATTATCCTGTATGTTTTTGCTTACTATAAGCGGTACAAATACTTCGCAAAAATCTCTTCCCAAAATCAAATCAAAACCCGCATTGTATAAAACTTTATCCATGCCCGTTGCAAAGCCATCATCCGCGCTGGTGCCTACATCTGCATAAAGCAATAAAGGCAATTTAAAAATTTTTGGAGATTTAATATTCAGAGCCACCAGCCATTTAGCGCTTTGCCCTAACGGAGTATAAGCTTTAAAGCCTCCATCGGTTTCTGTAAACTGGTTTGCGGCAACTCCATACCCTTCGTTACGCCCAAAATAAGAGTAAGCATACAAATAATCATTATAGCCTTTCCAACCACTCATCCTAAAACGATAATCAACAGGATGCGTTCCATTTGTATTCATGTAAAGCATATATCCGGCAAAGGCACGTACTTCAAAATATTTTTTGGCGTTGACATAAATTTTTTGATTAAAGTTTACAGAAAGCTTTTGCACGTCGTTGCCGGTTTGAAAATTTACCTTAGCCGTAAATGGGAATAAAGCGTCGTTTTTAGAAAACTGATAAAGTACATCGTGCACCCCGTATGTAAAATTATCTCTGAAAGGCAGGTTCTGAACAGGCAAAGTGGCGTCGCTGCTATAATTAGAAAACTCTTTTAAAATATTTACATACCTGTACCCCAATTTATGTGAGTAAGGCGAGGTGGGTTTGCTTTTCTTAAACTCAAAATTAATGCCCGGGGCAATTTTTGTATAGTAATTGGTAAAAACGTCATTCTCATAGGCAAATCGTGCCGTTTTAAGATGAATGGTAATATCGCTAAATAGTTTATTTGGATGCAAATTGATATGCACATTGGCAAGCCCCGTTATTCCTTTATCACCAAAAGAATACATCGGCATAATTTCTGTTTCAAACTTTTTTTCTAAAATAGCATGATTATAAAACGCGGCGCCCAACATAAATCCATTATACATATTGTAAGCCATAACGGGCGCTAAAAAAGCCTGCGTCTTTTTGGGATCATCTAAAGAAGCAAGCAATTTTATTTGTAAAGGTTCCATCTTTTTAAAAAGCCCGCGGGTTTTCAGCGTATTGTTTTTACGGTTTACATCGGGCATAAAATTAAAGTAGTCAATTTTAAACGCATCTATCTCCGACGGTGGAAACTCCAGTACCTTACTTCCTTCAAAACCGCCATACCAAACCATTCCAACAATTTTTCCGTCTTTAGTGGCGCACAAAGGAACGGGAGCTTTAATATCACCTGTGTTTTTTATTTCAACCATGTACGTTCCGTCGTTAGGGTCTTTGCTATAGCGCACAATTTTATAATCCAGTTTTTTTGTGGTACCAATTAAATCATCAAAGAACCAATCCAGTTTTTTCTCGCTATAGTATTCCAGCACCCTTCTTAAATCATTTGGCTGCGGATGCTTTATTTTACATTGTTCAAAATAAAATTGCATGGCCACATCAAAATCTTCCTCACCCATATAATTCATCAGGTAATTAAAAAGCAAAGCAGTTTTACTGTATACAATGGCGCCGTAATTTATTTGCGTGTATTCATCCGAAGGTAATTCGCAAGGCTGATCCAGATTGCGCCTTGCCTGCATATCATATAAAAAATAATAGCTCTCGGCTTGTTTAAATTTATTTAGTCCCAAAATTTTAAAAGTGCTGTCTCTGCCAATAATATCCGCCAAAGTTGCCTTTGGATATTTGGTTTTTACATAGCGCATTTCGTTAAACGAGTTAATGCCCTCGTCCATCCAGCCATGCTTGCGCTCGTTACTGCCCAGCATACCATAAAACCAGTTATGCCCTACCTCATGCGTTATTACCACGTCCAGGTTAAAAGCCTCGGTGGTTCGTCCTATAATGGTTATCATAGGGTATTCCATTCCTCCTCCTGCAGATATAACGCCGTCTACGGCAGATACACTATTGTACATGTAATCGCCATTCCAACGCGAATAATAAAAAGTAGCATCACTTATATAGCCAATAGCATCTTTCCATAATTCTATTTGATCGTCGGTAAAATAGGCCCATGTTTTTACACTGCGCTTAGAGTGCGGCAAAACTACTTCGCCACGCAGCACGTGAAAGCGTTTGTCGGCAAACCAGGCAAAATCGTGTATTTTATCTTGTTTAAAGCGTATCGTCTTCCATTCTTTGGAAGAAGGCGGGAAAGTTAAATTTTTGGTATAGGCGAGCGAGTCCAGGCTACTGATAAGTTTTTCGGTTTCAATAATGTTTTGGTTCAAAAAATTTTCTTCCTCTTCGGCATCAAATCTTTCGCCGGTAGCTGCCAAAATATAATTTTTGGGCACCGTTATACTTACATCATAACTTCCGAACTCAGAATAAAACTCGCCCTGATCCAAATAAGGCATCGGGTTCCAGCCATTGGCATCATACACCGCCGGCTTTGGGTACCATTGCGAAACGTAATACGCATTATCATCGTGCCCCATACGCGAAAATCTGCAGGAAGGAATTTTTACATGAAAGGGCGTTGTAATAACAATCTTATCGCCGGGCATCATGGGCTTGGGCAAAATAAGTTTACAGATATCGGGATTATCTTTGTCTATCTCGCATTTTAAAGAAATTCCCTCCAGTTTAAAATCAAGGCTATCAATAAAACCACGCTCTGCCTCTTTTGCAAAATACAAATCGCGGCTACCTTGCTGCAAAAACTGCTTTGCCAAAGCACTGGTATTATCTTTATAAGCATTGGCCCATAAATGAAAATAAATAAAAGTAAGTGTGTCTTCCGAATAGCTGTTGTAGGCAATTTCCTCAAAGCCGCGCAGCTCATGCTGTACATCATCCAGGGTAACGTTAATTTTATAATCTACGCGTTGCTGAAAATAACCCTGCCCATAAAAAGTGAAAGGAAATAAAAGAAAAAAAATAAATTTTTTCACAATAAAAAGAGGCTACGTTTTTAGTTACCGTATTTAACCGGGCTTGCAGTTCCTTTAGTGGCGCCAAACTCGCGACGCTGCTTAAATAAACCGGCACGAAGGTTAGTCCACGAAATGTTTAACTCAAATGCCCCCAATCCGCGATTGGCTTTTTTCCAGGTAGACAAGGTCTGGTCGTAAGAAAAACCAAACATCCATGCTTTATACTCCAACATAAATTGCGGAATGATAGCATCACCCACACGGTAATAACACCCCAGGTGAATTGCAGTTTCGCTTTTTAAACCTGTTGTTTTTGTTTCGTCTTTAAAACGGTAACGCATAAACGCACCCACGTTAAGCTGCTGAAAAGGGCTTTGATACATATAAATCAAACTTGGTAAAATACTTACCGGCGAATTGCTGATATCAATACGCGCCGTAGCATTAAACACATAACGCCTTGCAACTGCTTCAGTAGATAATCCGCTGAAAATAATTTTTGGCTGGTTTAAATGATACCCGGCAACGCCCAAACGCAATACAAAATGCGCGTTTCTGTCAAAATTTTCCTGCAATTTATTAATCTCATAATTAATACCCGAGCATACGTCAAAGAAAAAGAAATTTCTTTTGCCATCCGCAAATGGTTCCTGATTTGGCATTTTAGGATCAAACTGATTGCCGGTGTATTGTACACCCCAGCTAAGTTTATCAAAATTGGCAGATATTTGCCCAACGCCCGCTCCTATTGCCAAAGCCAATCTGCTGCTTTTATTTAAACTAAGAACAACATTACTCATAAAATCTGCTTTCAGATTGCTCCATTTAGAATCTCCCGA
Source organism: Bacteroidia bacterium (assembly GCA_038214655.1). GTDB lineage: Bacteria > Bacteroidota > Bacteroidia > B-17B0 > Aurantibacillaceae > PALSA-968. The sequence continues at coordinate 59,917 of JBBQRR010000004.1, read as the reverse complement.
CTGATCCTGAAAAATAAGCCCGCCAAAACCAATAAAAGCGTTCTTGGTTTTTTTAATACCTACGTTGGCATCAAACCCTGCTGCGATTGTTTGGTACTTTGCATTGGCAGTAAACCATTGCGTGCGGTAATTTAAAATTGCACGCGAGTAGCCGTCAAAAAAACCGGTATTTGCAGGATTTATCTGCAAAGGCGCCATACTTAATTGCGAGAAATGTATATCCTGCGCAAAGGCACTAAAACCGACAAAAAGTATAATTTTTAAAAGTATTTTCCTTGTACCCATAACTATCTTACTAACGTAACGTTTCCTGTAGCTTTATAAGTTTTTCCGTTTAAAATAATATTATACCTGTAAGCGTAAACACCGGCAGGCGCATCTGTTCCGTTAAACTTACCATCCCACCCTTCGGTTTTATTTACCGAATGAAAAATTTGTTCGCCCCAGCGGCTATAAACTTCCAATTCGTAACTGGAAGCATCTGCAATACCGTAAATATTTAAGATGTCGTTATTACCATCATTGTTTGGAGAGAAACCGGTAGGTACCATTGGTGTTCCGTACGTTTCGTAAGCAGGCCGCAATTTAAATATCGCTTTTATACATCCATCGGTAGGGACGTAAAAAGTTGCACTGTCGCTGGTTTTATTCGGACTGACATTATAACTTGTTTCCCAATGGTCGAACATATAGTTTTGATAAGGAATACCTTTTATTACATTAATTATACTGTCGAAATATTTTCCATTCCATATAAAACTTTTCAATTGCAGCGAGTTGAACTGGACGTATCCGCTATTGACGGGCGAGACATCTATACATAAATTATAGGGCCCTGTTATTTCGGGGAAACAATTTGTTAGTGCGGTGCTTACCAACGTACAACGTTGTGCAATAAATATTTTCATGCTATCTAACACTCCGTTCCAATATTTAACAGAGTCGCAGGTTCCACAACTGGTTACATTAGATAAATTCCACCATATATGGCTTGCCATATCCGAAGCGGCAAACAAAGTACGTACATACTTTAAATGATCTTCTAACGAATCGCAGGATAAAGCTGAGTTTAATAAATCAGAGTAGCGGGTAATAAACTCGCTCTTAAAAGTGTCATTTCGCATCAGTTTAAACCAAAGAGGTATTATAGGGTCTGCGGCACTGCTTGGAGGATTTGCAGTTAATGTATAATTAATTCCTGCGGCGGTCATAAAGTCGCAAGGGTCGCTGGTAGGAGTTGTATTGGCAATACCACTTCCGTTAACTAAATCAAAGCCCCAAGTATAATCTGTACTTGTTAAACCAAAGCGCCATTTTGCTTGAGTAGTACGATGATCTGCCGTATCATTCGGCAAACCTTTCCACCATATAGCATAACGCTTTACAAAATCCGCGTTTACGCTTAAAAAATTATAAACCATATAATCGTTCAGCGAGTTAAAATCCAATGAGTCGGAAAGTCGGTAATAGATTGGCGGTTGATGCACATTTGTACTTGGCATCATTGCATAGTTGTAAAACGAATTCCATAGAGTTGATGCGGTAGGAGTTCTAAGTCCCGAAACGGTAACGGGCGTACCGAAAGGAGAATTAGCTAATATTGCGGCATGCGGGCGATTGTAATAGTAGTTTGTGTATAAACTGTCGATAGTTTCTTTTACATAATAAATTCCCTTTGGCCAACCGTTAATAACCATATAAGTGGGTACGTAGTGCGAAGCGTCAAATCTTAAATCGTGTCTTAAACTGATTGTGTGATTATAAAAATCGCGAATGTGGGCACCCTGAAAACCACTGGTAGGAGCTGTACCACCCGGATACAAAAAGTTTTCCTGAGCAGCCGAACGGAACATAATTTCAGGGAAATCGCTTCGGTTACTTAGCCCTAATGTTTGATTAGTAAAAAATTGCGAAGTATTGGTATAATGATATCCGTACTCATCTTCTGATCGGAAAACAAATTGCCATTGTTTCTTTTTCATTGCGGGAGAACCAATCGGATTGTAAAAATCAATTTTACCTACATGCCCCTGGCCCTGATTACGAAAAACTTCCTTATAAGCTTTGTTGAAATGATTAATAATCATTGGTGTTGAATCTTTAGGTAAAGCCTGCTGAAAAAGTTTTGCGGTATCTACACACACGCAGGTTAAACTCATTTTGTATTTAAGCGAATCGTCAATATATGCTCCGTAAAATTCAAAACCATCAAGCCAGCGTTTCGGTATGTTAGCATCATGCATCATAACTCGAACCATAGAAACGGGCGCAATTGCGGCATTAGGTGTAGCAAAGGTTCCGGTTAAAGGAGTTCCGGTTGTACCGGCCGAGGCTATTAAGTTTTGTGGCAGCACAGCCGGAGGTGTACAATCGTTTGTAGCATAAATTTCAATACCTGAATATGGCTGTGTACCAGTAACAGTATTTGTAATTCTGTTAATATTATACCACAATGACGTAGTGATGCCCTCTAAAGTATCCGTAACATTTATTGTGGGCAAGCCTCCCGCATAAAATCCGGGCGGCAAATCTATTTTTGGTATAGGACAATAATCATAATACCAGGCGGTGGGTGCTATCAACGTAGTATCGGGGTTTACTTTACCGGGCGTCATTGTACTATATAGCCGCCAATTACCGGGGGTAATCCAATGCGTAACGCTATTCGTTGCATTTGGTTTTCGTTGTGCTCTGCCCCAGGAGTGCCCGGGCTTTGTTTTGTATTTAAAAACATCTATCGAATCAACGCAAGTATAACTGTTTACTTTTGTTAAATAAAGTTTAGTGCCCGGCTTGGTTTGGTCAATGGTAAAATTAGCGTGTAAATCAACGCCAATTGTTAATGAGTTTGTACCTGCCGCATTCGTTACCGCTTTATCATGCCCGCATAAATAAACCACAACCACATTATGCGTATCAAGTTTTAAAGGAAGATTATTTACAAAAGGGAACTGCCATTTGCGCAAATTATAACGGTCATCACTAAGATACCAACCAGTTATTGTGTAAGTAAGGGGACTGAAGGTATTATTATAAATCTCTACCCAGTCAGGACTACCGTTATACTGACCTGCAGCTAAGTTGTCAGACGGGACTGCCCCCGTGTTAGAAAATGAAAATTCATTAAATTTTAATTGCTGCCCAAAGCTATGCGTTGCAGCTATAAGCAAAAAAAAGAGCGCTAACTGTTTTATTTTCATCCGGTTATATTTTATTATAAGATGACTTCTTACCTTATTAAGTTGCTTGTCTACCATTTTAAGGGATACGACCCACAAAATTAAACAATATATCTAAGATAACCAATATCTTAACAATTTGTAAAGATAGCAAAATATTGTTTTCATAAGTTTTTTTTAGGGTCAAACAATGTACCCGTATTTTAGCGGGAATTATGGCAAAAAAAATTATTACCTACAATGTAAACGGCATACGCTCGGCAATAAGCAAAGGTTTTTTGGAATGGCTAAAAGCGGCCGATCCGGATGTAATTTGTTTGCAGGAAATTAAGGCCAACCCCGAGCAATTTGGAGCGCTTGATTTTGAGATAATGGGCTACCACCATTATTGGTATCCCGCTCAAAAAAAAGGATATAGCGGCGTGGCTATTTTAAGCAAGGAAAAACCCGATAAAGTTGTTTACGGCTGCGGCATAAAAGCATACGATGATGAAGGAAGGGTAATGCGTGCAGATTTTGGTGATGTATCGGTTTTAAGTTTGTATCACCCAAGCGGCAGCAGCGGCGATGAGCGACAAGCTTTTAAAATGAAATGGCTGGATGATTTTTTAGCATACAGCAACGACCTCCGAAAGAAACGCCCAAAATTAATTATGAGCGGCGATTATAATATTTGTCATAAAGCCATCGATATTCACAATCCAAAAAGTAACGCCAACAGCTCGGGGTTTTTGCCCGAAGAGCGAGCCTGGTTTGATAAATTTGTGAGCGAAGGGTATGTGGATACTTTTCGTGAATTTAATGCCGAGCCGCATCAATACACCTGGTGGAGTTATCGCGCCAACTCGCGCGCCAAAAATTTAGGCTGGCGTATTGATTATAACATGGTAACCGAAAATTTAAAATCAAACTTAAAACGCGCAGCCATTTTGCCCAACGCAAAACACAGCGATCACTGCCCGGCTTTGCTTGAAATAGATTTTTAAATTTCTTTTTTCGAAACTTCTTAACAGGCCATTGTGTATTAAACCCCGTGTTTCTTAACACAGCCGTGTAAATAACTACGGGTATACATGCGCTCTTCAGGCTTTAATTAGTCAGACTTTAGTAGCAACTAATTTTCTGATAATGAAAAAACTGCTTTTATTGTTTGCCCTGCTTGGGTTTTCTATTAATTCGATTGCGCAAAGCATTGACGAATTGAACGAAGATGCCGAGTATTATTTGGAAACCAAAGATTATCCAAGGGCTTACGAGATTTACAACAAACTTGAAAAACGCGACCCGAAAAACGCGTATTACAAATATCAAAAAGGCAGATGCGCTTTTCACTTGCCGGATAAAAAACAAGAATCAATTTATTTGTTTGAAAAAGCACTTGAGTTAGAGCCCAAAGAAACCGGTATTTTATTGCAACTTGGAAAAGCTTATCACTTAAATTACAAATTTGATGAGGCCGGCAAATATTTTAAGCAATACTTGGCTACCAATCCCGATCCCGCACAAAAAAATGAAGCCGAAAAAATGATTTTAAATTCGGAGGCAGGTAAAAAAATTGTACAAACAATGCTGGAGGCCGATATCAGAAATTTTGGCCCGCCACTTAACACGCTCGAAGAAGAATACGTGCCCGTACTCTCAGCTGATGAATCTGTTTTAATTTTTACCTACCGCGGTACTAAAAGTACCGGCGGGCTAATGGACGAAAAGTTTAAACCCAGTCCGCAACACGGTACTTATTACGAAGATATTTTTATGTCGAAAAAAGATATTTCGAGTGGTTGGGGAGCTCCGCAACCAATTACTCAGTTAAATACCAAAGAGCACGATGCGGCCATTGCTATTTCGCAAGACGGGCAAACACTTTTTACTTTTAAGGGCGGCGAAAAAGACAGCGGCGATATTTACTCGAGTGTACTCGTTGGCGAAACATGGAGCAAGCCCGAGCGTTTAAAAGGAGATGTAAACACCAATCACTGGGAAGGCAGCTGCTCGATTACCGCCGATGGCAAGCACCTTTATTTTGCCAGCGAAAAACCGGGCGGACTTGGCGGGCGTGATATTTACATGGCAGAAAAAATGGATGACGGTTCTTGGAAAAATGTAGTAAATCTTGGCCCAACCATTAATACATCCTATAATGATGATACTCCTTTTATACATGCCGACGGAGTAACTTTATTTTTTAGTTCGGAAGGGCATAACAGCATTGGCGATTATGATATTTTTTATACCATTAAAAAAGACAATACCTGGATAGACCCAATTAATATGGGATATCCTTTAAATACAACCGACGACGATCGTTTTTATGTTATTAATGCAAAAGGCGATCACGGTTATTTTTCTTCTAACCGTGTTGCCAATGGCGGTAACGGAACTTCTGATTTATTTACTGTAACGCCGGGTATCCTTGGAGAAAAACCTGTTTTAGCAATGGTGCTTGGAAATGTTTTTGGTAACAATGTGGCTATGGCAGCGCAAATTGAAATCATCAAAAAAAGCAACGGCGAAAAAATAGGGCCCTTTACTTCTAATGCAAAATCCGGAAAATATCTGGTGGCTTTAAGTCCGGGCGAAAATTATACTTTCCATGTACGCGCAACGGGTTATCCTGAAATTGTAGAGGACCTTGACATTGCCAAGCTTACTAAATTTGTGGAAATTCGTAAAGACTTTCACATGGCTAAAGATGGTTATGTGGATTTGCACAACATAAAAAACCTGAACGATTTATTAGCAGGATTGGATACACTTACAAGTGTTCCTGACTCACTTCAAACAAAAGTGGAGGTAGTTGTAACAAATACCGTAGTGGCAACAACTAATCCTTGTGATGGTTTTAAAACACTTGACTTTGGTGCGTTAAAAGGAAAAAGTTTGAACGACCCGGCGGTGTATGCTAAATTACTTGCCATTGGACAAAAAATCTGTTCGGATAAAATGATATTTAAAGTACAAATTGCGGCGTACCGTCATCCTGATAATTATAAATGGAATCACCTGCAAGAATTTGGCCAGCCCGAAGTTGTAGATTACCCGGATGGCATTACACGTTTTACACAAGGTAAATTTAACGGTATAACTGATGCAGAAGTACAAAGACAAAAAGCCATTCAAAAAGGACAGGGCGATGCTTGGATTGTTGGTTTTATTGATGGTAAACGTTTTACCTTAGAGCAATTGATTATGGTAGATTTTTATAATAAAGACATAGCATCATTCAATGAAAGCCTGCAACTCTTAAAAGATTACATAACTTATAAATAATTTAAAAATGGAAACAACCGAATTAATTCCCAACGAAAAACCGCAAGCTTTAAAAACATTATGCATTTTGTCTTTTATCGGCTGCGGGCTTATTTTTCTACTGAGCTTACTTAGCATTCCCAACATGTTAAAATCAGACGAAGCCAAACAGCAGGAAATAGAAAAAGTACGTGGCTTTAGCGAAGAAATGGCAAACCAGTTAGAGGCGCAATACATGGACCCTGGGTATAAAAGCAAAATGGTTTCTAAACTTATTGTGGACAATGCTTTTTTAGCTTTTACACTTATTGGTGTTGTTTTAATGTGGAGACTTAAAAAGAAAGGATTTTATATTTATGCGGCTTCCGAAATTTTGTATTATGGCTCGGGATTTATAACAGGCCAAGGAGATCCGAGTAAGATGGTGGACAGCATGCCCGCCTTTATGAAAAATATTGCCTTTGTCGTCTTTGGTCTTGTAATAGTACTTGACCTTCTCTTTATTTTTCTTTATTGGAGGCAAACCAAACACATGAGTTAATATTTTAATTCGATAATGAGAATCCGGTGCTTAACTTAGTACCGGATTTTTTTTATGAAGTACACCAATAGTTTAATCAACAGCAAAAGCCCTTACCTGCTGCAGCATGCGCATAACCCTGTTAACTGGCAAGCTTGGGGCGAGGAGGCTTTTACGCAAGCCAAAAACGAAAATAAATTGGTATTGGTAAGCATTGGCTATTCGGCCTGCCATTGGTGCCATGTAATGGAGCACGAGTGTTTTGAAGATGAGGAAACGGCTGCACTCATGAATAAACATTTTGTGAATATTAAAGTTGACAGAGAAGAGCGTCCCGATGTGGATCATATTTATATGACGGCAGTGCAATTAATGAGCGGGCATGGCGGCTGGCCACTAAATTGTTTTGTGTTGCCTGATGGAAGGCCTATTTATGGCGGAACTTATTTTCCAAAACAAAGATGGGCGGACTTGCTTAAAAATTTGGCAACGATGTATTCGCAAAATAAACCTAAGGTTGAAGAATATGCTGCTGAGCTAACGCAGGGCATTAAGCAGGTTAATGAATTTTCGCATCTTTCTGCCAATGAAAATTCGGTTATCAGCAAACAAGAATTAGAAGAAGCGGTTGGCAAATGGCAAAAGCGTTTTGATAAAATTGAAGGTGGTAATTTGGGTTCGCCAAAATTCCCAATGCCCAATAATTATTTGTTTTTGTTGAGGTTTGCACATTTAAATAAAGATGAGGAGCTGCTGAAGCAAGTACATCTTACCTTAGAGAAAATGGCTCATGGCGGCATTTATGATCATTTAGGAGGTGGATTTGCGCGATATAGTACCGATACATTTTGGAAAGTACCGCATTTTGAAAAAATGCTGTACGATAACGCCCAGTTAATTTCATTGTACTGCGAAGCATACCGACAAAATAAAAACCCGCTTTACAAACAAGTGGTTTACGAAACTATTGAATTCATTGAACGCGAAATGACTTCGCCCGAAGGCGGTTTTTACAGCGCACTTGATGCCGACAGCGAAGGTAAAGAAGGCTGGTTTTATATTTGGACCAAAGAGGAATTACAGGAAATTTTAAAGAAAGATTTTGATGTGTTTGCCGATTATTACTCGGTAAACGAAACCGGCTACTGGGAAGATGATTTTTATATTTTACTTAGAAATACACCCGAAAAAGAAATTTTAGCAAAGCATGCCATCAGTACGGAAGAATTGCAGAAAACAATTTGGGCCTGCAAACAAAAGTTAATGCAGCGTCGCAACACGCGTGTGCGCCCCGGGCTCGATGATAAAATTATTGCTTCTTGGAACGGTTTGATGTGTAAAGCGCTTGGCGAGGCGGCTGCAACTTTTACAGAAAAGAAATTTTTAACGCTTGCTTTACAAAATGCGGAGTTTATTCAAAAACATTTAATTCAACCAGGCAACTCTGTATTTCGTTGTGCCAAAGGAAAAGTGGCATACGGCGCTGCCTTTTTAGATGATTACGCTTTTATCATTGATGCTTTTACAGGCCTTTTTAACATTTGTGGCGAAAATAAATTTTTGGAGCAGGCCATTTCGCTTACAGAATACTGTTTTACTAATTTCTATGCTAAAGATAAGGGCCTTTTTTACTATTCACCCGAAAATGGCGAGGCGCTGATTGCCAAAAACTTTGAGGTAAACGATAATGTAATACCCGCCTCCAACTCGCAGATGACGTTAAACCTGCAGGCACTTTACGCGCTTACGGGCAATCCTGTATACGAGGAAACGGCCAATAAAATGCTGCAGCAAATGCAATCCGAAATAAAATCAACCCCTTCCTCCCATTCTAACTGGGGACTTGCGGCTTTGCGCCAAAATTTTGCCTTTTACGAGGTTTGTATTGTTGGTAAAGATGTTGATGAATTCATGGCCGCCTTCGCTAAACATTACCAAGCAAATGCCATTTTTGTTTATAGCAAAACTGCTTCAGAAATTGCTTTGCTTAAAGGGCGCTACAAACCAAACGAAACACTGATTTACGTTTGCAGCAATAAAACATGTAAGGCCCCTGTAAAAACAATACCTGAAGCGCTTGAACAAATAATGTGAGCGCAGTAAAATATTTTTTTCTTTTTTTAATTACGACAACCGTAAGTGCGCAGATTTTTCATCCGCCCATACAGCATATTGCCGATAACATACCCGATTTTAATTTTGCAGAAATAAAGTCGCGCAAAATAAAATCAATTGCATTTGATATGGTTGACAAAAAAGATTTTCAGGTGGCCGACGACCGCGATCTTAGTCGGCATTACGAGTTTGACAGCCTGGGCCGCATTACACGCTGCTATTACACCGTTATTAAACGCATCATTCAAAAAGAATTTCACACCGCGCCTGTGTATAAACGCAAACGCTTGCTTTATGGCGGCAGTACTTATTATAAAAATGTGTATGAGTTTGATACCCTTTCGTGCACCTTTTTTTACAATGAAAAAAGCAATTTAAGCTGCACACGCTACAACGACGGCAATGTGTACAACAGCACGTATTATTGGTACGATAGCCTTAGCAGAGTTACGCGCGTTTTATTTTGCAGAGAAAGCAACAGCAGTTTGGATAAAACAGTTTTCGTTTTGGGTCAGCAACAAAAACAATTCGAAGAAAAATACAAATACGCTTACTCGTCAGAACTGCAATACAAAAAACTTTGTTTAAATGATGAGGATCGGGTTTTTAAAGAAATCATTGTTACGTTTAATCAGGATAAACAGCCCAAACAGTATAACGAGAGTTTTATTGCCACCTGGATAAATCAAGTAACCGATTTTAGTTACAATGCTAAAAATAAAATCATCGAAAAAAAATATACTTCAAACGCAGCTACGCCGGTTGAAGTAAAAGATACTTTTGAATATGATAAAAACGAATTTTTGGATATGGAAAAGCACTATAAAAACGGACTCATGATTAGCGAAACCGGTTATGTAAATGATGTTGCCACCGGGCTTCCCACCTCTTACGTTACGCGCGACCCGATTAACAAAACCATGCAAATTGTGCGCTTGCTATATTCGTATTATCCCTAACTATTTTTATTTGCGGTAGAGTAATCTCAATAAACTTGGAAATACTAAAAGTAATAAAGGAAGTCCTGCCATAAAGCCACCAATAACGGCTACCGCTAAGGGCTGCTGCATCTGAGCGCCGATTCCTATTCCCAATGCTAATGGAAATAATGCCAAAATAGCCCCTATCGCGGTCATTAATTTAGGACGAATTCTTAACGCAATAGCGTAATTAATCGACGTATCAATATCTCCGGTTTCTTTCAGGTTATATTTAAATTGATTCACTGTAAAAATTGCATTCTCGGCAATTATGCCCACTATCATAATAATACCCGTGTAACTGCTTACATTTAGCGGTATGCCCACAATGTATAAAGCTAAAATGCAACCGGCAATTCCCATAACGGAAACAAACAATACTAAAAAAGATAAAACCCATTCTTTAAACAAAAACATCAGCACGCCCAAAACAAATAAAGTGGCCATTCCTAAAATAATAAGTAATTCTTTAAATGATTGTTGTTGCTCGGCATAAGCGCCTCCGTAAGAAATTGTATATCCCTGCGGGAGCGGTAATTTTTCTTTAAATATTTTTTGGATATCCTTAATTGCTCCACCTAAATCACGATTTTCAAGTCGTGCAGTTAACACCACTGCGGATTTTAAATCTTCTCTTCTGTATTCTATTTCGCCGGGAATTATTTTTGTATCCGTAAAAAAAGATAAAGGCCGCGTTGTGCCATCCGGTAAAAAAATTAATTGTCTTTTTAAATGCTCCAGGTCATTTATTTTAAAGTCGGTAAAACGCAAAAGTATTCTACGCATTTGCTCACCGTCTTGCATCGAACCTATTTGCAAACCGCCTGTCATGGCTGCCTGCGAGGGCGATGGAATGGGCACATTTGCATTTAACCCAAGTGGTATTCCACCGGTATATGCCGTTAACTGCGTTTGAAAATCACTTAAAGAAATTTTATATAAACTCAGCTTTTGCTGATCCGGTGTAAAAATAAGCGATGGGCCGGCGGTTACCAATCCGTTATTAATATCAACCACTCCGTTTACCTGTTGCATCAATGTATCAGCTTGCTTTGCGTATTGTTTTAAAAGATTATAATCATTTCCATAAATTTTAACCTGAATGGGCGATGGCGTACTCATTAAATCGCCAAGTAAATCGGATATACGCTGGCCAAATGAAATTTCTTCCATAACGGTTACTGTTGATTCAATTTCTTTGCGGAGATCCGTAATGACCTCCTCGGTAGTTTTTTTTCGTTCTTTTTTTAATTGAATAGAATAATCACCAATGTTAGGAGGATCGCTTCTGAATGCCATGTGCGTTCCGGTACGGCGCGAGTACGATTCAACATCCGGATGGGCCATGATAATTTTTTCCATCTCTTTGCATATCTGGTCGGTTTCTTCATTAGAAGTTCCGGCCGGAGATATATAATCAAGCACGATAGTTCCTTCGTCCAAATCAGGTAAAAAACCGGTTTCAAGTTTATCGGATGCCCACCACGCACCAAAGCCCAATGAAAAAACAAGTAGGATAGCAATTAAAGGCTTTTTAAAAAACCAGGCGAGCCATCTTAATTTACTCATTGAATCCTTCATGCTATGCGAATGGGGTTTGAGTGAGGCCTTGTAACCAATAATTAAATGCAGCACGGGTAATAGCAACCAGGTAACCAAAAAGGAAGTTATCATAGATATCTGCATGGTATCCGAAAGTTCCTTGAAAAAACTTCCTGCCAAGCCGCTCATTAAGCGAAAAGGAAAATGTATTACAATAGTTGCAAGCGATGAACCAATCATTGCCGGAAACAATCCTTTAATTGCTTCTTTTACTATGGTGAATTTATCTTTTTCGGGATGATCTTCATGCCCGCGGTAAATTTGTTCTATAATAACTATGGCATCGTCAATAAGAAGTCCGATAGAAGCGGCTATAGCGCCCAACGACATAATATTAATTGTAATACCAACTAAGTAAAGCACCAGTAGCGTAAACGCAAGTGTAACCGGAATGGTAAGCATCACTACCAGGCTCGCGCGCCACGAACGAAGAAAAATAATCATTACAATTAATGCCAAAAATAATCCTTCGTAAATTGTTTCCATCACACTGCCGATACTGTCATGCACAAAAGCGCTCTGGTCATAGTATGGTTTTAACACGTAGCCCTTAGGCAATATTTTTTTTACCTCTTCGGCTTTATCGGTGGCGTCTTTTGCAAAATCAATAAGATTTATTCCGGGTTGTTTTACCAGATCAATTAACACTGCATTACTTCCGTTTGCGTTGATGATTAAAAATTCCTGTTGTTCCTGTATTTCAATAGCGGCAATCTCTTTTAATTTTACTACGCGGCTGCCGTCATTTTTTATAATTAAATTTTCGAGCGCATCTTTATCGCTAATGCGCGTGTCGGTGAGCGAAAGGTATAGCCTCCTATAATCCGACATATATCCGTTTGATAAAACAAAATTATTATTGTTGAACGCGTTGATTATTGCATTGGGAGTTAGGCCGAGAGAAGATAATTTAACGGCGTCGGGAATTACCACAAAATCTTTTGCACGGCCGCCGCGCACTACCACGTTAGAAATACCCGCTACCTGAGAAAAAACCGGGCGGCAGGTTAAATTAGCTACATCGCGCAATGCAACCTGGCTATGTTTAGGTCCTTCTAAAGTAAAACCATAAACCGGAAACAAAGATTGGTTCATTGCCTCAATAGAAAGGTTTAATCCCGGGGGCAAAAAACTTTTTATTTCATTTATCCTGCTTTCTATCTGAGTTTTTTGGGCATACGTATCAAGCCCCCATTCAAAATAAATATCAATAGTGCAGGTTCCGCGGCCGGTACTGCTTCTTACAACCGTTACACCTTTTACACGCTTAACAGCGCTTTCTAATGGTTTTGTAATGGTAATCATCATGCGGTCAACCGGCACCTGGCCCGCATCGGCAATAATAGTTATTCGCGGAAAAAGAACCTCCGGAAACAAATTTGTTTGCATATGCTTGTATGCATAGGTGCCCGCTATTACAAGTAAGACCGAGATAAATAATATCGGCTTGGTAAATAATTGAAAATAATTTTTTTCGGTGAGCATAAAACTATTTCGTTATTTTAACTAAAGCGGTATCCGATAATCCGTAATTTCCATTGCTAATTATTCTGTCGCTCGCATTAAATTGTGGCTGATGTATCTCAACCTCCATTTCATTTTTGTTTCCGATAACAACAGGTACCTTAATGGCTGTACTGTCGTTAATTAATTTCATCACCCAAAATTCCTGCATCATTTCATCGCTAAGCACGCAAAGTTTTGGCAAGACTTGCTTATTACCGTCAGCAGCCTTAGCTATCTGTACTTTTACAATTAAATTTTCGGGCAGAAAAAGAATTTCTTTTGTTTTTGCAAGAAAGGTCTGCGTTTGTGCCAACGCATTCATGGCGGTTAAAGGAGTTGTTATTACTGCGGTATACGAACTAGTATCAGGCAGTGTTATTTTACACTGGCTGCCAACTTTAACAAACTGTATAAACTCAAACGGCACATTCAATTGAAAAGCCAGATCATTATTTTCGGCAACCGTGCAAAGTTGGGTGCCTTCTAAAATATAATCGCCCGTTTGCTGTTTATCTAAAGTGCTTATGATACCCGAAGCGGGCGCATACACTTTTATAAAACCAAAATTACGCATCGAAGTATCAGTGCCTGTTTGTTTTCCCAATGCTCTCCGCTCTTTTGTTTCTAATTCGTATAAAACCGAGCCTTTTGTAATCCTGTCACCTAAATGGATATTGACCTTTGTAATAAAAGCCGGTATTTGCGCAGTAACAACATTACGCTTTAAGTAAACAGTTGTAGCAGATAAAATAAGGTTATCGTTTATTGATCCGGTGCGTACAAAAGTTACCTGCACCGGCACCTTTGCTGTAAGGCCCTGCTCCTCTTGCACGCCCTTGCCGGGACCGCAGGAAGTTATCACAAGCACAATTACAACAGCGAATATTAATTTACCTTTTTTCATTTTACAAAATTTACCAGTTCCAATAATTATATGTGTTAATTAAAAACTGCCTATTGCTTTGCATTAGCACATAATCTCTTTGCAATGTTGCAAGACTTTTAACAGTAGTAATATAAACAATAACCGACTGCTGTCCGGTCATTAATTCTTTTTTATAAAACTCAAGCAGCTGCTTGTAATCTTTTAACTGGTTTGAAGCAATGGCCAGTCTTTCATCCAGCGAATTAATTTCGGTTAATATTTTATTTTTACGAATGGTGTTTTGGCTTATAAAATTAGATTTATAAGCCTGAGTTGATTTAACAAGCATATCGGTTTTTTGCCTGTTTAAACTTCTTTGTTTACCATCAAAAATATAAACCGAAAAATTTAACCCCGCGCTCACACCAAATCTATTTGGCAATGTAGGCACATATACTCCGTTAAGCCCCGCATTGCCAAACGCGCTTAATTGCGATTTATATTTTAAATCAAATACATTTTTTGCAGCCATAAGATTTAGACTATCTAACCGAAATTTTTCGGTAAAAGCAGAATAAGTTACGCCGGGCTTAATTGATAAATTAATTTCTTTTAATATTAAGTACGCAGTATCATTAATTCCGCATAAAATATTAAGGTCCATTAAATCTCTTCTATAGATAGATTTATAGCCATTAAGCACATTTTGTTGTGATTGATATTCAATATTTACGAGTAACAAATCTGATTGCTTTAGCAAACCGCTTTGTGCAAGTTTGGTAACAGCATTTTTTTGCTCGCTAATTAATTCAATAAGATTATTTATATACTCCGTTTGTTTGAGGTCCTGCAGACAAAGAATATATTGATCGCCTACAATTTTTTCGATATCATGCGAACTAATTTGAATATTGTTTTCGTTAATGCGGGATCCTATGAGCACCTGCTCTGATGCAATTTTATATTTAGAGCCATTAAATAAAGGTTGCGTAACGTTAAGTAATCCCTGATACACACCGCCGTTACTGGCCGCTATATCGTAACCCATATATTTTGTGGCATCACCTGGGCTTAATATAAATTTATTTTTACCGCTATCCTGCGATATAATTGGTGCAAACGCAAGGCTTCCCGTTAAAATGACCTGAGGTTTTGTATAAACTGCTTTTAAACGCTCGGCTTCAAGTTTTGCAACCTGACTTTGATTTTTGTTATCCTGTATTAAAGGGCTGTTGGCTTTTGCAGCATTTATGTAATAGTTGATGTCGTTTTGAGCGAACCCAAATTGCAGCGAAAGTGCCGATAAAGTAATATATAACCTCAAGTTTGACATCTTATACAAAGTACGCACTAAAATCTGTTGCAATACTGAAGGTAAAAGAGTGCTAAAAAAGTGTTTTTTGGCTGTTTTGCCGAGAAACCCGGCTTTAATCCAAAGAAGTGATTTATTTTTTAGATTTTTTAACAATTGCATACCTGCCCAAAGGTACTCAGGTATTTATAACGGCGAAAAAACTTTATTAAGAAAACATAGCTTGTAAAGAATAGTATGCCTCTTAAAGCTAATCTACCTCATATCCCCAATTACATTGGTGGCCTCCTGCAAGTAAGCATCTTTTTTAAGGTTGAGCGCCCACTTTTTTTCGCGATTAAGTTTATTTGTGTCAACCGCTAAACGTTGCACATCTACCTGTAACAATGTGGCATCAAAACCTTTTAAATCATTTTTAAGGTCGTCGTACTTTTTATTTTCTTCGCGGTATTTTTTTGCTTCGGCAGCGTATTTTTCTAAATTTAAACTATACTTGGTATCGTCTTTTTTAGATTTAATGGTTTTTGCTTCCAAATCAATCAAACCAAACTCTTTGCTTTTTTTAACCCGATCGAGGCTGGCCTTTTTTAGTTTATCGTAATTTATATTGTCAAAAGCCGCGTATTGCGCCTTTTTAATTTCATCCCAAGGCATTGGGTTATCCAATTCTTTTTCGCCGCCGTCAATATAAAAATAAGGGTCGGGCAAAGTAATGTCGGGCATAACGCCTTTTAATTGTGTAGCGCCGCCGTTAATACGGTAAAACTTTTGCATCGTAACTTTTAAAGAACCCAATGGCTTAAGCGAATCTAATTTTGGTATCACATAATTATCCAAATCAATAAACGATTGCACGGTGCCCTTACCAAACGATTGCGTGCCAATAATTACCGCACGTTTATAATCCTGCATGGCCGCCGCCATAATTTCTGAAGCAGAGGCGCTGTTACGGTTTACCAGCACAACAAAAGGCCCGTCGTAAATCTGATCAGGACTTTTATCGTTCAGCTGATCTACCTTGGTTTGCTTTGTACCGTCTGATTGAAGCTCGTGGCGCTGCACCTGCACTATGGGACCGCTTTTAATAAACAAGCCGCCCATATCAACTACTTCGCTTAAAGAGCCGCCGCCGTTATCGCGCAAATCAAGCACAATGCCGTTTACGTTTTCGTTTTTAAGTTTTACTATTTCGTCTTTTATATCCTTTGCACAATGGTGTGCACCCGTTTTTGTAAAATCGCTGTAAAAAGTAGGAAGCCTTATATAGCCTGTTTTATTTTTTCCGTTCTCAATTACGGCCGAGTGGGCAAAGGTTTCATCCAACTCAATAATATCCCTAATGATAGAAACTACTTTAATGGTTCCGTCAGGTTTTTTCATAGTAAGTTTTACTTCGGTACCCTTTTTTCCTTTTATTAAATCAATAGCATCGTCAATATCCATTCCTACAATATCCACCGGCTCTGCCGTTCCCTGCGCCACTTTTATAATAAAATCGCCGGCTTTAATTTGTCCCTCTTTATAAGCGGGGCCACCCACAACAAGCTCGCTAATTTTAATGTAATCATCTTTTTGTTGCAACCTTGCTCCTATTCCTTCTAACTGGCCGCTCATACTTTGGTCAAATTTCTTTTTTTCTTTGGGCGCAAAAAATTCGGTATGCGGGTCGTACATAGCCGCAATGGCATTTACATAATCGGCATAGCGATCCTTTTTATTTCTTTTCTTAAGTCGCTTAAAATAATCACTCATGGTTTTAACTACCTTGCCGCGTGCTTCAACTTCTAAAGAATCAAAGGGGCGCACTTTGGCAATGGTATCTTTTTTTGCTTTTATTTTTTCATTAGCCTCAACCAATTCATTTAAACGCGCAACCGTATGGTATTGCAAATACTGCCTCCATTTGTTACGTAAGTCGGTTTCGTTTTTTGCAAAATCTGTTTTTTGTCCGTCGGTTTCGTATTCTTCGTTCGTTTTATAATCAAACGGTTTGGATAAAATTTCTTTGTACCAGGTTTCTTTTTCGGCAACGCGGCGGGTCATTAATTCGTTGGATAGTTCAAAAAGTTCAAACGTTTCATTTTGTATCTGGTCGTCCACTTTTGTTTTGTATTTGCCCATGTTTTCTACATCAGCCTGCATTAAAAACATTTTAGTGTAATCAATTCGCTTTAAATACAAATCAAAAAATCGCGCCGAAAAATTATCGTCTATTTTCTTGGGTTCGTAATGCGCATTGTTTAATCCGCTCATTACAATATCCAGTATCACCTGATTTTTATCAAAGAAAAAATTCAGGGTTGTAAAGGACAGTAAAGCAAGGCTCACAGTTACCAACGACATCTTAATCCATCTGTTCTTCATACTATTAGTTTAGGTTATAAAATTAACGAAAAGTTTAAAGGCTTATTGCACTTTTTTAAAAATCACCCCTTTTGGTTTATGAGTGGTAAAATAGAGATGCAAAAACCGCACCAATTTCACAATGTTAGAATTTAGCCTTGGTTATGCGGCGTCTTTTACGGCTGTCAATTACATAGCCCACTTTTATCTCCAGGTTCATGTAAGAATCCTTATCGCGCACGTCGCCACGCTGCGCTCCGGTGCCGTCTCCGTTTGGAGCTGTAGCATTAGCAATTAAGCCTAAACTTGGGTCGGCCAAAGCTACGGCAACCGGACCCTTATTTTGCATTAAAAGTTTTGGATCGTAATATCTGCCGCTACAATCATCAATATAGTCGGTAAATGTTTTACGGAAATTATATTCAATACCAACCGTCCATTTTGCGTTTAGTTTATACCTGGCTCCAATGCCAATTGGAATTGAAATAGAAACGCGTTTGTATTTATGTGTACCACCCGGCAAACCCTCGCCCTCGGTACTTAATTTTTGAAGCGAATACCAATTGCCTTCATACTGCGCTTTTGGATTAAAATAAAAAGCGCCTATACCAATAAAAATGTAGTAATACGAACTGTAAGCTTTATACCTTCTTACCATTGTTTTTTTGATATGGTAACGATTACCATGACGATCAAAGCTTAAAGAAATTTCGATGTTTGTTGCAAGCTCAAAAATATTTGATTTAAAACTAAGATTGCGGTTATGCCTGAATGGTTCAAGTGTTAATTTATCATCACCGCCAACAAGAAGATAAGAAAAATCTGTTCGCGATGCAAAACGTTTGTTTATGCGATAACGATAACCAATAGATCCTGTAGGGCGCGTTAAAACCAATTCTAAATCGGCGTAACTGTAATGTGTACCAATTTTATTTAAGCCTCCAAGGTCACCTAAAAAATTAGAAGCGCCGGCACCTATAATCCACTCTTTGCGTTCTTTTTTCCACGAATCTCTCTTGGCAAAATACTGTGCGTTTGCAGAAAAACAGAAAACTGTAATTATAACAAAAATATATAAAGCCCTTTTGTTCAAAAAAAGAATGATTTGGAGCGCTAATATAAGAAAAAATTACTAAGAAATAGGTCGAAAATAGGCTAACAAGATAGCCTATTTTACCAACTGAAGGAAGCCCGGTTTATTTACAGTTTTATTTTTTGAATCTACGTAAGTAATTAAAAAATAATATGTTCCATCAGATACAGCGATGCCATTAGAAGCATTTTTTCCGTCCCAACCTCCATTCAAATTGCTCCACTCGTATAGGGCCAGCCCCCACCTGTCGTACACTTTGCAATTAAAAGAAGTGATGCCTGCGGCGGTAATCGAGAACACATCATTTATGTTATCGCCGTTAGGAGAAAATACATTTGGAATAATAACTACCGAAGGCACATCAGAAACAACAATCGAATAACTTGCGGTATCCATGCAACCATACATATCTGTAACAATTAAAACAGCAGCATAACTTCCGGCGGCGGTATACGTTTCGGTTGGATTAAGTTGATGCGAAGTATCTCCGTTTGCAAAATTCCAATAGTTTGCCAATTGCACACCTGTTGATGTATTGCTGTAGGTAATAGTTACCGGCGCTTGTCCGCCCCCCGGATTAGGAGTAAACGCAGCTTCGGGCAAACTGATTGTTAAACTAAAAGTAGAGGTCACACTTCCGCATGCATTGCTTGTAGTAACTGTATAAACACCTGTTTGATTTGCAGTAGCAGTTGCAGCATTTCCTAAATTTCCGGAGGGGCCACTCCATGTGTAGGTATAAGTTCCTCCCGGAGAAATTGCAAGTGTTGTGCTTTGGCCTTCGCAAATTACCTGCATACCTGTTACAGTTTGTGCAACCGGCAATGGAAGTATAATTACGTTTGCAAGGGCTGTATTTGTACAGCCATTAGCATCGGTACCGGTTACAGTATAAGATGCCGCAGTACCCGGAACAGTAATTGAAGTTCCTGATTGACTTGTGCTCCAGCTATAAGAAACGCCGCCGCCTGCTGTAAGTGTTGTGTTTGTACCCTGACAAGTTGCGGGCGAGTTAACGGTTATGTTTGGTAATGGATTTATAGTTACGCTTGCAACAGTAAAATTCATGCAACCATTTACGTCTGTTCCCACAACTGTATAATTTGTTGCAGCCGCAGGGCTCACTGAAATTGTATTTCCAGTTTGAGTGGTGTTCCAGGTATAAGTTGTTGCGCCGTTTGCGGTAAGTGTTGCGGTTGCGCCCGGGCATATGCCCGGCGAGTTTACAGTTAAAATTGGAAGCGGATTAACAACAACCGAAACAACTGTTGTATTCATACAGCCATTCCCTCCTGTACCTGTTACTGTATACGAAGAAGATGTTGCAGGATTTGCCGTAACGCTTGAACCCGTTGATGAACTTAAACCCGTAGCAGGACTCCATGTATACGTGCTTGCGCCATTAGCATTTAGCACCGTTGAATTTCCCACACAAATTGTTCCTGATGTGGCCGTAACCGTTGGAAGAGAATTTACATTTATTGTAACCACATTAGTATCCGCACAACTTCCCGAAGAACCAATTACAGTATACGTTGTATTTACAGTTGGCGAAGCAGTTACTGTTACACCGGTTGAAGAACTCAATGAACCTGCCGGCGACCATGTATACGTTGAAGCACCATTACCCGTTAAGGTTGTAGAAGAGCCATTGCAAATTGAAGCATTGGCAGTACTTGCTGTTACCGTTAAAGTATTTACAATAGTTACAGTTGCGGTTGTTGTGTCTTTGCAACCATTATTATCCGTACCGATAACAGTGTAAGTTGTATTTATTGCAGGTGTAACGCTTATAGAAGTATTATTTGAACCCGTGCTCCAAGTATAAGTTACAGCACCCGTTACAGTAATGGTTGTTGTATTGCCCGGACAAATAGTAGAATTATTTGAGGAGACATTTGGCTGATTAAAAATAGTTGCTGTTGCAACAGTTGAATTTATACATCCGTTTGCATCTGTACCAATAACCGTGTATGAAGTTGTTACAGCAGGGCTGACAGAAATACTGGTTCCGCTTTGTGAGGTACTCCAACTATACGTTGATGCCCCCGATGCGGTTAATGTTACTGTGCCCCCGGGACAAGTAGAAGGAGTATTAGTTGTTATTACCGGTAATGCATAAACAAAAATTTGCGCTGTTGAAGTATTTACACAACCGTTACCATCTGTTCCTGTAACAGTGTACTGAGTTGTAGAATTTGGATTTGCACTAAAAACAGCTCCTTGTGCTCCTGTGTTCCAGGTATAAGTTGTAGCACCTGAGGCTGTAATGCTTGTTGTAAAACCGGGGCATACCGATGCGGTTGTAACGCTAAGTGTTGGCAGCGCATTTACGTCAACCGTAAAAGTTGCGTTAACAGACGCGCATGCATTTGTTGCAGTTAGCGTATAAATTGTTTGTACGCCCGGAGAAACTGTAAATGTTGTGCCGCTTCCTGCACCGGGATTCCACGTATAACCAACCCCTGCCTGATTATTTACCGACAAGACTGTGCTGTTACCATTGCAAATAACTGCTCCGCCCGAACTAGAAATAATTGGTGCGGGAAGCGCAATTACATTTATAGAAACCGTATTTGTTGTTACCGCCAAAATACATTTTCCCTGCACCTGCACTGTAAAAGTTACCACGCCCGATTCGCCGGCACCGGGAGTATAAATAGTTGTAACCGTGCTACTACCTGAGCTAAGCGTTCCGGTTGGAACACTTAAAGTTCCGGTACCACTTGTTGTCCAGGTGTAATTTGCCACTGAGCCTGTAATCGCTGCGCTAATAATTGCAGTTGAATTTACACATACCGTTGATGGGGCCGTAACAGTTACAGTAGTTGGAATATAAGGTGCGCGGCAACCGTTGTTTACATAAGTAGCATTTCCCAAAGCATCAAACAATACGGTTGCACCGTCATTTTGTCCGCTGCTGCCCCCGTAAGTACCCATATTATTTACCAATAAATGTGGATGGTATGTTACAGACTGGCTGCATGCTAAAGGTGGATACGATAAAGTTAAGGTTCTGTTTAAAACCGGGCCCACCGGAACTGAGGAAACTGTACCACCGTTATTTTGATTTACAAAATGCCCTTGAAAATTATTTGTGTCCTGAAAAAGAACAATAAGCGTGTCTTGTAAATTAGCAAACGAGTTTGCTCCGGTACACATATCCCACGAAGTGATTATTAATACTTCTGAATTGGCGGGAAGTATATTGCCCACCGGCTCTTTTAAAAAACCGCATTTAATAATAGTTGCGTTAAGCGAAGCCACATCTGCAGCTGTATTGAGATTTTGTTTCCAGCCTCTAAAAGAATTGTTGGGCCAGGTGGGCGTTAGGCTTGTTGTATTGATTGCTGTTCCTAAAACTTTAAACAAAACCATTTCGTTTCTTCCCTCGCACGAGCAGGGGCCAGAAGTGGATGAACATCCGCCACCCGAAACGCAGGCGTCTACCAAAATACTTTCTATCTGCAGGCATTGTGCCTTAAGAGATGAACAAAAACTGCTTACAGTTAAAATTAGAGCAATACAAATTAGCCTTTTCATGTAAAATAAATTTTAAAAATTTGTTTTTCAAGCGGCTTTGGATTATCCCTTAAAATCGGACTCCTGAGAGGTGTTCACTTGTGAAGCAAAAGTAAGAAAAAAAAAGAAAAAAAACAAGTTAATTAATGGTTATTTATATATCAACATCTAATTAACTAAAAACGGCTTTTTTGCTTTAGCGAATTACCTTTTTCACAGTAGTTTTTCCTAAAACATCGGTTATAGATACTATATAAAAACCTTTGCTATAATCTGTTAAGTCTATTTTATATTGCAGGTAGTTTTCGTTACCGGTAATAGTATTCAACACCCTTCCATCGGCCGTATATATTTCAATGTATTTTATATCCAATGGCGTAACTACGTTGAGTTCGTCTCCGGAAGATGTTATTAAAATTTCTTTAACAGACTTTAATTCTAGAAGGCAATTTCCCACTATTTTTTTTGCTCCGTTAAAATCTTCTTCTTCTAACCGGTAATAAATAACTGCCTGTTCGCGGCTTTCTATTTTATCGTAAGCCACATAATTAAACTGTGTGCTTTGGTTTCTGCCTTTTTGTTCAGCAACTTTTGTGTATGAAACGGAATCGTAACTTTTACTAATGATAAAAGTTTTTACATTTTCTTCGCGTGCGGTCACAAAATTTAATTCGGCTTCGTAGGCATAAGTATGTTTAGCAGTAAAACTAATTAAATTGATTGGCAAAACAATTGGAGGTGTACAACTGCCACCTGCACCGTAGGCAGACGGAGGCATGGTTGCTGCCGGCGTAGTATTTGTTGTTTGTGTATTTGGATAAGTTACATAAGCGCCGTTACCGGCCAAAACTAAACAGGCGTCGTAATAATAATAATGAACACAGGTAATGCCTGCTTCCGAAAAATCTGCAAAGAAATATTTGTTGTTGGGCGACGGGCAGGAATTATTGGTATAGTTTCCACTGGTATTCCAGTTTTGGCTTGTTGTAAAAACAACGTAAATAGGAGCTAAACCACAAAGGTTGGCAAAATTATAATCGGAAGCGCAAAAAGCACTCGTTAGAATGAGAAATGTAGAAGCGGGTGGAATATAACCGAGCGTAGATGCGTCTACAAACAAACTACCGCAACCCCCGGCCGTATTCATTGCAGTAATGGTTGCCGGCATAGAAACAATTCCTTCCGAATAACTTTGCGTTGGTGGATTTATTACCTGATCGAAATAATACTTTATGGTATTTGTATTTACGGGTATTGAATAAGAGCCTGAATTAAAAAAAGCCATTTCTGTTTGTCCTTCGTTAGGGCATGTAACATTGCAACCATCAATTAAAACCGAATTCATTTGCGGACACAAAGAACAGGCCGTGGTAGTTACATTGCCGGTAAGCCCGGCTGCTTTATAATTATAGCAATTAGATTCCCAAATACTAATATAATAGGTTGTAGAAGCATTTAATCCATATATAAGTACCGAGCCTCCACTACTATTGTAAACAACATACTCTGCTGCGTTAAGAATATTTCCTTGCCCAAATAAAGCGTTGCCCGTATTAAGAACAGCGTACCCGGTACCATTAACGGGCGCACCCGTAACAGCAGATCCGGATTTTACCGCAACAAGATCATTGCTTCCATTTCCATTAGTCCAACTTACAAGAAAGGCATTACAACCAATTTGCGAAAATGTGATACCGCTTGGGCCCGTGGCTGGAGCCGAGCCGCCCATACTTACAGTGCCTGTTATTTTAAAATCGTCTATGGTCCATAATTCGGTTGCTGCATTATTTTTAGCTACAATTTTTACAACAAGACTTGCCGTTGCAGGTAAAGAAGTAATTGAGAGGGTTGAGTATCCGTCCACTGTTCTGCTTCCGGTAGCCGCAGGTGCAAATGTTGCAGTGGCCGGATAAGCAACTGTTGCAACACCGGTTGCAGTATATGCCCAATAAGCATTATTTGCTACAGGGCCTTGCACAGTTAAAATAGCTGCATAAGTAAGCCCGCCATCTGTACTAATAGAAACTATAACATTATCAGTTGCGTCTACACCATTGGTGGTTACGCCCAAAGAAAACGCAGCAAGGCGCATGGTTAAAGCTAAGGAAGTATAACAGCGTGTATCGTAAATTTCTGAAATAATTGTTGTGGTACCGTTATTTACTCCATAGGCATAAGTACCCGCAACCGCAAACGGTGATGTTGCAGGCCTATCGGCCGCCGCCGAGTTTCCGCTAAGATATCCGCTTAAAATCCCTGTTGAAGAAACGGCAAACACAGACGCGTTTTCAAAACCCTCAGATACAATCTGAGCAGACGCACTATTAAATGCCAGCAAGGCAACAATTAATTTTAAATATTTCATTTAATTTTCTGAAATCAGGCGGTTTCAGATAATCCCTTAAAACGGGACTCTTTTAGGATATTCACCTGTACAACAAATGTAGGGCAAATAATTAAGATACCAAGTTAAATTAACGAACAGTACTTTATCAAATAGTTAATATCACCCACCTGATTTTTTAACCAGATAGCCTGCTTTTTGAAGTATGGCGAGAATTTTATCGCGGTGGTCGCCCTGTATAAGCACTTCGCCGTTTTTTACGGTACCGCCTACTCCGCATTTTTGTTTCAGCTCTTTTCCCAATTTGGTAATTTCTTCTTCACTTCCATTAAATCCTGCCACGCGCGAAACACACTTTCCGCCCCCCAACCTGTCTAAATGTATGCGCAAAGTTTGCTGCCCCGGCAAAATATTTCCAGTTTTTTCTTCATTATCATTTTCAAAAGAAAGATTGCTGTTGGTAGAATATACCAGGCCATCTTCATTATTTTTTTTGCTTTTTTTACTCATGTTTGCGCTTTGCCAAAACAAATATTACTAAAATTAATAAAGCCGCAATTAAAATACATTCAAAAATATTATTTTTTAGCGAGAAGGGCTTTGGCTTTGACTCTTCAACACTTGCTTTTTTTTCTTTCCACAAACCGGTAAGCGCATCATCGGACATAGCAGCTACCAGGGCGATGGCCGAATCGTGCTTAGCTAAATAATAATATGCTTCTTTGAACATCGCGGTGGCCTTATAATAATCTGCCAACTTTTTCCAGGTATTTACTAAACCTTCGTTGTATTTATTTTTTACCGAGATGCCAAGCGCCTCCTGCAAATTTTTTAAACTGCTTTCGTACTTTTTATTCAGCAAATAAATTTCGCCCAATCCACACAAGGCATCCGCTTTTAAAATATCATCATCGGTCATTGCCGCAATATCCAAAGCTTGCATTAAATAGGCTTCTGCTGAAGCAGTATCTCCCGAATTTAATTTGCAAATGCTCATGTTTTTATAACACATGCCCAAAATTTCGTACTCATTTTTAGTTTGTGCCCAACCAATCAGTGTATATAAATTACCTTCGGCCTGCTTGTACATTTTAAGATTTGTCTGCAACTCGGCCACGCTAAAAAGTGCGGCTTTCATCCAATAATCGCTGTGCACACTTTTTGCAATCTGCAAAGATTTTTCATAACACAAAAGAGCCTGCTTAGTGCTTTTAAGGGCGGCATAAACATTGCCCAAATTATTAAGAAGTATTGCCTGGCTAAGGGTATCGCTTATTTGTATTCTTAATTCTAAAGCTCTTTTAAAATCAGCAAGTGCTTCGTTATTCAAGCCCATCTCCGATTTTAAAATGCCCGATAAGTTTAACGCTTTTGCCAGATACTGTTTATTGTCGGTTGCCACCGCAGCTGTATAGCATGCTTTTGCAAATTGAATAGCCGCGGGTAAATTGGTATTTCTGTTTGCAAAACCCTGCTCGTACAATAAATTTACTTTATTGCTATCATCCGGATACGATTTATACCGCTCTAAAAGACTATCGCTGTTTTGCCCAAAACAGCACGCCACTGAAAAACTAAAAAAGAAAAATAATTTAATTTGTTTCACGGCACAAAGGTAAGCGTATTTTTATTTACTTTGTTTATCAACCAAAAACTTATATGCTGCAGTATAAACTTTATATAAAAACCCCCGCCTCGCACTATCTGTATGTAGATTTGCTTGTTTCGGGAATAACTTCCGAAAAAACCGAAGTAAACCTGCCCGCCTGGAGGCCCGGCCGCTACGAACTTGGCAATTTTTCTAAAAATATTAAAAAGTTTGAGGCCTTTGATGCAAATAACAATCCCATCTCATTTAAAAAAACCGATAAAGATACCTGGCTGGTAAGCTCCGGCAATCACAAACAAATAAAAATTACCTATAGCTATTACGCCGCCGATTTAAACGCGGGCTCTACCTATGCCGACGAAAAACAACTTTACGCCAACCCCTGCAATTGCCTGATGTATGTTAGCGGAATGGAAAACAAAGAACATAAAGTTACACTTGATGTTCCGGATACTTATTTCATTGCCACCTCACTTAAAAAAGAAGGAAAAACATTACTTGCAAAAGATTACGATGAGCTGGCCGACTCCCCGTTCTTTGCCTCGGCACATATACTTACGCAACAATTTAAAGTAAACAACATTGATTTTTATTTACACTTTAACGGCGAGTGCCAACCCGATAAAGAAATTTTAAAACGCGATTTCACAAAATTTATTGAGGAACAAATTGCTTTTTTTAAGGGCGCGCATTTTACCGAGTATCATTTTCTGTTTCACATACTCCCACAAAAATTTCATCACGGCGTTGAGCATACAAAAAATACCGTTATTGCTTTTGGCCCCGGGTATCACCTGATGCACGAAGCAACTTACAACGAATTTTTAGGCCTTTGTTGCCACGAGTTTTTTCATACCTGGAATATTAAAACAATTCGTCCGGCCGAAATGCAGCCTTACAATTACAGCAAAGAAAATTACGCCCGCACAGGCTTTGTGTACGAGGGCGTAACCACCTATTACGGCGATAAATTACTTTTAACCTCCGGCGTTTTTGACGAACCCACTTATTACAAAACTTTTGAAGAACGTATTACCAAACACCTGCATAGTTTTGGCCGCTTTAATTTATCGGTGGGCGATAGCAGCTTTGATAACTGGCTGGATGGCTATACCCCTGGTGCGCCTTACCGCAAAACCAATATTTACGACGAAGGTTGTTTGGTAGCGCTTATGCTGGATGTGTTAATCGCAAAAAATTCGAAACACAAAAATTCATTGCAAACTGTTTTAAAAAATCTGTACGATACTTTTTACAAAAACAACAAGGGCTATACCGAGGCTGATTTTACCAAGCTATGCTCAGACGCCGCCGGAATTGATTTACAGAATTTTTTTGATAAATATGTGTACGGTGTAGAACCCTACGAGCCACTTTTAAAAGAATGTTTTTCTGACCTGGGATTACATTTAGAAAAACACCATGCTCCTACTTTTTACGAAAGGCATTTAGGATTAAAAGCCATTGAGCACGCACACCACAAAAAAATTACGATGATTGCCCCGCACTCTCCTGCATGGAAAGCGGGACTCTCTATCAACGACGAAATTATTGCCGTTAACGGATATATGCTTAAAAACGATTTTAATCAGTGGCTCACTTATTTTTGCGCCAAGGATGGCAAGTGCATACTTACGGTTATGACCAATACACATACGGAAGAATTAACTGTTCCGCTTAGTACTGAAGGCGATTTTTTTTATACCTATAAAATTGCTGCTAAAGAAAAAGCAAGCAAAGAAGAAGCTGCAAATTTTACAAACTGGAAAAAATCTTTCCGTTAAAATTTAAAGCCCAAAGATACATCCAGTATAAAATAACCTACTGTGTACTCGGTATACTCGGTTGAATACCTGCGAAGCCCGAAGCCTGTTTTTAAATTTAGTGTAACCGTTTCATGCGGGTTCAATAAAATGCCACCGTGTATCAGGCCCGAATAATTATTTCCAACTTTTCTATCGCTTCCTAAATACGCGATGGTGGTATACGGATTACCCCATTGATTGGTATAAGTAACATTGCCATAATTATATTTCCAATAATAAAAAGCGCCCACCTGAAAGCCAAGGCCCATATAAAGGGAAACCTTATCCTGCCCGTTGAAATAATAATTATAATTAAACCCTGTTTGAAAAATACGGTTGCGGCTCGAAATAAAACGGCCTATTGAGCTGCCACTTCTGTAATCGCCGGTATCCGGCAGGCCACCCGCGTTAATCGAAAGCGGAAGCTGATACCCTTTTTTGCCATCCTTATTAAAATGCTCGTAGGCAAGCGATACGTCGGTAAATATTAAATCAAAAACGTTTAATTGCAACAGGTCGTGCTTCTTCAGGGCAAACGGCCTATCGCTGGCTGTATCTTCTACCTGCACATAAACCGGTTTTCCCCTTCCGCGTTTTATTACCTGCGCATGAGATTGGAAACCAAGAAATACTACTACAAGGGCCACTAAACAATTTTTCATGCTTTTTTTATTTACTAACGAATGTACTGAAATTTTAGTATAAAAAAAAGCTCCCTTTTGAGGAGCTTT
Organism: Bacteroidia bacterium; assembly: GCA_038214655.1. Classification (GTDB taxonomy): domain Bacteria; phylum Bacteroidota; class Bacteroidia; order B-17B0; family Aurantibacillaceae; genus PALSA-968. The sequence goes on along the minus strand of JBBQRR010000004.1, from coordinate 31,142 downwards.
TTTTTTATAGTTAAAAATCTATGGCAAGCTTATTTTCTTTTCCAATTCCTCAATATAGGCGCGGAAACGTTTGTCGGTATCCATTAAATTATTTACCGTGCGGCAAGCGTGCAATACAGTTGCGTGGTCTTTACCACCGCAATGCATACCAATAGTTGCTAAAGAAGATTTAGTCATGCTCTTGGCAAAGTACATAGCAATCTGGCGGGCCTGTACCACTTCGCGTTTGCGGGTTTTAGATTTCATTACATCAATTGGCAAGTCAAAATAATCGCAAACCACTTTTTGTATATAATCAATAGAAACCTCGCGCGCGGTAGTTTTCACAAACTTGTCAATCATTTGCTTGGCAAGCTCAAGTGTAATAGCCTTTTTATTTAAGGTTGATTGCGCAAGTAAAGATGTAAGCGCACCCTCAAGTTCACGAACGTTGCTGGTAATGCTGTAAGCTAAATACTCAACTACTTCTTTAGGCAAATCAATCCCCTCTGTATAAATCTTCTTTTCTAAAATGGCAATGCGAGTTTCCAGGCCGGGAGGTTGTAAGTCGGCTGAAAGGCCCCATTTAAAACGTGATAGCAAACGCTGCTCAATACCCTGTAAATCTACAGGAGGACGATCTGAGGTTAATACAATTTGCTTTCCGCTTTGGTGCAGGTGATTAAATACGTGAAAGAATACGTCTTGCGTTTTTTCTTTGTTTGCTAAAAACTGAACGTCGTCTATCAATAACACATCAATCATTTGGTAGAAGTTCACAAAATCGCTTTGGGCGTTATTTTTAATGGCGTCTACAAATTGGCGCGAGAAAATTTCTGACTGTACGTATAATACGGTTTTGTTAGGGAAGTTGTTTTTTACTTCGATACCGATGGCTTGTGCTAAGTGCGTTTTACCCACACCATTTAAGCCGTATATCAATAAGGGGTTAAAGGCGGTGCCTCCCGGCTTTTGCGAAACTGCAAATGCGGCCGAACGGGCTAAGCGGTTGCAATCGCCCTCCATAAAATTATCGAAAGAATATTTAGAGTTTAATTGCGACTCTACAGTAACCTTTTTTAAACCCGGAATAATAAACGGGTTTCTGATTGGGTTTGCATTAATGTCAATAGGCATCGACATTGGCGAGTTTTTAATTTCTCTTGACAGAGAGGGAACTTTTATGGTAATTGGCTTTTCTCCTTTGTAAGAATTTTCAACTATTATATTGTACTCCATGCGACCTTCGGCCCCAAGCTCTTTGCGTATTACTTTTTTAAGAAGAGTGATGTAGTGTTCTTCTAACCAATCGTAAAAAAACTGCGAAGGCACTTGTATGGTTAAAACACGCTCTAGTAATTTTATAGGCTTAACCGGTTCAAACCAGGTTTTATAATTCTGGGGGTTTACGTTATCCTTTATTACTTCGAGGCAATTTTTCCAAACAGATTCTGCTGTTTTCTTGTCCATGTTAAATGTCGTTTTATTAATGAGTAACTATATATTGAATTCGGTTGTTAACTTTAGTTTGTTTACAAAAATCTGACTCCCTGCAAACTTGAAGCAAATAAATACTAAAAATTCCGCAAAAAAAAATTTATTTCCACTTGTTTTATATATATTTTTTTCAGCCCAAAATTTCCAAAAAAAAATTTTTTTGTTCCAAAAATTTTTCTAACCAATATAGAGCTTTACACTTTTTGTTTCTTTCCCGCCAGATAAACGCCAATGATAATAAGGCTTCCTGCAATAATCTTGTATAAAGTTAACTCATCTTTTCCGAATAGCAATGCAAAAAGTGTAGCTAAAAAAGGTTGGGTATAAATGTAAGCGCTAACCGTGCTTGGGCTTAAAGCCTTAAGGGCATAGGTGTTTAAGAGATAAGCAAAAAACGTAACCGCCACCACTACAAAAAATAAAGCAAACCACGCCTGGCCCGTAAATGCAGAAAAATTAGTGTGCTTCAAATCTTCAAACCCAAATGGAGTAACAAAGAACAAACCAAAAATAAAAATCCATTTCATTACAGTAACCGTTTGATACCTATGCATATACGGTTTTGCCATTACCACAAACACCGCCCACGAGCAGGAATTTATCAACGTAAGCAAATCTCCCATGGCAGTTTCATTGCCAAAACCAAAACTTTTACCACTCAGCAGCATTAAAGTTAAAGCGCCGCTTATACCCAAAACTATACCGCTTACCTTTAAAATAGTTAGGCGCTCTTTTAAAATTATCAATGTAAAAATGGTAACCACAATTGGATTACTGGTCATGATGATGGCCGAGTTAATAGGCTTGGTAAGGTTTAATCCAAATATAAAACAGAGTTGATTGCAGGCCACGCCAAAAACCGCCAACAACATAAATTTCACATAATGATTTTTTTCGGGCTTCTCGGCTGGTAAAAACATGGCAACCGTCCAAAACAAAATACAGGCACCCAATACGCGTAAGAGTACCAATGCACCCGGACCAATGTAATTTGGCATTAAATCCTTTGCTATTGAGTAATTGAGGGCATATATTACCTGGGCAGCAAATAAAGAAACGTGGGCTTTTACAGAGTCGGTCATTTACGGTTTAAATGTAGGAAATTATTTCGGGTTAAATATTTCGGGTTTCGTGTTAGGGTGGTTTGGGCGTTTCCCCGAATGTGCTTTTTCTGATAAAGAATATTTTGTGGCGGGGGCAGGCTGCTGCGGGGTACCGTTTTTTGTCCCGCCTATTTTAAATTTTCTTTCTATTTAAGATTTCGGCGCGGCGCGGCAAAAGAACCCCTGCGGGCCCGCTGCATCCCTTACGCAAATACAAGATTTACTCAGATAGGCTCTTCTCACACAACTCCAACATCACCAAAAATTCTTTGCGTCCTCTGCGCCTTCTTGGCTGTTCTTTCTGCGGTTTCTGTATTCCGTAAAGCCACTCTCGCTGCTCATTGTAACATTTCTTATATTTGAAGAATGAAGGCCCTCGACCAGCTAAACCGAAGCTTAGATTTTAATTTTCCTCCTCAAAGAATTATTTCTTTAGTACCCTCGCAAAGCGAATTACTTTGGTATTTAGGCTTACAAAAAGAACTGGTAGGCATCACCAAATTCTGCATTCACCCCAATGAAATGTTTCGTTCGGTTACACGCGTGGGCGGCACCAAAGAAATAAATTTTGAAGTCATAAAGAAACTGCAGCCCGATTTAATTATTGCCAACAAAGAAGAAAACGAGCAGGAGCAGATTGAAGAATTATGTAAGTACTACTCGGTATGGATCAGCGCTATTTATAATTTAAATGATTCGTATACAATGATGCTTGCGGTTGGAGAAATTACCAATAGAAAAGCGGAGGCCGAAAAATTAGTGGCTGAACTAAAAGATAAAGACGCCCAATTTAAAAGTAAAAAGTTAAAAGTAAAAAATGGCGGAAGTGTTGCATATCTCATTTGGAAAAACCCCTACATGGCTGCCGGACAAAATACTTTCATAAATTATTTATTGGGCGAGTGCGGACTAAGCAACGTTTTTACCAATGAAAAAAGCAGGTATCCGGAAGTCGCCACCCAAATGCTCATCGACAAAAATCCTGATTTTATTTTTCTTTCCTCAGAGCCCTACCCTTTTAAAGACAAACATATTGAAGAGCTAAAAGCGCATTTACCCAATGCAAAAATTGTTTTGGTTGACGGCGAAATGTTTAGCTGGTACGGCAACCGGTTGCTTTATGCTTTTGATTATTTTGAGGAATTATTAAAAAAAATCCAATAACACATTTACACAAAGGCAGGAAGATGCTAAGTTTTTTTTCTTCAAACCAAGCCTATATTTTCCTTCGAGCCTTTGCGCCTTCGTGGCAAAAAGCCAAATTCCCTCATAAAAATACAATTTCGTATCTTTGCAACATGAGTTTTACACTGAATAAAATAGAAGAAGCCATTGCAGATATTAAAGCCGGCAAAGTGGTAATTGTGGTTGACGATGAGGACCGCGAAAACGAAGGCGATTTTTTAACTGCCGCGCGCAACGTTACGCCCGAGGTAATAAATTTTATGGCCACGCACGGCCGCGGATTAATCTGCGCCGCTGTTACCGAAGAGCGCGCAAAAGAATTGCAGCTCGAACTAATGGTAAATAAAAATACCTCGGCACACGAAACCGCATTTACAGTTTCTATCGATCTTTTGGGCTTTGGTTGCACCACCGGAATTTCTGCTTCCGACCGCGCAAAAACAATTCAGGCATTAATTAATCCCGAAATGAAGCCGCAAAATTTTGGCAGGCCCGGGCATATTTTTCCGCTCATTGCAAAAACGGGTGGTGTATTACGCCGAACCGGCCACACCGAAGCAACAATAGATTTAGCAAAACTTGCAGGCTTTGAACCCTGCGGCGCATTGGTAGAAATTATGAACGAAGACGGAACCATGGCGCGCCTTCCGGATTTATTAAAGATTGCCGAAAAATTTAATTTAAAAGTTGTTTCCATAAAAGACCTCATCGCCTACCGTTTAAAAAACGAGAGCATCATTGAGAAACAAGTAGAAATTGACCTGCCCACCCAATGGGGAAATTTTAAATTGGCGGCGTACAAACAAACTACAACAGGCTTCGAACACTTAGCAATTTACAAAGGCGAGTGGCAAAAAGAAGAACCTGTTTTGGTGCGCGTACACTCATCGTGTTTAACCGGTGATGTGTTTGGATCTTGTCGTTGCGACTGCGGTCCGCAATTGCACCGCGCTTTAGAGATGATAGAAAAAGAAGGCAAGGGCGTTTTGGTTTACATGAACCAGGAAGGCCGCGGCATTGGGTTATTAAATAAATTGCAAGCCTATAAATTGCAGGAGCAAGGTTTAGATACTGTTGAGGCCAATGTAAAACTCGGCTTTAAAGCCGATGAGCGCGACTACGGAGTAGGAGCGCAAATTTTGCGAAGCCTTAACGTGAGCAAAATAAAATTAATGACCAACAATCCTAAAAAGCGCGCGGGCCTCATTGGCTACGGCTTAGAGATTGTAGAAAATGTTGCGATAGAAATTAAAGGCAACGCGCACAACTCTAAATACCTTCAAACCAAAAAAGAAAAACTGGGCCACGATTTAAAGTTGGATTAATGTTTGGTGAATTACTGCTTGACATACTCTTGTATCCGGTGGCATGGTTGTTTGGATATTGCTTTCTTACCCTAAAATTTCGGGACCCGATTAAACGGAAAGAGATTCTTAAAAAAGACTACGAAAATTCATATGCCTCAGTTGGAACCACAGTAGCTAGTCAGTTGCTAATAGGAATTATAGCAGTAGTTCTTCTTATGTTGATTATTGGAGTATTGATTGGTGTGGTTTACTTTAATTTTTTTAAATAATTTTCTTTATCGGCCGTCATACCAAGTTTTTCTAGCGTCATTCCGATCCCGATAGCTATCGGGAGTCGCAGCCGGGTTGCTAAAGAGGAATCTGTTTGAGTTTACCATTATTTCATTCTGCGTTTTTATTTTGGGCGTATCCCCGCATCCGTATTCTTTCTTTCAATCAGTGTTATTTCGCGGGGTCGGGCTGCCCGCAAGTCGCTTTTTTTGCAATACAGAGGACCAAAAAAGAGCTTCAACACCGTTGCGGCATCCCTAACGCAAATACAAGATTGCTCTATTTTATTTATATTTGATTTAAATTAATTGCCCTTATCCGTTTCTAACTACTTGTAAATATTTGTAAACGGAAAAGGTACGGTTAGCGAGAAGTTACTGGCAATAAGCACAAGGACATCGGAATGACAAGACACTCTATAAATAAACCAATTAAGGACAATAATCAATTTTAAAAAATAAAAAGTATGGCAACAGCATTACATGGAGCAGTAATTGTTAAACAAGACGGCTCAAGAATTTCGTACAAGCAGAAATGTGAGAAGTGCGGCAATGTTAGTAACAGTACGACTAGCACGATTGTTTCTTCAAGCTCTTCTTCTAAAACAACTGCATCATTCAGATGTAGTAAATGCGGTAATCAACAAAAAATTGAAATTCAAGGCGGATAAAATGACAAACGAAGAACAATTTTTCAAAGAACTACTTACTGTAACTAAAGTTGCTTTCCATAACAGTCCTGTTTTTAAAGAACAACAAAAACTTGGCAAGCAATGGAATTATTCTATTTGTGGGACACCTATTCAATTAGGTAAGGGGATTTTGCTCGGAATAAATTGGGGGGTTAGTGGTGACCACGTTGAACAAACTAAAATGCCAGACGGTAAAGACATTCCTAGTTACAATTTCATTCAACGAAGTAAACCATTCTTAGAAAAATACTTATCCCTTGACTTTGACGTTATCAACTTCAATTATACTAATCTTTGTTTCTTTCGAACACCAGACGAAATATTTTTACGACCGATGGACTACAAAAATTCCCTCCCATTATTTCAACAATTTGTTCAATTTATAAACCCTAAATGGATCTTTTCTTTAGGCAATAATAACTGTAAAATACTTTTACAACTTGGACAGCTTGCGAATGTCAAAGAATTTTATGACAACGATAAAAAACACAAAGCTCTATCCGCAGAGCTATGGGGGCATAATTTCTTTTCCGTACCACACCCAAACGCAAGAGTAAAAACAAAATCACGTAACGAAATATGGGAAAGTATTGGAGAGGAAATTATTAAAACTAACTTAGCACAGCGGACACCAATATAAAAAACTATGTGGTGCTTACAGCCAGTAACACGGGTCGTGGCGCAATTTGGCGGAAGAAGGTCATCGCGGCGAGCAATTAAAACGGCCCCCTCGGGAAATTCCATTTGCTGCCGCTAAAAAACATTTGTATCTTCATACTAACGTTTGAGGGTATAGTTGCGGAAAGTTCCAAAACCAAACTGCGCCAGCCCCGAAACCGTTAGCCACAACACACCAACGACAAGAATTAAATATTTACAACATGAAAAAACTTTTACTTCTTCTTGTATTCATTAACATCGGACAAGTAAGCGCTCAATGCAACGTGCTGCTCGACTTTGCGGGCGCGACGAATGGAAGTACTCCGGGTGGGGATCTTTTTTACGACGGCACTTATTTGTACGGAATGACTGCACATGGTGGCATAAATGATAGCGGTACTATTTTTAAAATAAAACCCGACGGCACTGGTTTTATAAAACTATTTGATTTTACCGCTATCGCCGATGGAAGGTATCCTTTTGGTTCTCTTATTTCAGATGGTACCTTTCTGTACGGAATGACACAACAGGGAGGAACAAATAGTTTAGGAACAATTTTTAAAATAATGCCCGACGGCAGTGGTTATTTAAAACTCTTTGATTTTTCGGGTACTCCGAACGGAAGAATGGCCTCTGGCTCTCTTATTTACGATGGCGCTTTTCTTTACGGTATGGCAGACGGTGGAGGCACAAATAATGACGGAACAATTTTTAAAATAAAACCCGATGGCACTGGTTTTATAAAACTATTTGATTTTGTAAGCGCAACAACTGGAGCTAATCCTACTCGTTCTCTTATTTCTGATGGCACTTTTCTTTATGGAATGACGTATCGCGGTGGAACACACAATGCTGGTACCATTTTTAAAATAATGCCTAATGGAGCCGGGTTTGATACTTTACTCAACTTTAATTATACAAATGGAAGTAATCCTGAAGGTACACTTTTTTTTGATGGAACTTTTCTCTATGGAACTACACAGATGGGCGGCATAAGCACTAATTGTGGTATTTATGGTTGCGGAACCATTTTTAAAATAAAGCCCGATGGTAGCGGATACGCAAAACTGTTAGATTTTGGAGGCACAACAAATGGAAGTATTCCTTATTGCGCTCTTATTTTTGACGGAACATTTCTATATGGAATGACATCGCAAGGCGGCACAAATACTACGTGCTTTAGCGGCTGTGGAACTGCCTTTAAAATAAAACCCAATGGAAGTGGCTTTGTAAAACTTTTAGATTTTGTAGATGCAACAACTGGAAGCGGTCCGCTTGGCTCTCTTATTTCGGACGGAACCTCTCTCTATGGCATGACAAAGTGGGGTGGCGCAAATAATGATGGCACAATATTTAAACTTGATTCAACTGGGGTTGGTGTAGAACAATTATCCGCAAAAGACAAACAAATAATTATCTACCCCAACCCAACAAATGGTGTTTTCATAATTAAATCTAACACGACAGACAAACAAACCTTAGACTTGTACGACGTAAACGGCAGACACGTGTTTAGTAAAACTGTTGTTGGCACAGCAAACATTGATGCAAGCAGCCTCGATAATGGCATTTATACATTGACAATAAAAAATAACGCCGGCATCACAAATAAAAAATTGATTATCGTGCACTAAAAAACCGTTATTCCCTCAATTTCAAAAAATCCCCACCCACCACAAAATTTTTACGCCGTTTGCAGAGCTGGTGTGGTGCGGATTTAGATTAGGCAGGTTATTTGCTTATAAATCTCAAATTCACTACCTTTGTATTATGGCAAGCCTCAATATAGAAATACTTAATCCTAAAGCTAAAAAACTGCTGCAGGATTTAGCTGACTTAAGGTTAATCTCCTTTACCGAAAATGCTTCGAATGCATTTATAAAGGCCATAAATAAAATACGTTCTAAAAAGGCGGCTCTTTCGCCGGAAGAAATAACCAAAGAAGTTGAAGCGGTAAGAAGCAAACGCTATGGCAAGTAAGCCTGCAAGACTTGTTATTGATACCAATATTTTTATTAGCTATCTGATAAGCAACTCTTTTCCAAAACTCGACAAACACATCCAATCAAACAAGGTGAAGCTTCTTTTTAGCCAGGAATTGCTTGACGAATTTCTTGAAGTTGTATCCAGACCAAAGCTAAAAAAATATTTTTCAGAAAAAGATGTTATCGCTTTGCTTAATAACATTCAAAACCATTCAGATTTTATTGATGTAGAATCGCATGTTACTATTTGCCGCGACGAAAAGGATAATTTTTTACTGTCGTTATGCGCTGATGGAAAAGCCGATTATTTAATTACGGGCGATGAAGATTTGTTAATATTAAAAAAGTTCAAAAAAACTACCATTCTGAAAATTTCAGAATACTTAAAAAAATAAACCTTTACTTCTTTAACCGTAAAAAATCCCCATCCACCACAAAAAGTTTTACGCCGTTGGCAGAACTGGTGCGGTGCGAGCTTAGCTCGTCGCTTACCTGATAGCTCATTCCTTTACTTAGTTTGTAAACTGAGCCGTCGGCAAGTTCCGTATCCATTTCTCCCTCTATGCAAAAAATAATGTGGCCCTTTTCGCACCAGTGGTCGGCCAAATAATTGGCTGAGTACTCGACCATGCGTATGCGCAGTCCGCCAAATTGTTTTGTTTTCCAGGTTGCTACTCCGGTAACGCCTTTGTGTTCTTCGGCGGGAATTAATTCCCAATCGGTTAGTTGGAAGGGTATGTTGTTTGGATTCATTTACTTATATTTGATAATCAAATTTACATCTTTTATGGTACGTAAAATTTTATTTGTACTACTATTACTTACCATAAAGTTTACAATAAACGCCCAACATCATTTCAGTTTAAAAGCTGATGGAGGAATTGATAAAATAGGCCGGAGTGATTTTTACTATCCTATCGCCGCTTATAAGAAATCTTATTTTTGCCCCTCCTGGCGATTTGGTGTTTCTTATTCTTATAAATTTAACAACTATTTTAGCCTCGGAGCAGATGTTTTATATCTTAGTATAAAAGGAAAGCAAGTTGCTCAAAACAATTCGTCGGTTGGCCAGGTTTTTACTCACACTTTTACTGAAGAGCTCTCTTATATTTCGATTCCATTTTATGTAACGCTGCATAAAAAAAAATTCTCTATAAGTTTAGGAGGTACTTTTATAAAGCTCCTTAAACAAAAGGTAAATGCTAAATATGAAGATTTTGCCAACAACGGTTTTATAACCACTTACTCGAGTTGGAGTAAGTTAATTTTTCCGAACGACGTTGGATTGATGGCAGGGTTAAATTACCGGATTCATAACCATATTTCGATATCGGTAAGCGGTTATTACGGATTAACAAACATTTTGCGCAACGAAACTACATTCTATGGCTGGGACTGGAGAATTATACAACTTACCGGCGGAATAAATTACTACTTCTATATTTCAGGATCCAAATCTCCGGGCTACTCGTCAGCAAGAGATATGGATTGATCTTTTCAATTTGCGTTAGGATGCAGCGGGCCCGCAGGGGCTCTTTTGCCTTACTAAAATAAAATAGAAATGGAAATCTTTTGGCAAGTAATTATTTTATACTAAAACGAAATGCGGCTGTTGCAAAAAGCGAAACCCCGCAGCAGCCTGACCGCGAGTGCGCTCATATGCTTTATTTAATGGTGTAAATTCAATGCGCACCTCGCGGTAACGCCCAAATTATTTCAACCTCGAGCCCGACATTCCATAAAACGCATGCACCTCAACTATGAGTCTTCCTGATTTTACAGCAGGGTCTTCTTCGGCCAATTTTTTTGCTTCTTCTAAAGTGGCTACGTTGTAAATGCAGATGCCGCGTATATCGCCATCCTCTTCAAACGGGCCGGCAATATCCATTTTACCGGCATCGCCCATGGCCTTTAAATGTTTTAAATGCGCTTCCTGAATTTTTGCTGCAGTGGCAGAGTCTTGATTTCTATTAGGCCCCTTTTTTAAAAAGACGATAAAATATTTTTTCATTGCAGGCTTAACGCTTCCGCCGGGAGGGGGTGGCGGAGATGGGGCACCCAATCCACCGCTATCCATATCATCCATTTTGTCAGCGCTTTTCCTACTATCATTTTTTCCGGAGGCCTGTCCTTTATTATTATCCTTTTGCGAAAAGGCATTTGCCGATACTATAATAAGTAAGGCTAAAAAAAGTTTTGTTATTTGCTTTGCTTCCATGTTTTATATACGTCTTGTTGCTTTGGACGATTAGGCTCAACTTCTCTCAAGGGCTCGCATTCTTTTAAAGTAGCGTAAAGTTCGGCCGGTAATTGCTGATACAATTTTGTGCCTTGGGTTTTCCACTCAATCATATCATCACTTATATCTTTTATAATTTTTGCGGGATTGCCTACCACAATTTTGCGTTCGGGAATTAGCATTTTTGCGGGCACAAAAGTAAGCGCACCTATAATGCAATTATCGCCCACTTGGGCATCGTCCATCAAAACCGCATTCATTCCCACCAAGACATTTTTACCAATTTGCGCGCCGTGAATAATGGCGCCGTGGCCGATATGAGCAGCCTCCTTTAATACTACCGTTGTTCCCGGAAACATATGTATGGTGCAGTTTTCCTGAACATTGCATCCGTCTTCTATTATTATTTGTCCCCAGTCGCCCCGTATTGCCGCGCCCGGACCAACATATACGTTTTTGCCAATAATGACATTTCCGGTAACGCAAGCCTGCGGATGGATGAAGGAAGAGGGGTGGATTACGGGCTTATAGCCGTTAAATTCGTAGATCATGGCACAAAAATCGGCTAAAAACCTGATTTTTAATGATTTTTTAGCGCCTATTTTTATATTTAACAAAAATATGTATCTTTGCGCCCTGTTAATAAGTTGATTTTAAATTTTTTATAAGATGACAAAAGCTGATATTGTAAACGAGATTGCAGAAAAAACCGGTGTAGAGCGAATGGTGGTTCTTAACACGGTTGAATCTTTTATGAAGGTGGTTAAGAATAACATGACCCAGGGTAAGAACGTTTACCTGCGTGGTTTCGGTACCTTTTTATGTAAGAAGCGCGCCGCTAAAATTGGCCGTAACATAACTAAAAATGAGGCGGTTCATATACCTGCCCATTACATTCCTGCATTTAAACCGGCTAAAACATTTGCCGATAAAATCAAGAAAAACGTTAGAGTTGAAGACCCGCCTAAGGTGTAAGATGTAGATGAACTCATCGCGCCGTCTTCAATTAATTGTTATAGCATGTTCAATCATACTATTCGTTCTTTTATATTTTGCTAATAAAAAACCGGAGAAAAAAGCCGAAGATATGCCGCAAAAGCGCAATGCCGAAGCGATTATTGATATCAAAACTTTTGTCGACGCACAGATATCTACCCTACCCGATACTTTAAAAAAGGTATTTGCCGGATTAGAGAAAAACACTGCCGATACCAACGGCATTAATAAGCTGGTTGATTTTTTTAAGGAACAAAAAATGATTGTTGCCGCTACGTTTTACTACGAAAAAAAATCGACTCTGATTAATACCGCACCGGGCTGGTTAGCTGCCGGTAACCGCTACTTTTACGCAGTAGGTTACGTGCAGGATAAAAATCAGATTGCAGGCTTATACCAAAACGCTACCCGTTGTTTTGAAAAAGCGCTCGAAAAAAATGCAAATTTTATCGAAGCTAAAATTCAACTTGCATCGTGTTATGTAGATGGCAGCGCCGACCCCATGAAAGGCATTACCATGCTGAAGGAACTTGAAAAAGCCGACAGCAACAATATACAGGTGCAAATGGTTTTGGGAGGTTTTGCAGTGAAATCGGGCCAATTGGATAAAGCCGAAGCGCGGTATTTAAAAATACTGAAATTTAAACCCGAATACTTAGAGGCTTACCTGTTTTTAGCCGATGTGTATGAAAAGAAAGGCGATAAAGTAAAAACGATTGAGGTACTTGAAAAATATGTAAGTTTGACGCCCGATAAAGAGATTAAGGAACAGATTAAAAAATATATAGAGCAACTAAAAAAAAATAATGTTTAACCGTCGAGGTTCAAAAAAAACTTAGACAAAAAAATAAATTCTATGCCAAGCGGAAAGAAAAGAAAACGCCATAAGATGGCCACCCACAAGCGTAAAAAACGCCTTAGGAAAAACCGTCATAAAAAGAAATAACGGAATCATTTAATTAGTAATTCGCATAGTGCCAAAGAAGGCTGACTCTTTTGGGCTATGCGTATTTCTATACATAAAAAACATTCAAAGTGAACTACGAACTGGTTATCAATAAAAGTTCCACCGAAACCGTTATTGCCCTTTTAAACGACAAGCGCTTAATTGAACTACATCGCGAAAAAGGCAACCTGCAATGGGCTGTTGGAGATATTTATTTAGGTAAAGCAAAAAAAGTAATGACCGGCCTTAACGCAGCTTTTGTTGACGTGGGGTACGAGAAAGACGCTTTTTTGCATTATTTAGACCTTGGCCCGCAAGCCACCACACTAAGTAAATTTGTACAGGCTGTACGCAGCGGCAAACAAACCGTGGGCAATCTCATGTACTTTAAAAATGAGAAAGACATTCCTAAAAACGGAAAGATAAACGACGTTGTAAAAAGCGGACAGGAAATTTTGATACAGGTGGCAAAAGAACCCATCTCGGCAAAAGGCCCGCGCATTACTTCCGATATTTCTATTGCCGGAAGATATTTAGTGCTTATCCCCTTCAGTGATAAAATTTCTGTTTCTTCTAAAATTCGTAACAACGAAGAGAAGCACCGTTTAAAAGATTTGATGCACAACATTAAGCCCAAAAATTTTGGCGTTATTGTGCGCACGGTGGCCGAAGGAAAAGCGGTTGCTGATTTGGAAGGCGATTTAAACGACCTGGTAAAAAAATGGGAAGACTGTTTTAATACTTTAAAAAAAGCTACACCCCCTGCACGTTTATTGGGTGAGGTTGACCGCAGCAACGCTTTGTTGCGCGATATACTAAACGAAAAATTTAGTGCCGTACACATTAACGATAAACAAATACACCAGGAGTTAAAAGGATATTTACAAAGTATTGCGCCCGATCAATTAGGAATTTTAAAATCATACGAAGGCAAGTCGCCAATTTTTGATCATTTTGGAATTGAGAAGCAAATAAAATCTTTGTTTGGCAAAACCATACACTTAAAGAGCGGTGCTTATTTAATTATTGAGCACACCGAAGCTTTACACGTTATTGATGTAAACAGTGGTAACCGTGCAAAGAGTACTTCTACACAGGATGAAAACGCATACGAAGTAAACTTAGAAGCTGCTGCCGAAATTGCACGCCAATTGCGCTTGCGCGATATGGGCGGCATTATTGTGGTTGACTTTATTGATATGCGCAGCCTTGATTACCGCAGGCAGTTGCACGAAAAATTAAAAGAGTTTATGAAGGCTGATAGGGCCAAACATAATATTTTGCCCCCAAGTAAATTTGGTTTAATACAAATTACCCGCCAGCGCGTTCGCCCCGAGATGAATATTGAGGTGCAGGAAGTTTGCCCGAGTTGCAACGGCACCGGCAAAGTAGAACCAAGTGTTTTATTTGTTGAATCGATTGAAAGTGCTTTACGTTTTATTGTAAAAGAACAAAATATAAAAAAACTGGCTGTTGGGGTGCATCCTTATATAGAAGCATTTATTACCAAGAAACCCGGCTTTTTAAAACCTACGCTTCTTGCTAAATGGAGAAAAGATTTAGGTTGTAAAATAGAATTACGCAGCAAACCCTCTTTTGGTTTTATGGAATTTAAATTTTATAACGAGCTGGAAGACGAAATCATCGTTTAAGAAAATAAAAAAAGCCTCAACATAATGTTGAGGCTTTTTTTTAGCATAAATATTTTACTTCACTACCGAAACCGTTCCCTTATACTCGTGTTTCTTACCGGTAAAATCACTGAACCTTACTTTCCATACATACACGTCTTCCTGTACAATGTCGCCGTTTTTACCTTGTATTTTTCCGTCCCATGTTTTCTCTAAATCATTCGAATAGAAAATCATCATGCCCCAGCGGTCAAAAATCCAAAGGTTATACGTTGTTAAATCAATGCCAATACCGGTTCCTTTAAAACCTTCGTTAACGCCATCTCCGTTTGGAGAAAAAGCGTTTGGAATGTAGAACGTCCAGTTTGGTTTTATCTCAACAGGTTTTGTCAGCGAATCTCTACAACCGTAGCTATTCTGTACCCATTGCGTTACGTAATAAATATATGGCTCGGGATAATCATAACTGTGAATTGGATTTTGAACATTGGTGTAATTATTTAATTGATTGGCCAAAAATATATCTCCCAAATACCATTGCAATCCGTTTTGTCCGCTTGCTCCAACACTTTGGTCAAACAAATAAACAACAGGACTCATAATATCCGGTTCAGGATCCAGAGGCCCCCATGAAAAACCTGCTAAAGGATGCGGATACACTGTTACACATGGGCTCGAATAATTTGTAGACACGCAACCACTATCCGTAGAAACAAGTAAGCTAACCGAATAAACTGCATTTTGTACAGGAGACGGATTACCATAAGTTAATGTTCCCGGAGATTGATTGGTAGAAGTTGCTGTGTTACCAAAGTTCCAACTCCAACTAACAATTTGTGCAGGAGGCGTAACACTTGATACATCTGTAAAATTATTTACAGTTAAAATTGGGCAACCTTGTCCGCCACCCGTATAATTTGCAAGAGGAATATAATTTATATAAACCGGTTCTGTAACTGTAGCTACACAGCCTTTATCAGAAATAATTGATAAAGTTACACTGTGCGTACCTGCAGGTTGAATAACGTATTGAGGATTTTGCGCGTTTGAGAAAGCTGCTACCGAAGCATCCAGATTCCATGCCCATTGCGCAATAAATCCTGAACCAACACTTGATTGATCTGTAAAACTCATTGGAGAACCCACACAAACTAATTTTGTAGCCGAAAATAAAGCAACAGGATTAGGATCAATAGTAATTGTAAACGGAATTGGAATTGCAGGACAACCATTTAAACTTGCAGACACTATGATAGAAGAAATCTGCGCAGTATTACCTGTGTTTACCGAAGTAAATGCGGGCAATGGACTTCCCACCCCGCCCGCAGTAAGGCCAATGCTTGTATTAGAATTTGCCCAACCAAAAGAGGGATTACCTCCACCGGGCAATACACTAAAGTTAATTGCTGCAATATTTACGTTAGGGCATTTCTCAACATTTGCAATTGGATTAATTACAGGCGTTGGATAAATTGTAATTGTATAATTACCCGGCGTTCCCACACAACCATTTAAAGTTGGAGTAACTGTAACAACACTTGTAATATTTGCGAGTGTATTATTTGAAGATGCGGTAAATGAAGGAGGTATTCCCGTTCCGTTTGCTCCTAATCCAACTGCTGTGTTATTATTTACCCAAGCAAAAACCATTGCGGGATCATTCGGATTTATGGTATACGTTGGCGCAGGTACATTTTGTCCCGGACAAGTAATAGGCGGCGATGTTAATGCAATACTTGGTTTTGGTGCAATGGTTATTGTAAAATTAATTGGCGGGCCAACGCAACCGTTTAATGTGGGTATTGCAGTAACTACTCCCTGAACCGGTACTAATGAACCACCGCTTGTTCCGGTAAACGTTGCAATGCTTCCAACTCCGTTTGCACCCAAACCAATTGCTGTATTATTATTTGTCCAACCAACCGTGGCACCGCCGGGAACAGAAACAAAAGGTTGCACAACAACCTGAGCCAAATCGCAAACACCAATGCTTGCAACAGGATTTAATGTTGGTACCGGATTAACTGTAACAGCTGTAGTATTTGAAGCAATGCAACCACTTGCATTAGTTCCGCTAACTGTATAGTTTGTAGTTACAGTTGGATTAGCGATAACACTTGTTCCATTGGTGCTGCTTAATCCTGTTGCGGGGCTCCACGTATAAGTTGCGGCGCCGCCTGCGGTTAATGTTGCAGTTTGCTGGCCTGCACATATAGTACCGGAATTAACAGTAATTGTAGGAACAGGATTTACTGTAACAGTTGTTGTGTTAACGCAATTTCCATTGGCAGTAATAGTATAAACTGTTGTTGTTGGCGGATTAGCTGTAACAACCGATCCGGTTGTACCGCTTAGTCCTGTTGGTGGACTCCAGGAATATGTTGTAGCGCCTGTTGCGGTTAAAGTTGCGGTTTGTTGCCCTGTACATATTGTTCCAGTTGTAACAGTAATTGGTGTTCCGTTTAAAATAGTTACATAAGCTGTATCACTTGTTCCTTTTGCGCAGGCAAGTGTAGCATCAACAATAACCGTGTATGTTCCCGAACAAAGTCCGTTTACATTTTGTGTTGTTTGCCCGCCCGGTAACCACAAGTAAGAATAATTTATAGTTGCATTACAATTTACATTTGTGTTGGTCATGTTTGCCGTGGCCGTTCCGTTACAAATTCCGCAAGCAGATGTTGAAGTTGTTGTTAATGAAAAAGTAAGTGGCGGAATTGCAGTGGCACTCACAAAACCATTTCCGGTAACATATAATTGATTTGTATTATTATCAACTTTAAGGTCGTACGTTGTGCTTGTTACAGGGTAAGATGTAACAGGCATAAGATTTGAATTATATACTTTAACTGTACTTCCAACACCGGCGTAAACATTTTCGCAAAGGTCAACATCTAATCCTCCCGAAGCATAGGCAGTGCCACCGGTTGCTACGGATGTAATCATGGCTCCGGTATTCTTATTCCATTTTTTTATTACTGCACCATCGTAGGTATATAAAAAGCCCGGCGTTGCAACCATTCCGTTAAACATATTTATTCTATCATAGGTTGAACCCGCATAAGGGCCGGCGTACGGAATACTTCCTAATTCTATGAAATTATAAATGGGCCCGGGTTGTATCCAGTTAACTACAAAAGCGGGTGTAGCAATTTTTTGCATTTCATTATCGTTCATGTAATCTGCCGAAAAAGGAGCCGGGTAATTAAAATTAACATACATAAAACCTCCCACAGGGTCCAGTGTCATTAAGTTCACATCGTGATCTCCATTGGGGCTGGCCGTGGTGTGTGCACCGCCTGTGAGTCCGGCTAAATTTGTATCGAGCCCGCATACTTGCCAAACTCCTGCGGGTACGCCACCGCCGGTTGTATAAAGTTTAGCGCCTGCGCAATCAAAACGTATGCGCGACATTTCATAATTATTTGTGCTTCCAAAAAATTGTGCTTGCTGTATTCCACCCGTGCTTATTTTAACTACACCTGCACCTGCGCCATTATAACCTTCGCACACATAAGCTGTACCGCTTACTTTGTTTACATCAAAATCGCCAACCAAATCTGCTGTTAATGGCACTTGAAAAATCCAAAGTAAAGCACCTGTATTACTGTATTTACCAACGTACAGCGGATCACCACCACCATACACCCAAACATTACCCGCATTATCGTACGCAACATCGTACCCTTGATTTTTATAGGCAACGTAACTTGGGTTTGTATTTGGAAAATTAACTACACTTACCCAAGGATCAATAACAAGTGCTTTGCTATTATCGTAACCCGGTACTTCAAAACCAATGATATTATTTTTTAGCGTGAAGTTTGAAGCGATGCGCGTTCCGTCTTCGTAAAATGTTTCGGGCAAGTGCTCCAGGTAATTTCCGCAGGGATTCGCATTTATTTCTATTTCTCCTTTTGCGTTCTTGCTTATTTTATCGGCACCGCTATATTTTATTTTAATTATGGAAAGATCCGCGCCGGGATGAACGATGAAAGAATATTTTACTCCGCCTTTTTCAGGAAGTGTATATTCAATATCTATACCGGGATAAATATTTTTGTAAATTATTTTTTTGTAGGCCTGTGCCTGCAATCCGCTTTTTCCCGATTTATCATTGGGGTTTTTGAAAGTATAGTAATGCGAAACTTCTTCGCTTGTTACTACCTCCGCATTTGCATTGCATCCCACCCACTCTACATTCAGATAATGATATCTTTTTTTTGCGCTTTCTAATATTTCTTCCGGATGGCCTTTTTTTATAGCTTCTTTCTTGGCACTCTCGGTAACATAATGCTCGGTTAAACGATACGTTAAACCTTTTTTATTCCAGTACAAGCTTAAGCCTTCTTGGGATGTGCTGAATAATATATTTCCTTTTCCACCATTATCTTTTTCGTTGTATTGTCCTTTATTCTCAATAAAAACTTTTTGCTCAAACGGGGTGCCGCCCGAATTCCAGGAATACGCATGCCTTTTGGGTTTTTCTCCGGCAGTTGCTGCTAAAGCAGCAAAGACGCAAATTAGGCATAAGGCTACATTTTTTTTCATTGCGATTTTCTTTAAGAGTGGCTATTAGATAATCTCTGAGTCCTTGCGTTTCACTGAAAGAAACCTCTCATCCTATACTATTATAGATAGCATTTTAGTAAAAATGGTTGGGTGTTTTTAAAAAAATAAACCATCTATTCAACATGTTAAATATATAGCTACCCGGCACTTTAACCTGATAAAAATTACCTTGCAAATACCGTTAATACCTTTGTTTTGCCGCTAACAGTGGTAAGGATAAGGTAGGGCCGCAGAACTTGTCTATTTTAAAATCATAGTAAATCTGGTATTAGGCTATTTATAAAAATGCCCGGATTACAAATCCGGGCAAAACTTAAGCAATAATTATACCCGGCAACATACTATTCGCCTATTGTAATTGTCACTCCCGGTATTTTTTCTGATAATTTATCTCCTTTCCTGTATGCTTCAACATGTTCAAACCAAACCTTTGTTCCGGGTTTAAAAGTTTTAATTGCTGTTTTCATTTCTTCTGTAAATTTACCTGAGGCCGAAGCTAATTCGGGATAAATTATTTCGGCACCACCCGTTGCTTTGGGCAAGGCAGCTGCCATCACAAAAAGTGTAATTTCATAGGCTTTATCAGTTGCCTCAAGTTTTCCGGCTTCCAATAATTTTTGCGCAGATAATTTTCCGCTTTGAATGCCGGCAACTTTAGTTTGAAGCCCTTCATATTTTGAAGTTATTTGTTTTGAAGGAGAAAAAGAAACCAGCATCACTCCAACAAATGAAAATACAAGTACCACCTTAATTGTTTTTGTTTTCATAGCTATTTGTTTTAGTTAAATTATTCATAATTATTTTTACTTCACTAGTGTAACGGTGCCTTTGTACTCATGCGACATCCCGTTTAAATCTTTTAACTGCACTTTCCAAACGTAAACATCTTCTTGTACAACATCCCCTTTTGATTTTATTCTTCCGTCCCAAGAAGTTTCTAAATTTTTTCCTTCAAAAACCTGATTGCCCCAACGATCAAAAATTAACAAACGGTAATGGTCGTTATCAATTCCCACCCCGGTTCCTTTAAACCCATCGTTAAGTCCATCGCCCTCGGGTGTAAATGCATTTGGAATGTAAAAAGCAAAACCCGGTTTAACTTCAATAGGTTTGGTAATTGAATCGGTGCAACCAAAACTATTACTTACCCACTGTGTAATATAATATGTAAAACCTTCTTCGTGCATATACGTATGCGAAGGATTTTGTGTATTGGTATAATTTAAAGCATTCGGATTTAAAAATATATCTCCTAAATACCAATGAATACTAGTTGCGCCTGCAGACTGATCATAAAAATGAACCATAGGATCTAAGCCATCCGTTTCGGTATTATACGTAAAATCAGCAGTTGGGCGCGGATACACTGTAATGTAATTTGCTTTTGTGATACTTGCCGAACAACCGCTGTCGCTTACAACTGTTAAGCTAACCGTGTAAGTTGCATTTTGTGTATGAGAAATATTGGTATAGGAAACTGTTTGAGGAAATTGGTTATTGAATGTAGTTCCGTTTCCAAAATTCCAATTCCACGAAACAATGTGTGCAGGTGCAGCAATGACTGACTGATCGGTAAAGTTTACATTTAAAACCGGACAACCCTTTAAATGATCACCAATAAAAAGCGGTTGAGGAGTTGGATTAACATAAACATACTTTACAACAGTGTCTTTGCAAAAAGCATTTACAGAAACAATAAGCCCTACCGTATGCGTACCCGGTGTTGTAAAAGTATACGAAGGGTTTTGCGTATTTGCATCGGTAAAATTTCCATCGTTATTTAAATCCCAATTCCACTGTGCAATAGTACCGGATGAAAGATCGGTAAGTTGCATAGATGTGCCCAAGCAAATTTTATTTTGTCCCGAGAAATCGGCAAGCGGATTTGGATTAACTGTAATTGTAAATGCCGAATCGGGCCCGGTGCAACCGTTAAAAGATGCGTGCACCAAAATAATTGCAGTGATAGAACCATTTCCGGGATTAGCAGTTGTAAATGATGGTAGGCTGTTGCTTCCACCCGCTCCTAGTCCGATAGCCGTATTTGTATTTGCCCAAAAAAATGTTGAAGAAGCGCCGCCCGGTGTTGAAGTAAAATTTATTGCTTGTGTAATTTGCAGCGGACAAAAAGCAAGCGGGTTTACATGATTTACAATAGGTAATGCTTTAACAACAACTTGCAAAGAGGCAGATGTAACACAGGTTTGTACATTTCCTATTGCAAGAGTGCTGGTGTAAACACCTGCCGCCGAGTAAATGTGTGTTGCGCTGCCTACCTGAGCCGAAGAAGTTCCATCGCCAAAACTCCATGTGTATGTAGAACCCGCCGGAACAGCTACAGTAAGATCCGTAAATGTAGTATTGCTTCCCAAACACGCAGTATCGGCAGTGTATACTACCGTGTACGTTGGATTTACTATAACATTTGTGCTTGCCGTACCAACACAACCGTTTGCATTGGTAACTGCAACCGAATAAGTTCCAGTAGCTGCTTGCGTAGCATTAGTAATACTTGGATTTTGTTGCGTAGATGAAAAACTGTTTGGACCGCTCCACGAATAAGTAAGGCCACCATTAGCAGTAAGATTTAAAACCTGGCCAATACAAACCGGACTGTTACTTCCAATGATAATAGTTGGCAGAGGATTTACTACTACTGAAGTTGTTGCAGTGCCCGGACAAGTACCTGTTGTAAGAACAGAATAAGTTGTAGTTACAGTTGGCGTAACGGTTATCGTTGTTGTTGTTGCTCCGGTATTCCAAACATATCCACTGCCACCCGATGCAGTTAATACGGTGCTGTTACCAATACAAATTGGAGGAACACTTGCAATTGCAGCGCTGCCACCTGTTGTTGAAACTGTAACCGGCAAGGTGATTGAATCTTTAGGGCAGGTAACAATTAATTTTACCTGGTACGTTCCGGAAGTGGCGTAAGTATGTGTTGGATTTTGTTGTGTTGAAGTTGTTCCGTCTCCAAAATCCCAATGCCAAGTGCTTGGCGACCATGGACCCGCTTGCCAAATACAAACACCGGTTGTAGTATCTTTAAAATTAACAGTAAGATTACAAAAAGGGCTATCAAATTTAAACAGTGGATTAATTTTTGGTTTCATTTTAAAAACTACCGGCTGATCATCTCCGCCATTTCCTTTTTGCTGCATATAAACACCTGCGGTTGTTGGAAAGTTTGAAGAGTGCGAAGTACCGTTAACAATTATTTCTTCTTCGCAAGGCCCGTGTAAAACTATGCGTGGATATTTATAATCGTCAGAATTTCCTCCAACAAAAGATGTATAAACTGCTACCCCTGCATTATTAAATTTAGCCACAAAAATATCTCCGCGCCCTGTGCTTGAAGTACTTTGTCCGCCAAAAACAGATTGGTATGCGCAAGATGTTACCGGAAAACTTCCGTCATCAGTTTCTGTATTTCCACTTACAAAAGCTTCGTTGGCAGAGTTTACTGCAACTCCCCACATTTGATCACCGTAACCGCCGCCAAGACAAGTAGAATAAATTACTCCCGTTCCTGTAGTGTTAAGCCTTACTAAAAAAGCATCGCCGTATCCACCATAAGGTTGACAGCCTGCTGTTACATGAAAATTGGAAGAGTTTGTTCCGCCAACTACATACGCTTCTCCCAATGAATTAACGGCAATTGCTTCGCCAACGTCGGCACCGTTTTGCGGACAATTTCCGGTTCCTCCAATAAAGGTGCAATAAACAAGTGCTGAGCCTGCCGGATTTACTTTTGCTGCAAATGCTTTCCATCCGCATTGGCCAAAGCATGTCATGTATGCTCCGGCGGTAATAGGAAAATCAGTATAGTTAGGAGGGTTATTTACCCAAGCACCTGTTTCGCCTGTAACGTAAGCTGCACCGCTGGCATCTACTGCAATTCCGTAACCGTAATTACCGCTGCTTCCGCCAAGGTAACTCGAATAAATAAGTGAGGTTCCGTTTGCATTTAATTTTGTAACAAAAGCGCCGCCCCATCCGCCTACAACCGGTGAAGGTTGAAAACAGCCTGCTGTAGTTGGAAAACCAACACCGGTAACTCCGGTAACAAAAGCTTCGTTTGCCGAATTGATTGCGATATCATATCCCTGATCGCTTACGTTTGTGCCACAGATATAAGTAGAATAAATTGCAGCCGTGCCGCTTGCATTAAGTCTTGTTACAAATGTGTGAAAATTACTGGTGCTCGGAGTAGTTTGATAAGCGCCCGCAGTAACTGGAAATCCCGATGTTCCGCTCCAAACTCCGCCTGTCCAACCTGTAATAAATGCTTCGCCTACATTGTTAACCGCAATTCCGTATCCCCAGTCAATTCCTAATCCTCCAAGGTAAGTTGCATAAATAAGTGTTGTAGCATCGGCACTTAGTTTAATTACAAATGCGTCCTGCTGGCCTGAGAAAGAGCTGCCGTAAGCGCCCGGAGAAACCGGAAAACCGTCTTCGTAAAATCCGGTTAAGTAAACATTTCCGGTAGGGTCAACAGCTACATCATGGCAATAACCTTCAAAGGTTCCAACGTTTCCAAAATAAGTACTCCAGGCTAAAATAACCGGATCGATAATTAGTGTTTGTGTTTTATCATAATCGCCTTTAACTTTAAAACCAAAGGTGGTATTGTTTAATGCAACGTACTCAACAGCTACAAGTTTCTTTACTCCATTTATAATTTGATACGACTCAGGCATTTCTTCAATTAAAGTGCCCCATGCGTTTGTAATTTCCAATTGCTTTTTTTCGTTTACGCGAACATTCTTAATGCCCTCGTAAACCATTTGAATTTTGCTGATATCCGCGCCTGCATTTAAAATAAAATCGTATTTAATGTTTTGTCCGGTGCTGTAATATCTTGCATCGATGTTATCGTACACATTGTTGTAGTGAAGCATTTGGTAATCGGGAATATTTGTGTGATGCTTAGCGGGGTCGCTGCCTATTAAATAATTTACACGGCTGTTTTGCTCTCCTTCTGAAGTGATAGTTGCACCGGGATTCATTCCTTTAAAATAAAGATTCCACACCAAAAATTCTTTTGCTTTTGCCACGTCATCTTTTGGGGTCAACGGAAATTTTTTCTCGGCTTGCTTTTCGTTTTTTATTTCGCGGCTTAAACCAAAGCTTAAACCATTTTTTAAAAAATAAATATTGGCATTCCAACCCGGAGAAAACCCACGGTAGGCAATTTGCTCATCCCACTGTCCCATATTTTTACGGAAACTTACCGGAATGTTTGCGATGCTTTCTAAAACATTGTTCTTTTTTGCTCCATCGGCTAGGGCTTGCATGTTGGCATTTAATTTTGCAGCCGGTTTTTCTGAAGCGCTTGCAGCCAGCGTGGTGGCTAAAAGGATTGAAAAAAGTAATTGTTTCATGGTTCTTGTTTTAATGCATAGCTAAATTCGCGAATAGATGCTCCAAAGGCAATCCAATGTTTTTATTATTTTTGGTGTCTGAATAGTAATTTTATGGATATTTTACTATATTTGCTTATATTTATCAATTTTTACATTTTTGATGTCTGACAAAGAAGATAGTCTTTTTAAACTAATACAGTCGCTTAGCCCCAGCGAGAAGAGGCATTTTACTATTTACGCCGCGCGGCATACTATTGGCAAGCAAAACAACAGTGTGAGAATGTTTAAAAAACTGGAAGGTTTAAAAACTTACGACGAGGAAAAATTTTTGCTGAAAAATAAGCAAGAGGCTTTTGCAAATAATTACGGATACAACAAACATTTTTTATACAAGCTCGTCCTGCAGTCTTTGCATAGTTTTCATGCCGGAAAAACGATTGAAGCAGAGCTGCTTGAACAATTGCATTGCATAGATATTCTTTCTGAAAAAGGACTTTTTAATCAGGCACGCGCGCTCATTAAATCATGTTATATAAAAGCAAAAAAATATCAGTTTTATGGTTTAACGCTTGAATTTCTTGGCAGAGAAATGTCGTTGAACAGAGACCAGGCCTTTGCCGGAAAAACGACGGAGGATATTAAAAGGTACACTAAAGAATTTGAACAACAAATTACCAATATAAGTACTGCCGCAAAAATGGAAACATTTACGGCACGCGTAGCTATGCAAATTAATAAAAGCGGATTGGTAAGAAATAAAGAAGGTTTTGAAGATTTACAAAAATTGCAGCAAGATAAAAACCTAAAAAATCTACCGCCGCAATTTCATGCGGCCTGGCATTTTTACACGGCCCGTGTGGGACTTCACTTTCTTTCAAATAACTATATAAAAGCTTACGAAGATAACGAAGCGCTTATTAAAGTCATTGAAGAAAACAGCCATCTTATTCCTGAAAATCCTAAGTTTTATTTGCTTACGCTCAATAACCAAATGGTGTTGCTTAGTAATTTCAGACGGTATGATGAGATGCTGACAATTGCAAAAAAAATAGAAGAAGTACCGGTGCGCACGCAACTTTTACGTAACCGAAAATTTAATACCTGTTACGGATTAATTGTACAGATGTATGCCAAGACGGGTGAATTTGAAAAAGGCATTGAATTATTAAAAACAACCAATAAAAAACTGGAAAACAACGAAGTACAATTTCTTAACCTGCAGCTCGAAATATCGCATTATTTGGCCTCGGCCAATATGCATTTTGGACTTGACGATTTTTCTTTAGCCAATAAATTTTTGGGGCAAATTATTGACCGCAGTGATTTGATATTGCGCAGTGACATTCTTTGCTTCTCACTAATTATGCGCATCATTACGCAGTTTGAAATGCAAAAACAGGATTTATTGGAATACACCGTGCGCTCGGCCTACCGCTTTCTTTATAAGCGTAATCGTTTATATAAATTTGAGGATGTCATACTGCGTTTCATTAAAAAGAAAGCACCGAACATTGATTCGCAAACAAAATTGGTAAAAGCGTTTAAAGAATTATACGAAGAATTAATACCGCTCACCAAAGACCCGGCCGAAAAAAATGCTTTTGCTTATTTTGATATTATCTCCTGGCTTGAAAGCAAAATACAAAACAAACCGTTTAACGAAGTGGTGAAGCTCAATTATAAATCAGGTAAACTATAATTTTTTATTTTATACCAATAAAAAAGCCCCGGCATTTCTGCCGGGGCTTCTTAAAAAAAATGAAAAGGTTTATTTAACAGCCGTAGCCGGCTTTAAACTCCCTTTAAAATTTCTAAAATAATAAGTAAGCGTAAGACCCAAATTATTGTTATAATTTTTAAAGCTATGGTTATATAAGGTACCGTTTACCGAATAATTTACCGTTGATGTTGCAACCGGAGTAAAACCTCTGTTTAAATAAACTGCAAAGCTAAGCATACCGCCTTTTTTAAACATTTTTTCTACGCCACCCATAAGGTGCCCGTTTAAAACGGTAAAAGCGCTTGAGCTTACGGTTTGATTAATATAATCCGTTCCGTTTAAACCTAATGCTTGCTGATCTTGGGGCGAAGCATCTACATGCTTGTCGGTATTTTTATCACCATGTCCTACTAAAGAAAAACCACCGCCTACAAACCAACGCACGTTTTTGCAATTAGGATTAAAGTTCCAGATTAATGTAGCAGGTATACTTGCAATACCTAAACTTACACGGTTTACCATGTAATGATCCATGGGCCTTGTTAAACTATAATCGCGCGCCATAGCATATTCAAAACCAAGGCTGCTAAAATTTAAACCTGTTTGAAAGCTTAAATGGTTATTAATTGTTTTGCGAAACAAAACACCTAAACCGGCAGAACCATAAGGATTAGCAGTAAACAATGCGCTGGCATTTTGCATGCCACCGTTAAACTGGGCGTGATTACCAAAACTACCTGCGGTAATACCTACTCTCCAGCTACTTTGTGCAGATGCGCCTGTTACTATAACAAGGGCGGCTGCAAGGATAAAAAGTTTTTTCATTTTTTGTGTTTTATCGGGTTTGTGTTTTGATGTAATAAAAAACAGAAGGTTTAATCGACTTAGTTCTTTTATCAAATTTATAGCATTAAAGTCCCTTTACAAAGCAAATTACGCTTTTTAACAGTTTTTATTGTCCCCAGGCGCGCTGACTTCCCCCGCTATTATCCTTAAAGTTGTTCTTCAGGTTAAAAATCATGGTATAATACATTCGGTATCTTACATATTTGCCGCCTTTTTGGGCGGGCTTCCATTTGGTTAAGCCTATAACTCTGATTGCCTCATCATTACAGCCACCGCCAACCCCTTTTTGTATTCGTATGTTTGAGGCGCGGCCATCGGCTTCAACAATAAAAGTCATAACAATATTACCCTCAAGCCCTTGATGCTTTGCAAGGTCGGGGTATTCTAAAGTGGTGTAAACAAACTCCTGAAATGTTTTTTCGGGATTGCTGTAGGATGGCGATTTATCGGCCGCCTCGTAAATTGCAAATGTAGTATCGAGGGGTAAATCGGTATAAGCCGATTTTTCGTAACCTCTTTCTTTTACCCACTTTTTATATTTTGAAACCGAAAAATTTATTTCTACTGAGTGCTCAATGTTAACCGCGTCCTCCCCCTGTTGCGAAGGAACCCACTCAAGCATACTTAACAAACGCAGCGCTTCATGGTCGATAGCCGGGCTAACACTTTTTACAATTTTTGCCTGAACTCCTTTTCCTTCTTTTGTTACCACAAAATAAATCTGAACTACTCCTTCCGTTTTTTTTGCAAATTCTTCGGACGGATAAACAAGGTGATCGTGCAAAAAACGTTTCCACTCGGTTTTACCACCGTACACATCCGGAAAATTATCTACATTATAACTAAAAGCATGCGGCACCATTTGCGCAAAGCAGGAAGTTCCGAATAATATTATAAAAAGTAAAGCTTTTAATTTCATTTAAAATATTTTTTCATTTCCTGTATAAACCAATCGGGTGGCGCGCAGGGTTTATTTTTCGCCCGGTCAATAAATACCAGTGTAACGTGCCCGGTATTTAGCAATTCTTTTTGCGCGTTAAAACATTCGTAATGAAAAGTAATTCGTACGCCCGGCATTTCTTTAATGGTGGTTACAAGCGTAATTTCATCATCGTAGTAGGCAGGCTTTTTAAATTGTATGGCAAAATCAACCACCGGAAGCATAATGCCTTTGTCTTCAATTTCTTTATAACTAAATCCTATTTTACGAAGGGCCTCTACCCTGCCCACTTCGTAATACTGGGCGTAATTGCCATAATAGGCATATCCCATGCGGTCGGTTTCCCCGTAACGAACCCTTAAAACAGTTTCGGCTTTTAACATATTGGTAACAAAAATAACTTTTCTCTTCATAACTGTATGCTACCTTTGCAATATGTTAGTAAAACAGTTAAAAAACTTTAATGCGCTTATCATCCTGTTTTCGCTGTTTATTTCCTGCGCACCACATTTTAAGGTCCAAAAAACAGAAACGCAACATGCGACTATCTCTGATCTGGCTATTGATTCGGCCACCTATAAATTTATTTTACCCTATAAACAGAGTTTAGATGCAAAAATGAACGAGGTAATTGGTTTTGCGCCGGTTGCCCTTGTAAAAAATTTTCCGGAGAGTAATTTGGGTAATTTTTTCGCCGATGCCATGATGCAAAAGGCTTTGATGCTGCAAAATATAGATACGGCAAACCTTATTGCTCTTTTTAATTCGGGCGGGTTGCGCACATCTGTGCCGCAGGGTGATGTGCATGTGGGTAACATGTATGAGTTAATGCCTTTTGAAAATGAATTAGTTTTGGTTCCGTTAAAAGGCTCTGAACTTTTGTTGGTTCTAAACGCTATTGCCGAAAAAGGCGGGGCGCCGGTAGAAGGAGTACGTTTTACAATTACAAATAAAAAAGCATCAACTATTTTTGTGCATCAAAATAGTTTGGATACCGCTAAAATTTACACCATTGCCACCAGTGATTACCTGGCAAATGGCGGAGATAAATTTTTTAATGTTGATGCGCCTAAAAATTATATAAAAACTAAAACTTTGCTGCGCGATATTTTAATTGAATACTGCAAAAATTTATATAAACAAAACAAACCCGTAACGGCTGTCACCGATGGAAGAATCACAATTTCAAAATAGGCGCGATTTTTTGCGTTATATGTTCGGCGCATCATTTATGATGGCCGGCTTAACGGCTTTGCCCAATGAAATTCTAACTAAAAAAGGAATCAGCAAACTTACCATACTTTATACCAACGACCAGCACAGTCGTATAGAGCCCTTTCCGGACAACGACCCAAAATATCCAAACCAGGGTGGGTTTGCAAGAAGAGCGGCACTCATTAAAAAAATTCGCGGCGAAGAAAAAAATATTTTACTGTTGGATGCCGGAGATATTTTTCAGGGTACACCCTATTTTAATTTTTACTCGGGCGAGTTAGAGTATAAACTCATGAGCCAAATGGGTTACGATGCCGTTACACTTGGCAATCACGATTTTGATTTAGGTATCGATAATATTATAAAACAAATGCCGCATGCCAATTTTAGTTTTGTTAACGCCAATTACGATTTTACTGACACGGCACTTAACAATAAAATTTTACCCTATAAAATATTTCATAAAGACGGAGTTAAAATTGGCGTATTTGGAGTTGGAATTGAATTAGCGGGGCTGGTCGACAAAAAACTGTACGGCAACACCAAATACAACGATCCTATTGCAGAAGCAAAAAAAACTGCCGAACTTTTAAAGCTCAACAAAAAATGCGATTATGTAATTTGCCTTTCGCATTTAGGTTATTCGTATCCCGGAAAAAAAGTAAGTGACCAGGATTTAAGCACACAAACCTCATCCATTGATTTAATTATTGGCGGGCATACGCACACTTTTTTAGATGCACCGCAGCAAATGAGCAACTTTGATAAAAAACCGGTTTACGTTACGCAGGTTGGTTGGGCCGGGATTTGGTTGGGCAGGCTGGATGTATTTTTTGGTCTGGATACCGACAAACAAACTTCGGTTGCCTCAGTAACGCACATAAATTCTGATTGGGGTTAATTCTTCTTACCTTTGCGGAGTTTTTCGTTTATGCTAACCCGCACTATTAATTTATACAAAACTTCTTTCCGCGGTCTCTCCTCGCAAACATGGATGTTATCGTTTATCATGCTGATTAACCGCAGCGGCACTATGGTCATTCCGTTTATGACGCTCTACCTAACTGATAAAAGTATGGGCCGCACTTTATTTGAGGCGGGCATTGTTATTAGTTTATTTGGCTTGGGCTCCATCATCGGCGCCTACTTTGGCGGAAAAATTTCGGACCGTATTGGATTTTACAGAGTACAGTTGTTTACACTGGTGTGTGGCGGCTTTTTATTTATTTTGTTAGGACAAATTAAAAGTTATCCGCTTATTTGCGTTTGCACTTTTGTTTTGAGTTTGGTTAACGAAGCGTTTCGCCCGGCTAACTCATCTGCTATTGCGTTTTATAGTCAAGCTAAAAACCGTACACGTTCTTATTCATTAAACCGTTTGGCCATTAACTTAGGTTGGGCGACGGGAGCTTCTATTGGCGGAGTTTTAGCAGCGTACAATTATCAATTACTTTTTTGGGTAGACGGGCTTACAAATATTTGCGCCGCCGGTTTGTTGTTTTATTTTTTGAAGCCCGTTAAGATTACAAAGCCTGCAGCGAATACAGATGAAGTAATTCCACCTACACAATCGGCTTACAAAGACAAACCGTATTTGTGGTTTATGGTTTTAGTAACGCTATTTGCAATTTGTTTTTTTCAGATGTTTACCACTGTGCCAAAATATTTTAGGGATGAGTTGCACCTCAGCGAAAAATATATCGGCTTCATTATGGCGCTTAACGGAGCATTGATTGTGGCTTTTGAAATGGTATTGATTTATAAACTCGAAGGAAAAAGAAAAGCAACGAATTATATTGCTGTGGGGCTTATAATTTGCGCTGCGGCATTTTCTGTCCTGCTATTACTGGAAATTTCGGAATCATAGCCCCCTCTTTTTCGTTTTACTAAGCCCCCGGTGTTTTTAAACAAATTCTCAATGAGAAAGGAAAATTTTAAAGGGGTATTCTTCTAACGGTCGAAAGGGGTCTCTTTGGGCGGAAATTCCA
>JBBQRR010000003.1:0-124501 GCA_038214655.1 Bacteroidia bacterium | reverse complement strand
TACTTACCATTTCTAATGGATTGCCTATTTCTGATAAAAGCTCTATCGAATTTTGCTCGTCAAATAATCCCTTTTTCCCTTGTGTTTTGTAGCGTATTAACTTCATTTTTTTGTATAACTTGTTTATAACGTAAATATAATTATTTGATTATCAATTAGTTATATCGTTATTTGTTAACAATTTGATTTTTAGAACTCCCCATTAATTACAATCACGTTACAAATGGTTTATCACACGACACTATTTATTCTATTACCTACGAAAGTGCTTCGGCTGTTTGGCTTGGTAATATTGGAGGCTTAGAAAAATTTTACGGAAGTGGTTTTGCCTATTATTATAATTTAGGAGGAATTGGAAGCGATAAAGTAAATTGCATTTATATCGACCAGCAAAACAACAAATGGTTGGGCACCAATACTCACGGAGCTGTTAAGTTTGACAATATTAATTTTTTCACCATGCAACAGCTTTGTGGCTCAAGGCCTATACAAACCGGCTATATTCCTTTCCTTTACTGGCCAACACTTACAAATACAATTACGAAGGGAGAAAACGGCGGCGTTTGTTTTTTTGGCGGTAGCCAGTGGCCGACCGGACCATGTTACGGTCTAATTGAAGTAGCAAACAATCAAGTATACTGCTATAATTCTTTAAATGGCAATAATAACGTAACAACCACATCACTGCTCGCTTTTGATTTTAGCTCTAATTATTTATATAGTGGTATAAGAATAACCAACTTTAATAATCCTTTTGAGCTTCTAAAATTCGATAATAGCCAGTATACGGATCTCAGTCATTCTGATTTAATTTACCTGGATATTAATGAGGTACAGGCATTAATGCTTGGAGATGCCGATTTTGCCTGGGACCTTTCAAATCCCGCTTATACAGTTCCAAAAAATCAAAACTCGTCCCCTTTATTTGCTGCTTCTATGTGGATGGGAGGATATAATAACGGACAACTGCACATGTCGGCAATGACTTATCGTCAAAGTGGTGTTGATTTTTGGTCTGGCCCTCTGGATACTTTGAGTGATTCGACACTTTACTTATGGGGTAATTTATACAACCCAAATACTTCACCAAATAGACCTGTTTGGAAAATAAACCGATACGACGTGGCAAATTTTATTTACAACTGGAACGCGGGCAATGTGCAAAACGGCACCTTTTTACCACCGCCAAACTTTTTAAGTTGGCCTGGGAACGGAACCGGAAATTATGCACATAATCTTGCGCCCTATGTGGATGTAAACGGAAATAATATTTATGACCCGATGCAAGGCGGAGATTATCCCTTAATAAAAGGTGATCAAATGATTTGGTGGGTGTTTAACGATAATGCGGCTGCACACGCCGAATCGGGTGGAAAAGCATTTGGCGCAGAAATTCATGCAAGTGCATACGCCTACGTTTGCCCTAATATTGCTGATAGTAATCGAGCTTTAAACTATACTACCTTTTATAATTACAAAATTTACAACCGAAGCTCGAAACAATACGACACAACTTTTGTGGGGCTTTGGATAGATGCCGATTTGGGAAATTATCAGGATGATTATATTGGTTGTGATGTAATGAACAATTATGGTTTTATTTACAACGGCGATAATTATGACGAGGATGCCCAGGGACATACAGGATACCATACCAATCTTCCGGTATTTGCGTGTAATATTTTAAAAGCGCCAAAAGCAATTATCAATGATGGCGTTGATAATAACAACAACGGGGTGATTGATGAAACAAATGAAGAGTGCCTTATGTCTTCTTTCGGTTATTATACAAATACGGGTAATGCGCAAACGGGAAACCCTACAAACAATGCGGCTCAATACTTGGATTTTATTACAAATAAATGGAGAGATGGCAGTCCGCTGACATTTGGAGGAAATGGTACAAACGCGGTTGGCCCGCTTCATCCCGAGTACCACTTTGCTTTTCCGGGCAAATCAGATCCATATGGAATTGGTGCCGGAGGATCTATTTCTAATCCAGTTACTTTACCCGATACAAATTGGACCCAGTATAATGCAGGCGTAGTTAAAGGCGATATGCGCTACTTATTGGGAGTTGGCCCTTTTACCATGCAGCCCCACGGTGTTTACGAAATAGATTATGCATTAGTATTTTCTCAGGATTCGGCTAATTGCTATGGAAATAATATTTGCGTGCTTACCAGAGCGGAGCAAGATAACATACGAGTAAAAAATTGGTTCAACACGAATAATTTTCCTTCCTGCTTAAGTTTAAATGGAATTGGAATCCATGAAATTATAAATCCGCAAAACGATCTAAAAGTATATCCCAATCCGGCAAGCAATTATGTGTACATCGAATTTAAAGAAACTCAACCAAATGTAATATTAGAAATTATTGATATGCTTGGCAATGTTGTTAAAGCAGGTGTTTTTACAGAAACACAAAAATATATTGCCGTTCCAATTGAAGATTTAAGCAAAGGTGTTTATGCGGTAAAAATAAAATTGGGAAATACTTTTGAAGTTAAAAAATTTATAAAAGAATAATTAATATTTAAAATCAATTATATGAAAAAACTTTACTTTCTCTTGATAGGATCCGCATTTGCAAATACTATCACCTCACAAATACAAACGTCCGCAATAGATTATTTAGACACAAATAATGTGCGCGCAGCAATCCTGTGCAATGCTGATTTTGGCTGGGACCTATCTAATTCGCAATATGAAGTACCGAAAGGAAGCGGCAAACACCCGCTTTATACAGGGTCTTTATGGATTGGCGGTTATCATAATGGTCAATTAAGAATGGCTGCCAATACGTATAGACAAAACGGAATGGATTTTTGGCCCGGGCCGCTTGATTTAAATACCGGCTCTATAACGGTTGCAACTTCTAATCAATGGAACAAACTTTGGAAAGTGACTAAGACACAGGTTGATAAATTTAAACAGGAATGGATTGCCGGAAACGTACAAAGCGGAACTTATGTGCCTCCTCCTGAAATTATGAACTGGCCCGGAAATGGTTCGGGCAATCAAGCGCAGAATTTAGCGTGGTATTATGATATGAATAGCGACGGAATTTATAATCCACTTGTAGGTGGAGACTATCCCTATATGATGGGCGACCAAATGATTTTTTATATTATTAACGATGCTTTGGCTCCGCATACCGAAACCGGGGCACCTGCTCTTGGAGTTGAAATTCATTGCTACGCTTATTCTTACAACAGGCCGTGCGCGGGGCCGGGAGCAGACGTTCTTAACAATACAATTTTTTACAATTACAAAATATATAATCGCAGTCCCGATGTACTCGATTCAACAACTGTAGGTTTTTTTATTGACTCGGATTTAGGAAGCTCATTTGATGACTATGTGGGTTGTGATGTAAAAAGGAATATTGCGTTTACTTATAATGCAACTGACGCAGTTTATGGAGCCAAACCTCCTGCGTTTTCAATTCTTACTTTAAAAGGTCCGATTGCAGATTTAGGAGACAATATCGATAATAACCGCGACAGCTGTATTGATTGTACCTGGCTAACGGGCCCTAATTGTACCGTACTTACAGGAGGAGCACAAATTCCTGATGGCGCGCTCCCGGAATATATTACCATGTCAAGTTTTAAATATTTGGATAATACCGTGCCTGCATATAGTGGCGGTATTGGCTATTACAACATGATAAATTCTAAATGGGGAAATGGCACTAACCTTACGTATGGAAGCAACGGAACAGTTGTTTCTAATCCTGCATGCAAGTTTGCTTTTCCGGGAAATTCTGATCTCTACGGTTGGGGTTTGGGATATCAGCCAGGCAGCCCACCTATGCCTGCGCAGGGGCCAAGCTGGACAGAGCATAATTTAGCACGCACGCCGGGAGAAAGGAAAATGTACATTGGCTTGGGTAAATTTACTTTTCAGCCAAACAGTGAGCAAGATGTTAATATTGCTTTAATTTTTAGCAGAGACACTGCTGTATGTACAAACAATTTATGTGCCTTAGGAATAGCACAGCAAAATGCCGATACTATACGGAGATTTTTTAAATGCAATTTATTTCCTACCTGCGCATCAGCAAACGAAATTGCCGAAATAAATAAAAACAATTTCAAGATTTATCCAAATCCTACTTACAACTATTTAAACCTTGAATTCACTCAATCGCAACAAAAACAAAGTTTCGAAATAGTTGATATACTTGGTAACATAGTGAAAACAGGAATACTTAATGAATCGCAAAATAAAATTTCGCTTAATGTTGAAGACTTAACTAAAGGCGTTTACACCATTAAATTGAAATTGGGAGATAGTTTTGGAGTGCGGAAATTTGTCAAGGAGTAAGGTGACAGGTTTCTAAAACCTCCTTGCCGTCTCGCGCTCTACATCTTTTTTCTTGATGTCTTCGCGCTTATCGTAGCTCTTTTTTCCTTTGGCAAGGGCTATTTCAAGCTTGGCATACCCGCTTTCACTTATAAACATGCGAATAGGGACAATTGACAAACCCTTATCTGTTAGTTTTCTCTCTAATTTTTGCAGTTCGCTCTTGTTCAATAACAGTTTGCGCTCGCGCATGGGCTTGTGGTTATTGTAAGAGCCCTTATCGTACTCGTTTATGTGCAAATTGCGTATAAAAAGCTCGCCATTTTTAAAAAAACAAAAGCCATCCGCCAATGAAACTTTACCCACCCGCACCGATTTTATCTCGGTACCACGCAGTATTATGCCCGCCGTAAAACGCTCTATAAAAGAGTAGTCAAACGAGGCCCTGCGGTTCTGAATATTGATGTGGTCGGCACTTTGGCTCATGGCGCAAAAATACACAATAAGTACGTATCTTTGGCTTTCATATGCCCAACCTGAAACCCGCAACCCCAAACGACTTTGCAAGCATAGAACAACTTGCCAAAGATATATGGAGCAAGCACTATGTGCCCATCATCGGACAAGGCCAGGTAAATTATATGCTTAACAAACTCTATTCGGCCCCCGCGCTTAAAAAACAAACCGAAGAAGGGCAGGTTTTTCACCTCGTTTTAAACGAAGGCAAAGAAATAGGTTTTATTTCGGTAAGCAATCCCGATAAAAAAAATTACTTCCTCCATAAATTTTACATTTTACCCGAAAAACAAAACGCCGGATTAGGTACTACCCTTTTTAAAAAAGTTTTTGAAGAATTATATCAACCTGAGAGCGTCACACTTACAGTTAACCGCCAAAATTATAAAGCAATTAACTTATATTTTAAATTAGGATTTAAAATTACAAAGGTGGAAGATTTTGATATTGGCAACGGATATTTTATGAATGATTTTGTGATGACCCGGAAAAAAAATTAATATGAATACGGTAATAAAAGCAGAACATATCAGCAAAAAATATATTTTACGGCACGAGCATGCCGAGAAATACAAAACTTTTGCAGGTATGCTTACAGGCTGGACAAAAAAACTTACCGAAACTTCATCTAAAGAAGATTTTTGGGCACTGAATGATGTTAGTTTTGATATTAAACAGGGCGAACGTGTAGGTATCATTGGCCGTAACGGGGCAGGTAAATCAACACTTTTAAAAATACTTTCGCGCATTGTAACGCCCACCAAAGGAAGAATTGAAATTACCGGAAGAGTTGCCAGTTTACTGGAAGTTGGTACAGGCTTTCATCCGGAACTTTCGGGAAGAGAAAATATTTTTTTAAACGGCTCCATTTTAGGAATGTCGAAAAGCGAAATTCAACGCAAGTTTGACGAAATAGTTGCCTTTGCCGAAGTAGAACGCTTTTTAGATACACCTGTAAAACGATACAGCAGCGGGATGTACGTACGCCTTGCATTTGCAGTAGCCGCACATTTAGAACCCGAAATTTTAATTGTTGACGAAGTGCTTGCTGTTGGAGATGCCTCTTTTCAGCGTAAATGCCTCGGCAAGATGAATGATGTGGCCGGCCAGGGAAGAACCGTTTTATTTGTAAGCCACAACATGGGACAAATTAAAGCTTTATGCGAAAAAACAATCGTACTTAAAAAAGGCGAAATAAGCTTTATTGGCAGTACCGGCGAGGGAATAAACCATTACTACGAAGAATCAAAAAACACAAATCAAGAATTAAAAAAAGTTTTCGACCCCGAAAAAAAAATAATGCTTACCAAGGCATTTACCTGCGACGCGGAGAAAAATAAAAAAAGAATTTTCCTGCATAACGAAGAGATTAACCTATACCTTACATTGAGTTATCAAACAAATCTTCAGGACATTAAATTAGGCGTAAATGTTTGCGATAACCTGGATAGAAAAGTATTTACAAAAGAACTCAGCCTCAACGATATTTTAAAAACAAATGCAAACGAACTTACACTTCGCTTAAAAATTCCTGCAAATTTTTTAACTCCGGGCAATTTTAAATTCAACGTAGGGCTTCACATCCCAAACTTAATGATGTTTGATTACAACGAAAACATTTGCGAATTTTCAATTGTAGATAACGGCTCCGAATTTTCTCAATATGCCAATGCCGATATAGGATGTGTGTTTCCACCGGCCGCTTTTG
Organism: Bacteroidia bacterium; assembly: GCA_038214655.1. Classification (GTDB taxonomy): domain Bacteria; phylum Bacteroidota; class Bacteroidia; order B-17B0; family Aurantibacillaceae; genus PALSA-968. Next base: position 117,963 of record JBBQRR010000003.1, on the reverse strand, counting down.
AAATAATTAAATAAGCACAAAACAGAAAATTAATTATGCTGAAGAAAATTTATACCGCTTTTAAAAAACTGCTGCAGTCGCCCGACGCGATAACCTATATGCGCGGCGAATTGCAGAAGCTGGATGAATTAAGAATTCAGAACGGAAAAATATCTACGCAAATAAACAGAGGCAATACCAAAAACATAATCGAAAATATTCAGTTGGCCGAATTCAGGGTTTTTTCTCAATGGGGAGACGATGGAATAATTCAGTTTTTAGTTGAGTATTTAAAAATAGAAAGTAAAACTTTTATTGAATTTGGAGTAGAAGATTACAAAGAATCCAATACCCGCTTTTTGCTTATCAACAATAACTGGAAAGGCCTGATCATGGATTGCTCGGAAAAATACATGGAGCAGGTGCAAAAAGAAGATATTTACTGGAAGCATGACCTTACTGCCTTACCTGTTTTCGTAACTAAAGAAAACATTAATCCGTTATTACAAAACAATGGCTTTGAAGGCGAAACCGGATTGCTGCACATTGATATAGATGGCAATGATTATTGGATTTGGAAAGAAATTAATTGCATTAAGCCCGTTATTGTAATTATGGAATTTAACAGCGTTTTTGGATTTGATAATCCATGGACCATACCCTACGACAAGGATTTTTTCAGAACCAATTATCACTACAGCAATTTATGTTACGGTGCCTCCCTCCTCTCGCTTTGCGATTTAGCAGAAGAGAAAGGTTATGCTTTTGTGGGAAGCAATAGCTATGGCAGTAACGCCTATTTTGTAAGAAAAGATAAAATGAACGGATTAAAATCTTTAACTGCCAAAGAAGGGTATGTGCAATCGACGGTACGCGAGAGCCGTGACAAAGATGGAAAATTAACGCTTTTATCGGGTGCAAAACGATTAGCACAAATTAAAGGCTTGCAGATATACAATACGCGCACGCAACAGCTCGAAAAAATTTAAATTTTGATGCATGAACATATTTAAAAGAATAGCCGCAAAATTTTTCAATGCATCTTCGCCGCCCGACACGCGTGATAAAATTTACACAATAAGCGGTGAGCTTTGTTCCTTTGATATCACACTACCTTATGCCAGCAAACTACCCGAATACCAGCAGCTCTTTAAAATGTATGACCGTAAAATTGCTAAAATTGCAAAATTAGTTTACGCGCATTCGGGAGGAACCTGCATAGATATTGGCGCCAATGTGGGCGATACAGCGCTTGCTATACGTGCAAACACAAAAATGCCCCTTATCTGCATAGAAGGTGATGCGGGTTATTTTTCTTACCTGGAAAAAAATATCCTACATGCTGATTCAATTTCGATTGTAAAAAGTTTTGTTGGTAAAGAAAATGAAACTATAAAAGGGGATCTTATAAAAGTAAACGGTACCGGTAAAATTGTTACAGCTAATTCAGGTGCTAAAGAAATTGTTTTTTCTTCTTTGTCAGAAATACTTAGCCAACATACAATAAATCCTTCTGATATCTCTTTATTAAAAACCGACACGGATGGCTTTGATTTTGATATACTTTTGGGAAGCAAAAATTTTATCTCAGAAATTAAGCCTTCGCTTTTCTTTGAATACGAAATAAACACACCGGCATCTAATCAACAATCTTTAGAATTAATTGCGTTCTTAAGCGGCATTGGCTATAAATTTATTGCCTACGATAATTTTGGCAATTTCTTTTCGATGATTGGTGCGGATTTTGTACAGCGGTTTACAGATATCAATGCTTATTTAAAATCATGCGCTTTAAACGGCGGAGGGATTTACTATGCAGATATATTTGCAACTATTGATGCTGAAATTTTAACCAAACTTTATTCGGAAGAATGCCCGGCAGGAAGGTCACCTATTTAGCATGAATATTTTAAGTAAAATAAAAAGAAAGATAAGACATAGTACCATTACTATAATTGAGAATTATTTATTTTCCCATAAAACAAAAAGCAAAAACGAACATATTACCGTTTTAAAACTGGATGCCATAGGCGACTATATTTTGTTCAGGAATTTTATTGAAGAGCTTCATGAAACAAAAAGCGGATGCAAAATTACCCTCTGTGGAAATGCACTTTGGAAAGATTTGGCAGAAAACCTCGACGCTGCTTTTATAGATAATTTTATTTGGGTTAAGGTTGGGGAATTAGATAAATTCCGTTATCGTTACTCCCTTTATAAAAAGTTAAGGCAAACAAAATCTTCGGTTCTTTTGCATCCAACTTATTCGCGAACCGGCGATTCGGACAAATTAGCCCTTGCAAGCGGTGCAAAAACAATTATTGGATATGATGGTGATTGCGCCAATATAACTAAGGAAACAAAACTAATTAATAATCCAAAATACAGTCAACTTGTTTCTTCATCACAGGTAGAAATGTTTGAATTTTACCGATACCGCACTTATTTTGAAGAAGTGCTACAAAAAAAAACAAGTCTACAGAGGCCCTTTATTACAAGCACTAAAATTGCTTCAGAAAACAAATACATTCTTATTTTTCCAGGTGCAGGTCACGCCACAAAAAGATGGTCCGTATCAAACTTTAAACAATTATGTAATTTACTTTACAAAGAATACCAACTTCCGTTTGTTTTTTGCGGATCTAAAGAGGACACGCTGTTGGTAACCGAGCTTACCAAAGATCCTTTATTTCCATTTACCGATTTAACCGGAAAAAAAAATCTCTTTGAATTAATTGACCCTATAAGTAAAGCGGCACTGGTTATCGCAAACGATTCGGGACCATTTCATATTTCTGCCGCTTTAAATATACATAGCATCTGCATCTTTAAAGGAAATCACTTTGGCAGATTTTGTCCATACCCTAAGGAAATAAGCCAAGGATTACTATTTATTTGCCCGGAGGAAGCCAAAAATAATCTTGCCGATGCCAATAAAAGAAAATTAATGTATCTTGAAGGCTTGGAAATTAATTTAGACGCAATATCGCCCAACGAAGTATTTAAACTTATTAAAAATTTTCCATTTTTAAATTAAAATGCGCTTATCCATAATCACCATAAACTATAACAACAAACCCGGCTTGGAAAAAACCATTGCCAGTGTAATTAATCAAAGCTTTACTGATTTTGAATATATTGTAATTGATGGTGGATCGACAGACGGGAGCGCAGAGGTACTTCAAAATTTTAAAGACAAAATTACCTATTACGTTTCTGAAAAAGATGCAGGAATTTTTAATGCGCAGAACAAAGGGCTGGCCAAAGCCACCGGCGAGTATTGCCTTTTTTTAAATTCGGGAGATTACCTTGCAGATCAGAATGTATTAAAAAACGTACTCAACAAAAATTTTACAGCTGATATTGCTTATGGCAATATGTACATCGCTCATCCCAATGGTAAAAAAGAAAAAGGGTATATGCCCGCTAAAATAACTTTTTTTCAGATGATGAATGATACGCTTTGGCATCCGGTGTCATTTATTAAACGTGCGCTATTTACCAAATACGGCAACTACAACGAGACATTTAAGATAGCATCCGACTACGATTTTTTCTTTAAAGTATTGCTTACTAAAAACGCAAGTACTTTTTATCTTGATGAATTTATTAGTGTTTTTAGTCTTGACGGCGCAAGTTCAAGCCCTGACAATTCTGCCAAACTACTTACAGAAAGAAGAAACATTCAATTACAGTATTTTCATCTTTCGGTAATCGAATTATTTGAAAACTACCTGAAATTACGTTCCCTATTTCCGAAAACCTTTTTGCAAAAAATTCAAAGCCTTTTTAAATCCAACGAGGTATGATTTCTGTAATAATTCCATGTTATAATTACGGACACCTATTAGAGGATACACTCAACAGTTTATTGCAGCAAACTTATGGAGATTGGGAAGCGCTTATAATTGATAGCTGCTCGACTGATAATACACCTGCAATTGCCAAAGAATTTATAAAAAAGGACAAACGTTTTGTTTATTTGTACAATGAAAAGGGAGGAATATCTTCTTCGCGCAATATGGGTTTAAAGAATGCAAAAGGGGATTTCATTCAGTTTTTGGATGCGGATGATATGCTTCAGGCCAAAAAATTTGAAGAAGATCTTAGCGCGTTTCAAAAAAACCCGGACGCAGACGGAGTTTATTCAGGCGCTTTATATTTCTGTCACCCCGATAAAAACAAGCACTTTACAACTTATAAGCTTACCAACGAACCGGTAACGCCATACCTAATCACCACCACTACCGGCCGCGAAGAATTGCTGGATAAAATACTTGGAGGAAATATTTTTCCAATTAACACTGTTTTGCTGAAAAAAACCGCGCAGAACGATGTTGGTTTGTTTGACGAAACAATTCACTATAACGAAGATTGGCTTTTTTGGTGCGTTTGCATTTTAAAAGGAAAAAAGTTTTGCTATTATGATGCGCCCGATGCAAAAGCCCTGATACGGGTTCATAAAACAAGCGTAAGCCAGAATGAATTTAGCATGCTTACGGGCGGAATAAAAGTTTGCCGCGCCTTATTCGCGCAATTAAACCTCCCTGCCTACAAAAAAAAAATAAGGAAGAAACTATTTTCGCAAAAATATCTTTTGTTTAAACTTTTGCTTGAAGGTTTGGAGCCCGGAGAAAAAACTGAAGCTATGATTGCCAGGCTGAAGGAAGTACTTGAGAAAGATGAAGTAGAAAAAATTGACAAACTTTTTACAGCAAACAATTTATCCGGCTTAAAAAACTATTTGAAGTTTAACTTATTAAAACAAAGAATAAAACTTAAATTGCTGTAAATGCCTAAAGTTTCTATTTGTATACCCTGCTATAAGCAAACCAAATATCTGGCCAAATGTCTGGATTCGGTATTTATGCAGGATTATACGGATTATGAAATTATACTTACAGATGATACATCTGATACAACCGTAAAAGATTTTATTGAAAAAAAATATTCCTATAAAAATATTATTTATTACAAAAATGCTGCCTCTTTAGGAACACCGGAAAATTGGAATGAAGCGGTAAGCAAGGCTAAAGGAGCCTATATAAAATTGCTGCACCACGACGATTTTTTTACACAAAAAAACAGTTTATCAAAACTAGTTTCCCTTCTTGATTTAAATCCGGCTTCTGATTTTGGTTTTTGCGCTACAGAGGTCTGGAATGTACCCTCCGGTAAAAAATGGATACACCAATGTTCTGCCAAACAATTTCAGCGAATGAAAATAAACCCGGAGTTTCTTTTTTTTAGAAACATGATTGGCGCACCCAGCGCAACCATTTACAAGAGCGCACTTAATTTATCATACAACAAAAATTTAAAATGGTTGGTAGATATTGACTTCTACATACGTGTAATAAAACAAAACACCGCCATTGTTATGACAACCGAGGCGTTGATATGTACGGCCGACAGTGCAGAAGGGCAGGTTACTCAAAATGTAATTAACGACAGGGATTTACAAATAAAAGAACATTTGGAAGTATTCAGTAAAATTGCTTCGCCAAATACCAATCAAAAAAGTTTTATTCTTTTTTTTGACGAGCTGTTCACAAAATCAGGAGTTAAAACTATACTTCAATTAAGAACAATTTGCGCTATACCCGAAGGCTTTAGCGGTTTTTTTGAAATTGTATTTAGTCAATTGCGCAAAAACCGCATTTACAAAAAGGTGAGAAGCAAATTTTACGGGAGCAGGATTAACAATTACTTTTTTAAAAAAGAAAAATATTAATGATTATCGTTAAGCTAACAGGAGGTTTAGGAAACCAGATGTTTCAGTACGCTGCCGGGCGGGCATTGGCCCAGCTGCACCATACAGAACTTAAACTTGATAAAAGTTATCTGGAAAAAGACCCGAAAAACGCTTATACAAAAAGAGAATTTGAGTTGGATATATTTTCTGCGCCGCTTAATTTTGTTAGTGCGGCAGAAACCATAAAATTTTTAAAGCACGCTGAAAATAAAATTTATAGAGAGCTTTACAGACGTTTTCCATACCTTTTTAAAAGCATTTACGCGGCCGAAAACGCGCATGCCTACGCTGCTAATTTTAAAAAGTATGGCCCTAACGCCTACCTGGAAGGCTATTGGCAAAGCGAAAAATATTTTAGAGAAATCGCCGGCACCATTCGTAAAGATTTTTCGTTTAAAGCCGCCCCTGACGAAGTAAATTCAAAACTTTTAGAAAAAATAGATAACTGCCCATCCGTTAGTCTGCACGTAAGGCGCGGAGATTATTTGACTAATGCCGCAGAGGGTACTTATCATGATGCTTGTAGTACAAATTATTACAAACAAGCGGTTGAATTATTAAGTAAAAACATGGAGAGCCTTCAGTTATTTATTTTTTCGGACGATATAGCATGGTGCAAAAACAGCCTTTCATTTAATTACCCAACAATCTACATAAATCACAATAGCGGTAAAGCGAGTTTTGAGGATATGCGCCTTATGAGTTCTTGCAAACACAATATCATTGCCAATAGCAGCTTTAGCTGGTGGGCCGCCTGGCTAAACAAGAATGAAAATAAACAGGTAATAGCTCCTAAAAACTGGTTTCGTAAAGCAACAAACCCTGATATCTATCCCGAAAACTGGATACAGTTATAATTTTATATTTGCATTAAAATGTTCTGGAAAAAAAAACAAGCGCTCACCGAAACCTATTCCCCCTTTGGAATACCGGGGCATTATTTTATATCGCGTGATTTCAGGTTAAAAATTATTATTGACCCGCCCAAAGAATATTTTGCAAAACAGTTAAGCAAAGACAAAAAGAATTTTGATAAACTACTTTTAATTCACGGCTGCGAAACGCCCGACTTAAACGATATAAAAAACGAAGTGCTTAACCACGCCGGTTCATTTACCAAAGTGCTTTCCTTTGACACGGATGTTGTAAAAAATTGCCCGAATGCAGAACCCTTTTGCTTTGGCTCTTGCTGGGTTTTAACAGATAAAGACGGGAAGGGCACAAACTCTTTAAAAGATTATCAAAATATTTTTGCATTCAAAACAAAGTTTGAAGTAAGTTTTATAAAAAGCAATAAAAAAGATTTACCCGGGCATAAATTAAGGCATGAGATCGCTTCTTTACTTGAAGAAAATCATACATTCAGCCTCTTTTTTCCGACAGAAAGAATTGAAACAAAAATTCCGTTGTTTAAAGACGCTATGTTTCATATCACTATTGAAAACAGTTGTTATACCAATTATATTACCGAAAAAGTAATCGACTGTTTTATGAGCTATACCATTCCTATTTACTGGGGCTGCCCAAATATTGGCGATTATTACAACAAAAACGGAATTATTACCTTTACTACCATTGAAGAACTAAAAAATATTCTCGACAACTTGAGCCCTGAACAATACAATTCAAAACTGGATGCGGTAAAACAGAATTACGAAGTAGCAAAAAAAGATTTTGCTTTTTTCTTTGATAAAATAAATTCAGTTATAGAAAAATTATAATGCAAACGCCTCTTGTATCTGTTGTATTGCCCGCCTTTAATGCCGAAAAGCATTTAAAAGAGGCTATTGACAGCATGCTTAGCCAGACGTACACCAATTTTGAATGTATTATTATTAACGATGGCTCTAGCGATGCCACAGAGCAAATAATCCTGGCTTATAACGACCCGCGGATAAGGTACATTAAGAATGAAAAAAACATCGGGCTTATTGCAACATTAAATAAAGGAATTGAATTAAGTACGGGAGAATTTATCATCAGAATGGATGCGGATGATATAAGCCTTCCTTCAAGAATTGAAAAACAGGTTGCTTTTATGCAAAGTAATTCCGATGTGGGCGCGGCGGGAAGCTGGTATTATAATTTTTCTGACAAAGGAGTTAGTAAACATAAAACGAGTAATAACACGGCAACATTACAAAGTATTTTATTTTTCAACTCGTGTTTATGTCATCCTTCCGTAATTATCAGAAAACAAATTTTAACCACGCACAATATAACCTACAACCTGCTTTATAAACACGCGGAGGATTATGATTTTTGGATTCAGATAAGTAAAGTTTCTAAACTAAGTAATGTGCAGGAATATTTATTGAAATATAGAACGCACGTGGGGCAGGCCACCAATCAATTTAATCAAATTCAAAAAGAAAACGCTGCCATTATCCGAGAAAAATATCTAATCGCTAGTGGTTTTACACATACAGAAGACGAGTTCGCGGCGCATCAGCTTATTTCCAACAACTCGCTACTAACGAAAAAAGAGCAGCTTGCGCAAATTGAAAGGTGGCTATCCCATTTAATAGCTCAAAACAATAAATCAAAAAAAATTGAGTGCGGTAGTTTTAATTCAGTCCTAGGAAAAGCGTGGTATGATTCCTGCGGCATTACTAATTTAGGCATGTTTGCGTACCAATGCTTTTTTAAATCTGATTTGGCACGTTTCCATCCGGTCTCATTTACCGACCGAATAAAATTACTTGCAAAATGCTTTATACGAAAATTCAGGAAGGCTGATTAAAATGTTCATTGAGCCTTTGCATTAAATTCTTAGCCCAAACATCCCAATTTAATTTTTCTTCGTACACTTTACGGCTGCTTTCCGACAAAACATTGTATTTTGCCGTATCGTTCCAAAGCTCACTGATTTTATTTGCGTACCCCTCCCCTTCATCCTGCATGTCAAATAAAAATCCGTTCTCGCCCTCAGTAATAACCCCCGGAATGCCGCCTGTTTTTGTTGCCAACGATATCAACCCATAAGCACTCGCTTCGCAAAATACGAGGCCGTAAGCTTCAAAACGCGTTGGAAGAATAAAAAAACTTGCTTCTGCATACAGGTTATACAATTTTTCGCGCTCTGCCTTAATTGCTTTATTTAAAAACGGGATCACTTTTATTTTTTCATGCTTAAATTCATCGGGAGGCACACAGCCGCAAATAGTAAGTTCAGCATTAATCCCCGATTTAATAAGACGTTTTAAAACTGCAACTGCAATAGCACCGCCTTTATTTTTCCAGTTAACACCAATAAAAAGTAATTTACATACTTCTCCCTTTTTCTTAGGCAATACATTTTTTCTTTCAGGAACTTCTTCAAAGTTGGCTCCAAAAGGAAGTACCATCATTTTTCCTTTCGCAATTCCCATTTGCTCGATAGCTGAATCTACAGCCCAAGGTGTAGTTAAGGCATTAAGGAAACTTTTTTGAAGGGCCAGTTTTTCGGTTTCGATACTTTCTTTTTCGGAAGAAGCAGTTAAATTACTTAAAGCCTTGTGGTAATTTAAAGAGGCCGCTACGGTGGCGTCGGATAAATAAATAATCGGAATTTTTGTTTTCAATCTGGCTATCTCTGCCGAAGCAGCCGGCGCCACAATTAAATCGTATTTGCCCGCCGCAAGTTTTGCATCAAAGTAATTTGCATAAGCCAAAGAAACCGATTCACTATGGCTATAATCAAATCGCTTTCCGTAAAGTCCGGCCAAAGCATTTTTAATTTTTCCTAAAAACACCGGCATAGAAGGAATATAAGGCCCTAAAATCGTAACCTTATCAAAATTTTTCTGCAAAGCGGTATAAATACTAAAATGAGAGCCCGACCAGGCAAGCTTATCTGTCGGGTCGACAGAAGAAATATACGCGATATGCATTTTCCGGACGTCCTTCTTCATGATAAAACCCAAAGATAAGAAATGTAGCGGCAGTAATTGGCCGTGGTAGGTAGAATTTATAATACTTATATTTGTTATCGGTATGAGCAGCGCACAAAAACCTTTACTAAGCATAATTATTGTAAGCTATAATGTAAAGGACTTATTATTGGAGTGTCTGCAATCACTTAAACAGTACATAGAGGTCCCGCATGAGGTTTTAGTTATTGATAATGCTTCATCTGACGATACCTGTGCCGCGATAAAAGAAAAATTTTCGGAAGTTATTTTAACTGAAAATAAAAATAATAGCGGGTTTTCGGCAGCTAATAATACCGGCTTTGCACAGGCTAAAGGCGATTATGTTTTAATGCTCAATCCCGATGCTTGCCTTTTTGATACCTCGTTTACAAATGCTTTTGCCTACATACAGCAAAATTCAACTAAAAACATTTTACTGGGGCCAAGAATTTTTAATGCAGATAAATCCTTTCAGCAATCGGCCTGGAAATTTCCGAAACTGAGGCAGCATTTTTTAGAAAGTATTTTTTTAAATAAGCTTATTGATACAACTACCTATCCCGAGTTAAGTTCCACCAATGGTGCAATGCCGGTAGATTTTGTTTCGGGCGCCGCCATTTTAATGCATAAACAAACTTTGGATAGTATCGGGCCGCTTGACGAAAAACTTTTTTGGATGGACGATGTGGATTTTTGTTATCGCAACCAAGTACAAGGCGGCGAAACTATTTATTTTCCGGATTGGAAAATTCTTCATCACATAGGGCAATCTTCTAAAAAAAATCTTTCGCTAGTAATTTCCAATCAGCTCACCAGTAAATTAAAATTTTACAAAAAGCATAATGAGTCGGTAAAATTATTTCTAAGTATTTTTATTTTTCTCTTACATGTTTTGCTGCGGATTATTTTACTGTTACCCGCTTCGCTCTTCAGTAAAAATGCTTTTGCAAAATGGAAAGCATATGCTTATGCATTTAAAAAATTGTTTCGGTATTTATTTTTGGGTGACGAAAGTATTGCTTAGGCCTTAAACATTTCGGCAATACATTCGGCCAGTTTGCTTAGTTCGGCTTTTGTATTAAAAGCGTGTAAACAAACACGAAGGCGCTCGCTTCCTTCTTTTACGGTGGGACTTTTTATGGCGCGCACATCAAAACCTTTTTTTAGCAAAGTTTCTGAAGCCTTAATGGCATATTCGTTACCGGGCACCAAAAAGCAATGAATAGCACTGTGACTTCTGATTTTATTTGTAATGTTTACCGAAAGTTTGTTGAACAATTTTATATTGTCATGCAAAGCTTTTGCCGCTTTACTTTTTTGCAAAACCTGATACGAAGCCATAATAGAAGCAATGCTGGCGGGCGGCAGGGCTGTGGTATAGATAAACGAACGCGCAAAATTTACTAAGTAATCGGTTAAATCCTTATTACCAACTATCGCGGCTCCGTGAACACCTAATGCCTTTCCGTACGTATATACACGCGCAAAGCAATCGGCTTCAATTTTTAATTCGTTGCACAAACCTCTTCCGTGTTTTCCAAATACACCGGTGGCATGGGCCTCGTCAACTATAAGATGAGCTTTATACTTTTTGCAAACTGCCGCAATTTCTTTTAGCGGCGCATTATCTCCGTCCATCGAAAAAACAGATTCGGTAACCACATAAATATGTTTCGAATTTCCGTCGGCGGGTAAAAGTGCGGCAGCCGAATGTCTTTCCAACAAACGCTCGAGATGCACTACGTTGTTGTGGCGGAATTTATAATTATCGGCAAAACTTAAACGCATGCCGTCGATTATAGAAGCATGGCATAATTCATCATACAAAACTAAATCGCCGCGCAATGCAACCGAAGAAAGCAAACCTACATTGGCATCGTAGCCCGAGTTAAATAAAAGTGCACTTTGCGCGCTATGAAACTTTGCAATTTGTTTTTCGGCAGCAATCGTAATTTTAGAATTACCACTAAGCAAACGCGCGCCGGTGGAGCCCTCCTGATTAATTTTATATTGCTTGCTAATTTTGTCTTTGGCTTTTTTTAATTCTTTACTTGCAGAAAAACCCAAGTAATCATTCGAAAAAAAATCAATTGGTTTTGAAGCGCCGATAGAAAGTTGCCTGAAATTATTTTCGCTTTTTCTTTTCTGAAGCTTTACATCAAGTTTTTTTGGGAAATGGCTCATGGTTTTCGATTTAACTTATCACAATTAACCACAATTAAAAAACTCTCTGCGGTTCTCTGTGCCTTCTCAGCGTCCTCAGCGTTTAAAATTTTAATGTATTCCTCTTTTAAGGAAGGCCGGTAAGAGTTCATTGCGATACTTCTTGTTTTTTATCAGCAAACGCCGGCTTAGGAGTTAATCCAAGCAAAGCAAACATATCCATATCTTCATTAAAACAAGGGTTTGGCGTTGTAAGTAATTTATCACCCGCAAAAATAGAATTTGCCCCTGCCATAAAACATAAAGCCTGTCCTTCCATACTCATCGTTAATCTTCCTGCGGATAAACGCACTGCCGAATGTGGCATTACAATACGCGTTGTTGCAACCATGCGCACCATTTCCCAAACCGGAACCGGAGTTAAATCTTCTAATGGAGTTCCCTCAACCGGAACCAAGGCATTAATAGGAACTGATTCGGGCTGCGGTGTTAAATTCGTTAACGTAAACAACATTCCAATTCGGTCGTCAATACTTTCTCCCATTCCAATAATTCCGCCCGAGCAAACTGTCATACCCGCTTTGCGCACATTTTTAATTGTGTTTAAACGATCTTCGTAAGTGCGTGTGGTAATTATATCTCCGTAAAATTCTTCCGACGTATCTAAGTTGTGATTGTATGCGTACAAACCTGCATCCGCTAATTTCTGCGCCTGCTCTTCGGTTAGCATTCCCAATGTGCAGCACACTTCCATTTCTTTGCTGTTAATGGTTTTTACCATTTCAAGCACTTTGTCAAAATCTTTGTTGTCGCGTACTTCTCTCCACGCTGCACCCAAACACATACGCGATGCGCCGCCGGCTTTTGCATTGGTAGAAGCTTTATCAACTTCTTCAATGCTCATTAATTTATGCACTTTAATATCGGTATGGTAGCGCGCGGCTTGCGGACAATAAGCGCAGTCTTCGGCGCAACCGCCGGTTTTTATTGATAAAAGCGAGCTTACCTGTACCTCACCCGCCTTATGAAATTGGCGGTGCACAGTTGCGGCTTCGTAAACCAGTTCTAAAAGCGGTTTATTATAAACATCCAGAATTTCCTGACGAGTAAATTTTTTCATATTAATTCTATAAAAATATCCTGACAAATGTAATTAATAGAATTGCATTTTTAAAAGAAAATACAAACAGCCTCTACCCTTTTTTAGTGATTGGCTTTTATAAGTTTATGCACGCTTGTTTTTTCGTTCGAATATACCTCAACCATGTAAACTCCTTCCGGCAGTACCTCCATGGAAAGCGTAATTGTTTTTTGGTTTACTGTTTGACTTTGCAGTTTTTGGCCCATTGCGTTGTACAAAGTTATTTTGGTGTTTTTGGGCAATTCTACAAACTCAATATTTACATTATTTGAGGTTGGATTGGGATAGATGGAGAATTCTGTGTTATTTTTTACAAAATTGTTTACCTGAGTTGTTCCGCCGCTGCATGGATTACAGATTGTAAGGCTCACTGTTGTAGCCGAAACAAAACCTTGTCCGCACGAGTAAAGAAGCCCGTTCCCTAAATTAACATCGTAAACCATCCCTGCTGCGGATAGGGTACTTAAATAATTAAAATTAGCATCATATTGCTTTATAGAATTGTTCAACCCTAAAAATAAATTACCACAGCCATCTGTGGTTAAACCACCATACGTCATTGATGATAGACTGGCTCCGTTAATATTTAATGCGCCTGTTTGAAGGCCTGAGATGGTACTAAATCTTGTTAATACATAGCTATCATAAGCAAACAAATTTGTATCGCTAACTGCCATGCCATTAAATCCGTTCGCGTTATTTGCATAAGTTACGCTTGCAACTTCAACGAAATCATAAGTAGTTGCAACTGAAAAAGTAATTGGCGTTAAAGACGGGTTAGGCACCCTAAAAATATAATTATCAAATCCCGGAGTGCCTACTTGCGTTTTTGCAGTAGCAAAATATGCATTACCCGAAACATCAACAGCTAAACCCCACATGTCATGAAGTCCGTTTGGTGCATTAATTATATTAACCGGATTTACACTTTGAAGATTGGTATCTAAAGTACAGCCAGTATAAGATGGATTTGTAGTGCCCCCACCTGCAATTACAGGGTGCCTGTTACACAAATCAAAACTTACACGCCACATTTCCTGCAAAGAATTATTACCGGGAAATACAAGAGTTTGCACACCACTGTTATTTACTTTTAACATTTGAGCTCCGGTGCTGTTAAATCCATCGACTATATAAATAGAGCTAGAAGCCTTATCGATAGTGAAATCGCCATAGTACGCACCACCTGATGATGAGGCAAAAGTTGAAGTAGTAAAAACCCATTGCGGCACCCCTGAATTATTAAATTTAATTAACTGAAATGGCGAAATCCCTCCATAAGCATAACAATTGCCTGCATAATCCCAATCAACATCATAAGCATTACTACTTCCTGCAAAAATCGGGGTAGTTGTCCAAGGGTCAATAATTAAGCTTTGGGTTTTATCATAAGAAGAAATAGAAAAGCCTACTGCATTATTTTTTTCTGGTTTAAAAGAACAATCAATTGCATTAGTGCCTTGCGTTGCAACCGGAGCATGGTCAGTAAAATCGCCAAACAAAGATTTAATAGTAACATTTCCTCCGGATATTTTTACTTTTTCTGAAAGCGGGTATTGCATTTTAATTTGCGAAGCATCAGCACCCGGCTGCAAAATAAAATTGTATTTAAATCCCTGTTTATCTTCCGGAAAATAAAATTCCATATCAATGCCCGGATATAAATTTTTATAGGTTATTTTTTTAAATGCGTTGGCAATTATAGTTTGGTTTGCTGATACGCCGAAGTTGTAAGTATGAGAAATTTTTTCGGCACTTAAAATTTCGGTTTGATTACCAGCCCCCACAAAATTTAACTGATGAAATTCTTCAACCTGCTTAAAAGCAAATTCTTTTTCTTCTGCTTTGGCCTCTTCTTTAATTCCTAACCTTTTTATTTCGGCCTCAATTTCGGGTTCGCTCCTTTTTACGGATGAAGTATGTTTAATGTAAATAGAATTTTTAGTGAAATAATACTGCAGGCCGTCCTGCCTCGCACCAAACAAAATTTCTTCTTTGGTTGCTTTATCTTTTAAGGCGTACTGGCCCTTATTTTCAATAAAGACTTTTTGCTCAAAAGGATTTTTGGCCGTCCACTGTGGAAAGGCCTTAAAAAAAAGAACAATAAAGGCAAAAAGTAAAATTCTCTTCATGGTATATTTTTCACTAATTTATAAAATTTAAGCCGATTAAAAATAGCCCTTTGTAAGTGGCAGGCTTTTGCTGTCAAGTGGCGCATTTTTAGGAATTGGCGGATAAAAAGTCCAAAAAGTGGTATTTTCTCTTTATAAATTCTTTTATGTAGTCTTGCAAAAAGCACTATATTTGTTACTTAGCAAAATTTTTTGCCGCTTATGAAGAAATTTTTACTCGTATTAACACTTTTTGTCAGCTCTTACGGTTCGGTTTTAAAGGCCCAAATTGACACGCTTTTTTGGTTTGCCGCTCCCGAAGTATCTCAGGGACTGGGAGATAGCCCAATAAAACTTTACTTTAACACCTACGCTCAGGCCTCTGTTGTTACCATCTCTTTGCCCGCACGTATTGGTGTGCCGCCGGTTATTAAAAACATAGCCGCCAACACCACCGATTCGCTTGACCTTACCCTACTTATAGATAGCATTGAAAATCGCCCTGCAAACACCATTAACCGTGCAGGTATTTTAATACAGGCTACTAAAAACATTTCGGCTTATTACATGGTAAATGCCGGTGCAAACAAAGAAATTTTTACACTAAAAGGCCAAAAAGGTATAGGTAAAGACTTTTTTACCCCAATGCAGGAAATTTGGAATATGGGTGCAACTGTACCTGCTTCATTTTCTTCTATAGAAATTGTTGCCACACAAAACAACACTACCGTTTTAATTACACCACGCTTTGATGTGGCCGGCCATATACGCAATACAAGTTTTGCGGTAATATTAAGTAAAGGACAAACGTACTCTGCTCAAAACAGCGCGGCCTCTAAAGATTCCACCTTAGCGGGTTCAATTATTTCTTCTAACCAACCTATTGCGGTTACTATTTATTCGGGCGCAGTTTCTAATGGAGGGTGCATGAGCACGCTTGGCGATCAGTTAACCACTTCTGCTTATTTAGGTTCTGATTACGTGGTAAATAAAGGTACAGGCAGCTCTGAAGGAGTTTTTGTTTTGGCCACACAAAATAATACCACCATTACTTTTGATGACGGAACGGGCGCTATCAGCAACACGATTAGCTGGAGCGAAACTGATAAATTTGTTATTACTCAGCCACTAACTTACATCCATTCTACAAAACCAATTTATGTTTGGCATGCAACAAGTTTAGGTTGCAAAATCAGCGCAGCGCAGGTTCCGGCTATTTATTGTCAGGGCACATACAGCGTTTCTTTTAATCGCGCCACCAATGATAGTTTTGCGGTTAGTTTATATACGCGTAATGGTTTTCAAAACGGTTTTCAAATTAACGGTAACGCAGCTTTAATTCCGGGTTCGGCTTTTAATCCGGTACCGGGCACAGGCGGAACTATTTTAAGTGCAAAAATTTATTTTACACCCGTTCAGGTACCTGCGGGAGTAAATCAAATAATTACCAATGGCGGCGATATTTTTGGTTGCGCCATACACAATGGTTCTTCAACTGCCGGTGGAGGTTTTGGTTATGTAAGTCAGTTTGAAGCGTACCCAACTATTAACGCAGGACCTGCAACCGCAACCGTTTGTTCTAATTCAACTTTGCCTTTAAATGCAACTATTGGCGGCGGAAACGTATTAGGCACTTGGAGCACCAATGGTTTTGGAACTTTTGCCAGCGGTACAAGCGCATTAACAAACACCTATGTGCCAAGCGCGTTAGATACTTTAATTCACCCGATATTATTAGTACTTACAACAAATGGCCCTTGCACGCAATTAAAAGATACTATTGTTCTTACGGTAAATCCTCAGCCTTTGGTTAACGCGGGTGCCGATCAGATTGTTTGTGCCAACAATGCTTTTGTTCAATTAGGAGGCAGCGTAACACTTGGTGCCAGTACAGGAATTTGGACTTCTTCGGGAGCCGGAAGTTTTTCGCCAAGCAATACAAATATGGGTGCTGTTTATACAGCCACAGCAGCTGATACTGCCGCGGGGCAAGTTTGGATGATTTTAACCTCAACCAATAATGGTGGTTGCGGCGCGGTAACCGACAGCATGAAAGTTGTAATTACCAATGCGCCGGGCGTTGATGCGGGGCCCGCAACAGCTTCGGTTTGCGCCAATAACGCTGCCGTAACTTTAAACGGGACACTTTATGGAAGCGCAACCTCAGCAAAATGGACCAGCACCGGCACCGGAATTTTTTCACCAAGCAACCTTACTTTAAACGCAACTTATAATCCTAGTCCGGCAGATGTTGCCTTAGGCACAGTTACTTTAAAATTAACTACAACTAACAACGGCTTATGTAATTCGGCCGAAGACACGCTTGTTGTAACCTTTACAGCACCCCCTTTGGTTAATGCGGGCGGTAATATTGATGCTTGCGTAAATGGCGGTTCTTTTACTTTAAGCGGTAACGTTAGCGGTGCCACTACCACCGGAATATGGAGCGGAGGCGCCGGAATTTTTTCGCCAAGCAATACAACTTTAAATGCGAGCTATACCCCAACCGCAACCGAAATTGCCAATGGTATTTTAGTGCTTACCCTTACTTCTACCAATAATGCAACCTGTCTATCGGCAAATGACGCTGTTCAAATTAATTTCAGAGCAAAACCCTTTGCAAATTTTTCTTCCAATAACTCTTGCCTAAACTCAGGTACAAACTTTACCGATTTTTCGTTACCAAGCGCCGGCTCCTTAGCAAGCTGGGCATGGAAGTTTGGCGATGCCGGTGTGGCGTTTACGCAAAATCCTACACATAATTATCTCAGCGCTGCCACTTTTACAGTGCAGCTAATCGTAAAAAACACTTACAATTGTTACGATACAGTTAAAAAAACTGTTACTGTTTATCCTTTACCTGCTGCTAATTTCGGTGTAACCCGCCAATGCAGCGGTACTTATTTAAATTTAAATTTTCACGACAGCACAACTATCACTCCACCCGATACCATTTCAAACTGGTTCTGGGATTTTGGTGGTATTGGCAACAGCACACAGCAAAATCCAACGCAGTATTTTCCCGGACAAGGAACTTACTTCATTACTTTAATTGTAACATCTAATCATAATTGTAAAGATACAGCCGTTCAGTCTTTTGCTTTAACGCCACGTGCGCAGGCGGGATTTTATTTTAGCATTCCGCAAGGTCAAAGTACCGGTACCAGTGTAAATTTTGTAGATACTTCTAAATACGCTTCTTCGTGGAACTGGACTTTTGGCGATGTGCCTCCGGGAACTTCTGTAGCACAAAATCCTACTTATATTTATTATGCAAACGGAAATTACATTGTTGTACAAGTGGTTAAAGATGCTTATGGTTGTACCGATACGGCAAGGCACGTTGTAAAAATTAATAACGTAACAAACGAAATTACCGAGCTGATACCAAACGCAATTTCTCCTAACGGTGATGGTAAAAATGATATCTGGCATTTAGAATTTATACAGTCCTTCTATCCCACCGCAACCATTGAGGTATACGACCGATGGGGCGTGCAGATGTTCAGCTCAACCGGTTATGCAAAAGCATGGGATGGTACTTTTAACGGGCACGATTTACCCGCCGCTTCTTACTATTATGTAATTGATTTAAAGGATGCCAAACATCTCAGTCCGTATAAAGGAGCGGTATTACTGTTAAGATAAAATTTATGAAAAAGATTTTTATATATATCGTTTTATTTGTAGGAATAGCTTCGGTGAAAGTTTTTTCTCAGCAAATGCCTTTGTTTACCAATTACGTGCTTAATGCTTACGCTTTTAATCCGGCAGTGGTGGGTTCTAATAATTACGTTCAGGCCAACATGAATTACCGTAACCAGTGGACAGGTTTTGAAGGAGCTCCGAAAACGTACATGGCAAGTTTATACGGGCCTTTCAAAAAAAGCACTAAGGTTGCTTTTGGCGGAATGATTACCGCAGATGTTACAGGTTTATTACAACGTACGGGTGGTTATTTAACTTATGCATATCATTTAAAGATTAACGATAGCTGGAAATTGGGTATGGCACTTTCGGCAGGTGCAATGCAATACCGTGTGCGTTTATATGATGCAAAAATTTACGATAAAGACGATCAGGTTTTAACAGGAAGTTTGCTTTCTAAAATCGCTTATGATTTTAATGCCGGCTTGTATTTGTATAGGAAAAATGCTTTTCTGGGTGTTTCGGCTTATCAGGTTGATAATAAAGTAGACTTCACTAATTCGCACAGCAGATTAACGCCGCATATTTATGCATTGGCTGGATATACTTACAGAGTAAATAAAAAATTCAGTGTACAGCCTTCTACGCTTATAAAGTATAACGCTCCGGTTGGTGTGCAACCCGAGTTTAGTTTACGCGCTATTTATATGAAACAATTTTGGGCAGGCGTTTCTTACAGGATGAATGATGCTTACAGTATTATGATTGGCGGCGTTTGCCTGGAAAGAATCAGTATTGCTTATGCGTATGACGTGCCTTTTTCCGGAATCAAAAAATACACCGGCGGATCACACGAGCTGATGATTACTTACAGTTGGGTTAAAACCAAAAAGCAGCACGATGCCGATGAAGAAGAGTTTAACACAATTGACAATAGCTTTAAAAGTAATTTAAAAAACAAAAAGAAGCCCGCTACAGAAGAAGAGGGTAAATAGTTTTTGTTTAAAAAAACAATTAAAACATCGAAAGATGAAAAGAATGAAAAAAATAATACTTGTACTGGCCTTACTCGTTTTTAAGCTAAGTACATCGGTTGCACAAATTGACACTGCTTTTTGGTTTGCAGCGCCATGGGTAACACCAAGTCATAATGGCAATGTGCCTGTTGTTATACGCCTTGCCACGTTCGGTAATCCCACCACGGTACGTATTTACCAACCTGCCGGAACTTACGATACAACTGTAAATATTCCTGCCAACTCCCTTTTCTCGCACACACTTTCATGGATAATTAATACCATTGAAAATAAACCCGCGAATACCGTATTACCTTACGGGCTTAGAATACATTCTGATTTTCCAATTACAGCTGTTTATGAAGTTATAACACTTTCCAACCTTAATCCTGAAACATTTTCTTTAAAAGGACAAAATGGTTTAGGGCTTGAATTTGTTTGCCCTTTTCAAACCAAATGGGATATTGGCCCGTTTAATCCTGTTTTGCCTTACTCGCAAATAGGAATTGTGGCAACACAAAATGCCACTACTGTTTGGATTACTCCGCGCTGTAATGTAGTGGGCCATGCGGCAAATACCAGCTATTCGATTACCTTAAATGAAGGAGAATCTTATACAGTTCAAAATCTAACCGAAAACGAAGCCTCGAACGGATATAATTTAAGCGGAACTATTGTTGTTGCGGATAAACCTATTGCCGTTACGGTAGCAGATGACTCTGTGTGGGAACCCGCCGGCGGCGGTTGCAGAGATTTAATGGGCGATCAGATTGTGCCAACCGATGTAATAGGAACCGAGTACATTGTAAATATTGGCCAGATGAATGCGGCCTCGCAGGAAGGAATTTTTATAGTAGCCACAAAAAACTTTACAACCATTACAGTTAACGACGGCTCGGTAACAACCTTTACATTAAATCAAGGTGACACTTGGAATTATAATATTACTCAGCCTTTAACTTATGTCACCTCCGATAAAAACGTTTATGTAATTCAGGCCAGCGGTTTTGGTTGCGAGTTAGGCGAAGCGATACTTCCTCCAATAAATTGCTCGGGCTCCAACCAGGTAAGTTTTACGCGTACCAATAATCAACTTTTCTTAATTAATTTAATTTGTAAAAGTGGTGCAGAAGGAGCTTTTTTACTTAATGGAAGTGCAGCACTTGTTACCGCTCCAATGTTTACACCTGTGCCGGGCACAGGCGGCGTATGGATGGGCGCGCAGGTACCTTTTACGGTAGCACAAATACCTTCGGGTACAGCCAACCTGCTTACCAACTCTATTGATAATTTTTCAATGGGCATTATTAATGGTGGTACTACAACCGGATGTTTATTTCATTATATGTCGTCGTTTATACGCCGCGTTGTTACCAACGCCGGCTTTGATGCAATTATGTGTACTAACAATATAAACGTAAACTTAAGCGGTAGTGTTACCGGCGGAACAAGCAGTGGCGTATGGAGTACACCTAACGGTACCGGCGTATTTACAAACCCAACATCCCTTAATACAGGTTATACCTTAAGCGGATTAGATTCGACCAAAACCACTTTAACTTTTGTGCTCACTTCAACGGGAAACTGTTTACCGGTATCAGATACAGTGGTGGTTTTCCTCGAAAAATCACCGATTGTTACTGCGGGTGCCGATGTAACTATGTGCGCCAACAACGTAACGCCAATTTCATTAAACGGATATTTTAATTATTGCTTAGGTGCCACCTGGGCAGGAGGAAACGGAGGCTCTTTTGGAAACACCGCTGCCACTGCTACAACATATACGCCTTCTCCCGCAGATATTTCATCCGGCTCGGTTTTAATAACCTATGCCTCTACCGGAAGCGTTTTTGGTTGCCCTAATACAACCGACAGTCTTTATTTATTTTTTACACCTGCTCCAATAGTAAATGCCGGAGCAGACATTGTAGTATGTGCCAACACACCTAAAGTTTTACTTAACGGAAACGTAAGCGGCGGTTCTTCTTCGGGAGTATGGTCCACTTCAGGTTCCGGAGTTTTTAGTCCAAGCAGCACCAACCTTTCTACTTTTTATCAGCTTAGTGCAGCCGATCAGGCGCAGGCAAGTATTACCGTTCATTTAACTTCAACAGGCAATGGCTTATGTAATTCGGTTGAAGACAGCCTGCAAATTATTATTACCCCCGCCCCTGCCGTAAACGCAGGTATTGATGATACCATTTGTTCTAACATGGGCATTATACAACTTAACGGAAGTGTAAGCGCCGGTGCTTCAAACGGAACCTGGTCATCCATTGGAGGCTCGGGCGCATTTGGAAACGTAACCATATTAAATACAACATATACAATGAGCTCGGCCGATACGGCCGCCGGCTCGGTTACTATTTTACTCAGTTCTACAGGAGGAAGCTGTCCGCCCGTAGTTGATACTGTTGTTTATATAATAGAAAAAGCGCCCGTAGTTTTTGCCGGAAACGATTTAACTATTTGCGATAACCAATTTATTATTCTTAACGGATTAATAAGTGGCTTTACAACTACCGGCGGCTGGACAACTACCGGCACAGGTTCGTTTGTTCCCTCAAGCGCTGTGCTTAACTGTTTATATTATCCATCAGCCGGTGATATTGCAGCGGGTTCAATACAATTTATACTTACTTCAACCAATAACAAAGGGTGCAATCCTTCAATAGATACGATGAAGGTAACTTTCGTTCCTGCTCCAACCTCAAATTTCACGGTCCCCAACAATTGCTTTGGCCTTAATTCATTCTTTACCGATGCTTCATCAACCACGGTTGGCTCTATTAACGGATGGAACTGGGATTTTGGTGACGGTACTCAGGCTATTTCAACAAATGCTGTGCATCCGTATACACTGCCTGGCACTTATACAGTAACACATATTGTTACCGGAAGTAATGGTTGCAAAGACACCATTCAAAAAACGGTAACCATTTACGGATTACCAAACGCTAATTTTAATTTTAATACACCTTGCTCCGGCAACATAACTACCTTCCTAGATACATCCATTGCGTTTCCTGCTACAATTGCAACATGGCAATGGAATTTTGGCGACGGAAATACCAGTACGCTTCAAAATCCAACGCACATATATAGTACTGCAGGCACGTATACAACAACTTTAATTGTTCAATCAAGCCTTGGTTGCGTTGATACTATTCAAAAACCCGTAACGGTACGCCCCTCTCCAACCGCAGATTTTACGATGAGCGAAAATCCGGCCAACGCCTTGGACGTAATTAATTTTACCGATCAATCAACACCGCAGGCAACAATTATTTCCTGGTACTGGAATTTTGGCGATACACTTTTATCCAATCTTCAAAACCCAACACACAGCTACGCCAATCAGGGTTATTACGATGTTATTTTAGTTGTAACCGACCAGTGGGGTTGTAGAGACACGGCAAGCAAAGAAATTTCAATCACGCTTTTACCGCAGGTGCCAACCGCATTTACACCTAACGGTGATGGCGCCAACGATTTTCTTTTTGTGCGAGGCGGGCCGTTCGAAAAAATGCATTTCAGAGTTTACAACAACTGGGGCGACCTGGTATTTGAAACCAACAACCAAAAAATTGGCTGGGACGGAACAATTAGTAAGATTGAACAACCCATGAGTGTTTATGTGTGGGTATTGGATGTAGAGACCTTTAATAAAAAATTGATTCATAAAAGCGGCGACGTAACTTTATTGAAATAACATGAAGCGACTTATTAAAATATTTTTGATTACCTGCTGTGTTTTACTAAACACAGTTAAGGCCCAGGATTTTCACTTGTCGATGTACGACGCGGGCCCGCTGTTTTTAAATCCTGCAATGACCGGCATGGTTGATGCTCCGTGGCGCGTACACGCACAGTACCGCAATCAATGGAAAGCAGTTGCTTTTAAACCTTACAACACCGCTCTTATAAGCCTTGACGCTCCGTTTGGCAAATGGGGTTTTGGCGGACAAATAACCGAAATGCGAGCCGGTGTTGGCGGATACAATGTGTTTCAGGCTTTAGGTTCTGCAGCGTATAATGTTCCTCTTGATAAAATGCGTTTTCATCAACTGGCAATGGGTTTACAAGCGGGTATCACACAAAAATCGATTGAGTACAACATTTATACTTTCGATAGTCAATATACGCCAACCAACGGCGGATTTTTTGATAAAAGTTTAACCAATAACGAAAATCTTGCCAGCCGAAATATTTTACTTCCGCAAGTCAACGCCGGCTTTATGTACTATTTCGCCAAACAACAAAGCCGCCTCAATCCGTTTTTAGGTTATTCTGTATTTAATTTGCTTGAGCCTAAGGAAACATTTTTTGGTTTCAATAATAAATTACCTATGCGTCATTACATGCACGGCGGCGTTCGTATAAACGTAACCGAATTATTTTACATTTTACCAAAGGCGCTTGTGATGATGGAAAAAAATGTGATTGAGCAAACGTACGCGGTAGATTTTGGTTATTATCTTAAGCACGATCAGCTTTATTTACTGGCCGGACTTACCTACCGTAACCGCGATGCCGGGCTTATTTATGTGGGTGCGCGCCGTAATAACTACATTGCTAAAATCGGATACGATGTAAATACTTCTTCCTTAAAAGACGCCTCGCACTCGCGCGGTGCTTTTGAAATATCATTAACCTATATGGGTAAAAAGAAAAAACCGGATGTTATAAGAAATTGTCCAAGATTGTAAGCGTATATATAGTATGAAGAAATTTTTAATTGCTGCTTGTTTTATTTTATCGTCGGTTGGAGCATTCTCTCAATCGAAAAAGCTTTGGCTTATGTATGCCGATGAAGCTTACAAGAAAAAAGATTATGCCACTGCTATCAATTACTATAGCAAGGTGCTTGACGACACTACTATTTTAGATATTTTTGTTTTGCCCTATGAAGTTACTTTGGTAAATCTTCCAATGAAAGATTTAAAAGATACTACTAAAGTAAAAAAAGGCAATGTGGTAAAGGTTGGCAAGTACGATTATATCGTGCATCAACTGGGCCATGCATATCAGCTTAATGCAGATTACAGCCATGCCGTTATTCATTTAAAAAAGAGCATGGACCGCGGGGTTTATACCGATGATGAGTATTACTACGCCCTTGCCTTAATGCAGGAAAAAAGATATACCGAGGCTATGAATGAGTTTGAGTCGTACACAGGCTCTTCCTACAAAACCGATTCGCTTACTAAACAGTCGCAGCACATGATGTCGAGCTGCTTTTATGCGCAGGACTCGATAAACAACACGCATACGCAAGTACGTGTTAAAATGATGGATACCGCTATTGTTAATAAGGGCTCCGCCAATTTTGCTCCAATGTTTTATGGTAGTCCAACTAAATTAATTTTTACCTCGGCGCGTAAAGGTGGCGTGGTTAACAATCCCGAAAAACAGGATTCAAAATATTTATGTGATTTATGGTGGACCGAAAACCACGACGGTATTTGGGACAAACCACATAATTTTGGAAGGCCGGTTAACAGCGGTTTGCACGAAGGAGCGGGTGTAGTTTCGGTTGATGAAATTTTATTTTTAACACGTTGGAGCGATAATAACCGTGATGAAACTTTTATTTACATGGCTAAAATGGCCGACGGAAAATTCTTTGAGTGTTATAAGCTTGATAAGAATGTAAACGTTTCGGGATTCAAATCGATGCATCCGTATATTACTTTTGACGGAACTAAACTTTATTTTTCATCTAACCGCCCGGGTGGTAAAGGTGGTATGGATATTTGGTATGTTAACATTGATGAAAACGGTGCTACCAGCGAACCACATAATTTAGGCCCTACTGTAAATACGCCGGGTGACGAAATTTCTCCTTTCTTTCATACCATATCTTCTACTTTATTTTTTGCTTCTAACGGGCATGCAGGTTTAGGCGGGCTTGATCTTTTTAAGAGCTCTTTCAATCCCGATGACACTACTTTTACAATGGCAAAAAATTTAGGGCAGCCAATTAACTCAAGCAAAGACGATGCTTATTTAATTATGGAGCGTACGCAAACCAAAGGTTATTTTGCCAGCGACAGAGAAGACTGTCCCGACGGGCATTGCTACGATATTTACGAATTTGATAACGAACCAATAGAGTTTGACCTTAGCGGAGTTGTTTTTGATGCCGCCACTAACTTTCCGATACCCAGTGCTCTTGTAACTGTAAAAGATGTGCATGGTGATATGGAACCACTTTTATTGATTACGGATGAGAAGGGTTATTACTTTACTACTTTACCTCCCGAAAAAGAGTTTTATTTAAAGGCTCAGAAAAGACAATATTTTGCGGATGCAGCAAGTCTTGCTACAAAAGGAAAAACAGAAACTACACACTTTGTGCAGGATTTCTTTTTAAATATGATACCCGGGGGTGATGTGGTTATTGAGGGTATTGAGTATGATTTGGACAAGGCTACTTTAAGGCCAAAATCTAAAGAGATATTGGATAATATTTTTACCATGCTTAAATTAAACGAGAACTTTTCTATCGAAATTAACTCGCATACCGATACCCGCGGAAGTGATATTTATAATATGAAATTATCTCAGGCCAGGGCACAAAGCTGCGTAGATTACTTAATTTCTAAAGGCATAAACAAAGACAGGTTGATTCCAAAGGGATACGGAGAAACTAAGCCTATTTACAGTGACGCTGAGATTGAGAAACTAAGCACCAAGGAAGATAAAGAGGCTGAGCATCAGAAGAACAGGCGTACGGCATTTAGGGTTGTTGGAGAGGCAGATTTGAAGGGAAAAAGCAGCCCAAAAAGCTGATTTTAGGACTTTTTTTACCAATTTTTACCCAAAAGCTACCAGTTACCAAATACTCGGTATTTTTTAACAATTAAAATTGCCCATTATTCAATTTTTGTTTAAAATTGTATCTTAAGTTTTTAAAATTAACATGATGAAAAATAGTATTTACACCGTTAAATTTCTAGTACTTGCCGTATCCGTTAGCTTTTTAGCATCTTGCAAAAAAGATACTGTGGCATTTCCTAAACAAACATTATCCAATGGTACAACCGGAGATTATATATACGGCACACCCTCTTTACCGGTTATTAAAGACGCAGACGGAATTCTGGCTGCTATTCACGTTCATAATTACCGTATTTTAACTATCAGCCCGTTTGAAAAAGAGTTTCAATACGGTATAGCAGCATTTACTAATACTTCGGGTAATTTTACAAGCCTTACAAGCGGCGGTTCGGTAACTGTTGATACTTCTAACTTAACCCCTTCTCTTGCTTTTTTATATCAGTCTTACCCTACTACTTATAGCTTAAATTTTTCTTCAAACGTTTCTTGGAATGTTACAGGCGCCGGAAGTGTTCCAGCTATGACTTATACACTTGTTAACGGTAATCCCTCGTACTCAGCGTTTGCAAATAGTGCCGCCTCAGGCTTCAGCTACTGGAAAGACGAGTGGGTTCCTACTTACCCAAAAATTTTAAATAAACCTTTACCTGTAGTTCCAAAACCGGCGGCGGCGGCTCCGCCAATGCCTAATCATGCTGATACACTAAGATGGAAACATGATGTTAAAGTGCACGATTCTCTTAATGTATATTACCTTGTTTATCATACAGACTCATTAAAGTTTAAAACCGATTCTCTTTACAACGAGACTCCTTTTGCAAAAATCCCTATTAAACTTTTCTCAACTAATACAGATACAGCTATCATTAGCTGGCATGATAACGCGGGCTTTAATTATACACGCAAAGCTCCGGGCACAGATACACTGGTTAAATTTAAGCCAAATGATTTTTTAGGTTATCCCGCGTTTAGTCAGGAAGCTGATTTTAAAATGGAAATTAACCTCGTAAATTATAATATGGTTACCTCCGGCGGAAAAAAATATTACTACATCCGTATGGGAAGTTATGTTAAATACTGGCGAACAAATTAATTTTTGAAAACAATAAAAAAATCCCTCCGCAAAACGAAGGGATTTTTTTTTGATAGGTTTTTAAAAGTTTGGCTTAAGGAGGTATTTAGAATAAAATTCGGTGATTACTTTTACTGCTTCATCGGCCGTATCAACTACTTTAAAATATTCTAAATCGCTTTCATTCACATTATGTTCGTCAAGCAACATCGTTTGCTTTATCCAGTCAAGCATCCCCTGCCAGTATTTTTTTCCTACAAGCACAACTGGAAACTCGCCAATTTTATGCGTTTGCACCAAGGTAAGGGCTTCAAATAATTCATCCATCGTTCCAAATCCACCGGGCAAAGCGATAAAGCCCTGCGAGTATTTTAAAAAAATAGTTTTTCGCACAAAGAAGTAATGAAAGTCGATACTTTTATCACGATCAATATATTCATTAGGCTTTTGCTCAAAAGGCAATTCAATATTTAATCCCACCGATTTACCGTTACCGCGATTGCAACCTTTATTGGCAGCTTCCATAATACCGGGGCCGCCGCCGGTTATTACGCCATAACCTTCTAGTGTTAGTTTAAACGCAATTTCATCTGCCAGTTTATAATAAGGGTTATCCGGTTTGGTGCGCGCGCTTCCAAATATGGATACGCAGGGGCCAATGCGGCTCATCCGTTCAAAGCCATCTACAAACTCGCTCATTATTTTAAAAATCTGCCAGCTGTCGGACGCTTTTATATCGTTCCAGTCTTTTGCTCTGAACGCTTTTCTTATTTTTTCATCATTTTTTTCCATCATGGTTTTATTTTTTGGGCTCATTATCTATCCACATAAAAATATGCGGGTTATTTTGAAATCGGGAAATATCTTTATTGCTTATCAGGTGAATAAAATCAATTAAAGGAATCAGGCCGGCGCAGCCTAAAAAGGTACCAATATAAATTAAGGGTATATAGGGTTTTGTGCCCAGGTAAATACGGTGAATACCCAAAATACCAAAGGGGAGCGGAAAGGCCAGTGCGGATGCAATTATTCTTTTTCTGTGATTTTGCTTTTTGAAAAAACTAACCCAAATAGGGTTTGGCTTTTTAAATGAACATGCCTCATGGCTGCATTTTACGAAGCTCTTTGCTAATTTAATTTCGCCCGAAAACAGATTACCGAAACAGAAAACAGAAAATATAAGAAGTAGTATGCGCATTAAAGTAAAATTAAAAAGGATATGCTTGTGGCATATCCTTTAAACGTAATTTAATTAACAATATTATTCTTATTTCATAGCGGCTTTGTAATTATTGGCTACTTCATCCCAATTAACCACATTCCAAAAGGCTGTTGCGTAATCGGGGCGGCGGTTTTGGTAATTGAGATAATAAGCATGTTCCCAAACATCAAGGCCCAGTACCGGGGTGCCTTTACATTCGGCAATATCCATTAAAGGGTTATCCTGATTTGGAGTTGAGCAAACGCAAAGGGTTTTATCGGCCTTTACACAAAGCCAGGCCCAGCCGCTTCCAAAACGCGTAGCTGCTGCGGTTGCAAACTGTTTTTTAAATTCATCCAGGCTGCCAAATGTTTTATCAATTGCGGCTGCCAAATCGCCTGACGGAGCTCCTCCCCCGTTTGCTTTCATTACTTTCCAAAACATGGAGTGGTTGTAATGTCCGCCGCCGTTGTTACGTACGGGCATAGGGTATTTAGAAATGTTTTTGCAAATTTCTTCGATGCTTAATTTTTCTGCATCGGTGCCGGCAAGTGCGGCGTTTAAATTAGTTACATAAGCCTGATGGTGTTTGCCGTGGTGAATTTCCATGGTACGGGCATCAATGTTAGGTTCTAAAGCGTTAGGCGCGTATGGAAGCGCCGGTAATTCAAATGCCATGATGTTTTATTTTAAGGTTAATTAATTTATAATTGACTCTGTGAAGGTAAATAATTTTTGAAGGCATCCACCATCGCCAATAAAATATTAATTGGAATTTAACAATCTTATTTGGCCAGTTTTAACTTTTGGCCCACTTGTAAACCTGTGCCTTTCTTTAGGCCGTTTAGTTCAAGTAAATCATCTACCGGAATACCAAAATCCAAGGCGATTTTATAAAAAGTATCTCCTTTTCTTACCACATATACTTTGGGTTTAAGCGGCAGATGAGTCTCGGTTAAAGTTTTGGTGTCTTTAACTTCGGTAGTTGAAGCAGAATTATTTTCGGCGGCCTCGGGTTTTTTAACTTCGGCTAATTGCGGTTTTTCTGCCTTATAAATAACGAGTCGCCTGCCCGGCCTCAGGCCTTTTTTACCAATAAGATTCCAGATTTTTAAATCTGTTACGGTTACTCCGTATTTTTTTGCCACTGACTTAAGGTTCTCTCCTTTTTTGATGAGATGCGAAATCTGAATTTCTTTTATATTGGTTTGGGTGATTAATTGCTGTTCGGTTGCCTGTTTGCGAAGCATGGCGTAAATTTCTTCTTCGTTGCTGATAAATTTCCCAAGCGTAGTTTTTGGAAGCGTTAACACATGCCCTCCCGACGGAATAATTTGTTTTTTATAAATAGGATTGAAATATTGAATTTCATCAATGCTTACGTCAAGTACTTGCGAGAGTTGTTGAAATGTTAGCGGTTCTTTAATAACTACTGTATCGAGCTCGAAATATGTTTTTTGAGGAACTGAAGGATACACATTATGCTCGGCAAAATACGTCATAGCATAATTGGCACCAATAAATGCGGGCACATAGCCTTGTGTTTCTAAAGGTAAGTAAGGGCGTATTTCCCAATATGTTTTTTTGCCTCCGCTACGGCGTATGGCGCGATTGATTGTGCCTGGGCCTGCATTGTATGCCGCAAGTACCATTTGCCAATCTTTAAACATGCTGTATAAAAACTGCATATACTCAGCGGCGGCAATAGTTGCTTTATAAGGATCAGAACGCTCGTCGATATACGAGTTGATATTGAGATTATACATTTTTGCTGTTGGGTACATAAACTGCCAAAGCCCGGTTGCACCTACGCGCGAGCGCGCGGTAGGATTTAATGCAGATTCGATTACCGCCAAATGCTTTAACTCGAGAGGCATATTGTATTTATCCAAAATTTCTTCGAAGATGGGATAGTATAATTGAGATAAACCCAAAAGGCGCGATAACGTTGAGCGGCGGCGCATGGTATACAACTCGATATATCCTTTTACAGTTGGATTGTATTGCAAATCAAAAGGAGAAACAGCATCCAGTTTTGCTAATCTGCTCTCGTAAATAAATTCATCTGCTACCGGAATTGAATCGGGTGCATAGTGGAATTTATTTTTTTGAGTTGAAGGTTTTGCATAAAGCTTATCCAATATTTTTTTAGTGGCAAGGCTATCCAGCATAGCGGCAATAGGATCATCTACAGTACTTACCTTTTGTGCCATTGCTTTGTTGCCAAGCAGGGCAAAAATTAACAGATATAGCAGATGTTTCATCATTATATATGTGTAACGGAATTTATTGCAAAAAGTTACATTACAATGATAAAAATATATTGTTAAACCGCAACCAAATGTGGGTATGTTTTTGCACCATTGCTTGTTAAAAAAGACGAATGGGCTTATTTAGCGGTTAAATCTGCCTGAATTTGATCGATTTTATAGTTATTTTTATAGTATGAGGCTTCTACTGAGCATATTGCTAAGTACATTTTTGAGTCATTCTTTTTTCGCTCAGCGCGATGAAGCAAAAATGAGTGCAACACTAAACAGCTTTTTGAAGAAGAGTGCTGAAATGCATAAGAAATTTGAGGCAAAGAAAACTATTAAAAATTTCAGCAGCCTGTATGCAAAAGTACTACTAATAACCTACTCTGAAGATAGCGCCACGCTAAAATCTATTTACAAAGATCTTGCTGCGCAAATTCACTTTGAAACAATTGTAGAAAAATACAAACTAGAAGAGTTCGAGGATTACTATTACGACTTCTTTCTTTTTGAACCTGTATTTTTGAAGCAATATTTTAATAAAATTCTTTTTCATTGTTTTCCCGTTCCAAACAGATTTAAAAATCTTGCATTTGAAAACACGGAAGGTTATACAAGCATTTCCGATTTTAAAAAGGGAACACGGCTTATAGATACCACTGACGAATTATTATGTATACAATTTCTGGATACTTTCACACATCACCCACTACCCGCTTTTATAAATAAAGCGATGAATTATTACGAAACTATAAGCGGCAACAGCGATATACTTTATTATAAATTAGACAGATTTATCACTTCATACCCTCCCAATATAGACAGCCTTAATGCAAAATGGGAGAAATTTCCAGGAGAACCTGATGAACCACAAAGACCTGAACATGATACGGATAAAATTACTAGAGAAAAATATAAAAAGGAAACTAAAAATTTTGAAAAACTAAATGCGCTTTACGAAAAAGACAGGTGTAATTTTTTTAGAAAACATTACAATAACAATCCGATCGATAAAGAAAATATAAAAGTCTTTACAAATTTTTCAATTGAAAACTACCTCTGGTTTGCACCTTCGGAAGAACAGCTTTCCTGCATTGGAATTACTAACAGATATCCAAATCAGTATTTTGCCCCGGGATATTACAAATACTCTCGTACCAGACACAGAAAAACTGTTCTTGAATCACTCGAAAAACAAAATTATTCTACATTTTCAAAATCACTCGTTTTTTACGAGGTATATAAACCCGAAACACCTTTAGAAATAAAATTAGTTGCTACTTCAAAAACGTTTTATAAATATCCGGATTTATTTTATCTGGGAAGCCTTGCTTCCACTTTATTAACCAACCGCAGCGATGTATCCTACATTCAAACATCTATACAAAGAATTGATAATGTTAAAGTGAGAAAAAAAATAATTACAAATGTAAAGGAATGGTTAAAAACCAAACCCGATGACCTGCTGCTGGTGTTTTTAATGGGCGAATATTGGCTTGACTTCATCGATGACTGCGAAGAATGTGATGAAGATAAAGCGAAAGATGAATTTAAAGAGCTCATGAAACCTTATCCGACTATGATCAAAATGCTTGAAGAATATTAATTTTACAGATTTTTACTTACAAAATCCTTCACAATCAAATCGCTCCTTTTAATAGATTTTAAGAGCCAATCCAGGTAAATGCTTTCTTTCTCGTTATTTGTAAGATAGGGCTCTTTTACTTCTGTGCGGATTTTATGCGTAAGCTCCTGCATGCAAAGCGCTGCACAAACACTGATGTTAAAACTTTCGGTAAAACCCATCATGGGGATTTTTACAAATTCATCGGCCATATTAATCACTTCGCTTGTGATACCTTCTTTTTCGGTACCAAAAACAAGGGCAAATTTATCGTTTACGTCAAAATCAAAAATGGTTTGATCATTTTTATGCGGCGAGGTTGCAACAATTTTAAAGCCTTTGTTTTTTAAACCCAGCAAAGTTTCTTTTGTGTCTTTGTGCCTTTCTATATTTACCCATTGCGATGCGCCCAATGCCACCTCGCCGGATATTTTATATTTATTTCGGTTCTCAATAAAATGAACATACTGCACGCCAAAGCAATCGGCACTACGCACCACCGCACTGGCATTATGCGCCTGATACACATCTTCCAACACAATATGCATGTGACTAATCCGATTTGAAAGTACTTCGTTAAAACGACTTTTTCGCTCGTCGGTAACAAAATCCATAAGGTAATCTGAAAGCAATTTTTTTTGCGTATGTGAAAGTTTCTCCGTCACAAAAAATTACAAAGAAAGATAAGGCATCAATCCATGCAGGCCGCCTTCTCTGCCAAAACCACTTTCTTTAAATCCGCCAAAAGGAGAAGTAGGATCAAATTTATTATATGTGTTTGCCCAAATAACACCCGCGCGTAATTTTTGCGTGAGATTAAATATTTTAGAACCCTTATCAGTCCACACGCCTGCGCTTAAGCCGTACGGAATATTATTTGCCTTCTCAATCACTTCTTCGATAGTACGAAAAGTTTGTACGGTTAACACCGGGCCAAAAATTTCTTCCTGCACTATGCGGTGCGATTGTGAAGCGCCTAAGAATAATGTGGGCTTGCAGAAAAATCCTTTTTTGGGAATTGCGCAAGATGATTGGTGAATGTCCGCTCCCTCTTGTACTCCCAGTTTTAGATACTGATTTATTTTTTGCAATTGCTCGTGCGAGTTGATAGCGCCTATGTCTGTATTTTTATCTAATGGGTCGCCAACAATAAGGGTTTCCATTCTGTCTTTTAGTTTGCGGATTAACTCATCTGCAATTCCTTCCTGCACAAACAATCTTGAACCGGCGCAACAAACGTGGCCCTGGTTAAAAAATATTCCGTTTACAATTCCTTCTACGGCCTGATCAATAGCGGCATCTTCAAAAACAATGTTTGCGGCTTTACCGCCCAACTCGAGTGTTGCTTTTTTACCGGTACCGGCAATTGCTTTCTGAATTAATTTTCCTACATCCGTACTTCCGGTAAACGCAACTTTATTTACCAATGGATGATTTACAATGGCAGCTCCTGTTTTTCCGTGGCCGGTAACAATGTTTACAACTCCATCGGGCAATCCGCTCTCCTGAATTATCTCAGCCAATTTTAAAGCCGTCAAAGAGGTTGTTTCAGCCGGCTTTAATACAACTGTGTTACCGGTTGCTAAGGCCGGTGCAATTTTCCAAGCTGCCATTAGCAGCGGAAAGTTCCAGGGAATAATTTGTCCGGCCACACCCAACGATTGCGGTTTTTTACCGGGAAAAGCGTATTCTAATTTATCGGCCCAGCCTGCGTAGTAAAAAAAATGGTTTGCCGCCAATGGAATATCAATATCGCGGCTTTCGCGAATAGGTTTGCCGCCGTTCATAGTTTCAATCACGGCAAGCTCGCGCGAGCGTTCTTGTATCATGCGCGCAATGCGAAAAATATATTTTGCGCGCTCTTTGGCGGGCATTTTCTTCCAGGTTTTGTCGTATGCATTCTTTGCGGCTTTAACAGCGCTGTCCACATCCTTCTCGTCCGCCTCCGCAATCTCTGCAAGTTTTTCTTCGGTTGAGGGAGAAATAGTATCAAAATATTTTCCCTTCCCGGGTTTTACAAATTTGCCATTGATAAACAAATCGTATTTCTTATCCAGCTTAATGTGCTTTTTATCTTCGGGGGCGGGAGCGTATGCCCAGTTACCCATTAAATCTAATTTTGTTTCGTCATTTTTCATAGCTATACTAATTTTTTTACCCAATTGGGTTGATATTCTTTGTTTAAAAATAATACTTTTCCTTTTTGCAATTCAATTACCAACACAGGATTAAACTCCTGAGAATTATCAATAATAAATGTTCTGTAAGAAAGCGGGATGGCCTTCTTAATGTTCATAAGCGATTTATAGAATCTGGAAATAATTTTTTCTTCAGAAACCTTATGCCCGTGCTCTTTTACTCTTTTTTGAACCCGCGATACATTAATCGAAGGATTAATTGTAGAAACTACATATAGATAAATTTTATATCCCTTCTTCTTAAGGTTTTTTATAAAAGTCAATTTTCTTTTATCCGAAAAAACAGACTCAAATGTAAATTTTTCTTCATGCATCAGGCACTCTTCTCTTAAATAATCTGCAATGGCTGCACACATGTAAGAATTAACCCTTCCTTTTTTAAGCACAATTTTATTTTCTTTGACCGATATATAACTTAAACTATTTTTTGATCCGTATTTTTCACTAAGTAAATGATTTTTAAGAAAAACAATGAAACTCCTTTCATTTATTTTAAAATTCTTAGTTTTAAAACTATAAGAACGTTTCGAATTAAGGGCTTTTTCTATTTCATCGGCATTGATAAAAGTGCCAACAGTTAACTTAAGGTCGTCCTTTAAAACTCTGAAGAAAGTAGTTTTCCCGGATCCGTTTGGCCCTATAATTACCCGTACTTTCATTATGAGGCGCTACCTGATGAGTTTTTTAAAATTTGTTTTTTAAACAAAGCAGGCAATACTTTGTTTAAACGCTTTGCAAATGTTTTTGAGTCATCAACATCCTTTTTAGCTGTCCTTTTTATTTTCTTTGCCTTCATTTTAATCAATACTTATATAATCTTTAGAATAGTAAACGCCCTTGGCTTCTTTCTCTAATTGTAAAACAATATCATTCACCAAACTGCTTGCGCCAAAGCGAAACCACTCGTTACTCATCCACTGCGCACCTAATGTTTCGCTTAGCATAACTAAATATTGCAGCGCACCTTTAGCAGTTGAAATTCCGCCCGCGGGCTTCATTCCAATCATAATACCTGTTTTGTAATAATAATCTTTAATAGCCTGCAACATTACCAAAGTAACCGGCATCGTTGCAGCAGGAGAAATTTTTCCCGTTGATGTCTTAATAAAATCAGCACCGGCATACATAGCAATATCACTGGCGCGACGAACATTATCTAAAGTTGAAAGTTCGCCGGTTTCTAAAATAACTTTCAAACGTGCTTTACCGCAAGCTTCTTTTATATCAGCAATCTCATCAAATACAAAATTGTAATTTCCCTTTAAAAATTCGCCGCGACTAATAACCATATCAATCTCATCCGCTCCATTGTCAACCGCAAATTTTGTATCCTGCAATTTTACATCCAATGTAGAATTTCCACTCGGGAAAGCCGTGGCCACCGAAGCAACTTTTACATTACTTCCCTTTAAAGCGTTTTTTGCAGTTTTAACATGCGTTGGATAAACACAAACCGCAGCAACCGTTGGCAAGCCGGGTAAGGAATCGCATACATGCATGGCCTTATAACACATTTGTTTTACTTTGCCCTCGGTATCTTTTCCCTCCAAGGTAGTAAGATCAATCATGTTAAGAGCGAGTTTGAGGCCTTGCAGCTTACTCTCTTTTTTAATGCTGCGGGTATTAAAACGCGCAACACGTTCTTCAATACTCACCTGATCTATGGTAGGCGAATGACGGAAATCGGGAATGTTTTTTGTGCTCATAATTTAACCTTTCAAAAGTAAGGATAATTTACCACTTTTTTGGACGAATTTTTAACATAGCCCACGTCTTTATTTGGTACATTTAGCCTGTATTTTTTATGGTATTCTGCAGCACATACAAAGAGCAAAAGCGCAAAAAACAACAGCGCAAACTGGAAGGCGATTATACCTTTACCTTTTACGACAGCATTTTAGCCGTAAACCCCTTTGAGTGGCAAACACTCTGCGATAAACATAATTTTTTTTTAGGAAGAGAATATCTGGCCCTGCTCGAAAGACTACATGCTTCGCAACTAAAAATGCGTTACGTTATTGTTTACAAAAAAAAACAACCGATTTTTGCTGTTTATTTTCAGGTAATTGATTTTACTGCCAATGTTTTTGGTGATATGGTTGCGGCGCAGATTAGCGAATTACAATCGCAGCGACTAAAACTTTTTGATAAATACATCAGCAAGTACAAAGACAAAGTAATTATGCGCCTGGTTACCTGCGGCAATAATTTTGTGAGCGGCGAACATGGTTTTGTGTACGACGATATAAAAAGAGAAGAGGCCTTTTACATTTTACAAAAAGTAATCGAAATAATTTCGAAAGAAGAAAAATTACGCGGAACAATATCTGCAACCCTTGTAAAAGATTTTTACACAAAGGCTTTACCAAAAACAAAAGCGCTGGAGGAGGAAGGCTTTGTTCAGTTTACGGTTGAGCCCAACATGATTGTAGATATTCCCAAGGACATCGCAAGTGTTACCAATTATATTGCCACCTTCTCAAAAAAATACCGCAATAGAGCCAAAAGTATTTTTAAAGCCGGCGCCGCAATAGAAAGAAGAGATTTAACGGTTGAGGAAGCAAAAAAATTCAACAAATTTATTTATAAGTTATACGACAATGTGTTTGCCCATGCCAAGTTTAAGCTGGTAAAATTATCGGAAGACTATTTTTACGAAATGAAAAAAACTTTTCCGGAAGCCTTTTTTATTACAGGTTATTTTCTCGATAATAAATTAGTAGCGTTCGACTCGGGTTACTTTTTAGAGGGCGATGAACTGGAAGCGCATTACATTGGCTTTGATTATGAGATCAATAAACAATACGATTTGTACCAAAATATTTTGTACCATTTTATTGAGATTTCCATTAATAAAGGTAAAAGATATTTGAATTTGGGCCGTACCGCCTCCGAAATTAAAAGTACCGTTGGTGCCAAAGCGCATGAACTGGCTTGCTATATACGCCCACAAAATACCATCAGTCAGATAATTTTAAAACCCTTTATTAGTTTTTTACAGCCTACCGAGTGGGTGCCGCGGAATCCGTTTAAGGAGGAGTAGGTTTTTTGGCACGAATTATTTTAATTAGTGTCGGATTTTTTCCCTTTCTTTTTTAGGCAAGCCATCAATAACCAAATTATACGAATGGTCAATCCACTCTTTAATTAATTTTTTACTTACGCCGCTTTCACAAACGATAGTGTTCCAGTGTTTTTTATTCATGTGGTAGCCCGGTAAAACGTACGTGTATTGACCACGCAACTCAATTGCTTTTTCGGGATCGCACTTTACGTTAAATTGCACCGGCTTTGATTCTATTCCGGTAAGCAAAAAAGCCTTACCTCCCACTTTAAAAACCAAAGTCTCGGCATCAAAAGGAAAAGTTTCTTCTGTAAAGGGTTTGCTCAAACAATATTCGCGTAATTCTTCGATGTTCATCTTTCAATTTCTTTATCGCTAAGGCGCGGAGTTTTTATATTTCTTTTCGTTTTCTCAACGCACTTATCAATTTTTCTTTGCGCTTCAGCGTCTTCGCAGTAACAAATTTTGATTAAAACTTAATAGCAAAGCCTGAAGTTTTATAATCATTTGCTTTGTAAAGAGGAATTTCATTATACTGCATATCTACATATTTTAAATTCTTAAGGCCCTTAATCTCCATGGGTACATCCGTAAAACTATTGTTATTCAGGTACAGTTTTTCCAAGTGATTCATCTTTGAAAAATTAGCAGGCAATTTGTTTATGCCATCGCCCTCTAAATGCAAAATTTTAAGCTTAGGCAAACCGCTTAGTAATTTTACATTTGCAGTAAGGTCCATTTTTTTATTTACGTTCAGATAAATTTCTTCCAGATTTTTTAATTTAGAAAACTCGGCCGGCAAGGTTTTAAAATCATCGCCGTTTAATTCAAGCACCCGTAAGTTCTGCAAATCGCCAATAGAGCTCGGCAAAAATTCTAAATGATCGTTATTTAAACACAAATACCAAAGATTTTTAAATTTAGACAAATCAACCGGAAAACTATCAGTTGGCATATTACTTAGGTTAAGCCGATACACTTTTAGCGGCTCTTTTTTGGCCAGGGTTAAACTGGTATATATTTTTTTGTACTGCGCAGAATCTATTTTCTGAGCTGTAAGCAAGGTAGAACTAAACAGCAAACAAGCCAAGATAATTTTTACAACTGATTTCATTTTTGCAAGGGTTATAAATACACTACAAATTAAGCCTATTTTTTTAATATTTGCACCGCCGGTCAAAATATCTCAGCGGCCCTCTGCGCCTCCTTGGCTGTTTTCTCTGCGTTTAGGCTGCTAATGTGCAAAGCCTGTTCAAAAAAGAAAGTCATTTCTCAAAAACCAAGCACTCTCCTTACTAAATTTACATCGTGACTCAATTTGACCGCAACAGCGCCATGCTGGCAAAATACATTCCCGAGCCCGCCGTGCCACAGATAGCACGCTGGGTGGTTGAGTTTGACTTTAAATTAAAAATAAAACGCGAGCGCAATACTAAACTCGGCGATTACCGAGCCCCGCAAAAAGGCAGCAATCACGTAATCACCATCAATCACAACTTAAACAAGTACGCTTTTTTTATTACCCTCGTTCACGAAATTGCGCACCTTGTTACTTTTGATAAGCACAAAGATAATGTTTCGCCCCACGGACAAGAATGGAAACAGGAATACAAAAACCTGATGCGCAATTTTATGAGTGCCCATGTTTTTCCTACAGATGTTTTACTTGCTCTACAAAAATATTTAATTAGTCCGGCTGCCAGCTCGTGCAGCGATGTGAATTTATTGCGCGTATTAAAGCGTTATGATGAGGCGCATACCAATGGTAATTTAATTTTTGTAGAAAAAATTCCGCACCGCGCTACTTTTAAATACAGTGGCGGCAAGCTTTTTGAAAAAGGCGAACGCGTACGCACCCGATACAAATGCAAAGAAGTTGCAAGCGGTAATATTTATTTATTTCATGCATTAGCAGAGGTCGAATTGTTTGAGTCAGAGGTAGCTATTGGAACTTAGGGCCTCCCCCGTTTAGGGTTACAATAATCATCCAATTTAACATTTATCTCTCTATTAATTCCGTAGATTTGCGCGCACTAATTAAAATCTATGAAAAAATTTATCACACTCTCTTTAATCGGCTTACTAAGTTTAACAAGCTGCAACAACGCTCCTAAAGAACCCACCGCAGAATCAATACAAAAAGAAGCCGAAGCTTTTTTATTGGATTATAACGGCCAGTACAAAAAATATTTAACCGCCGGCAACGAGGGCCAGTGGAAATTAAACACACATATTGTAGAAGGAGACACCGCAACAGTTAACGCCGCCGCCCGTGCTGATGAAGCCTTTGCAAAATATACAGGAAGTAAAGCAGTTATTGAAGTGGCACAAAAGTTTTTAGAGAAAAAAGATTTGCTCACTGATTTACAGTTGCGACAAATAAAAGCCATCCTCTTCACCGCCGGCAATAACCCCGAAACGGCAGGCGACTTGGTAAAGAAAAAAATTGACGCTACAAACGCGCAGGTAGGTTTACTGTACGGTTTTAAATTTACTTTGAACGGAAAAGAAATTACGCCTAACGATATTGACGGCACATTAGAAAAATCTACCAATGAAAAAGACCGCTTAGAAACATGGATTGCCTGCAAAGAAGTGGGCAAAGTTTTAAAAGGAGGCCTTACCAATTTGCGCGACTTACGTAATGGCTGCGTAAAACCATTGGGCTATAACGATTATTTTGCCTATCAAGCATCGGAGTACGGAATGAGCACCGACGAATTAATGGCCACCACACGCGGCATGATAAAAGATATTTGGCCGCTGTATCGCGAATTGCACACCTGGGCACGTTACGAACTTGCAAAAAAATACAATAAAAAAGAAGTGCCCGATTATATTCCCGCACATTGGTTGCCTAACCGTTGGGGACAGTCGTGGGGAGATTTGGTAAAAGTAGAAGGATTTAATTTAGACCCGTTTTTAGAGAAGAAAGGCGGCGAGTGGATTGTAAAAACCGGCGAAGAATTTTACAAAAGCATTGGCATGAGCGAGCTTCCAAAAACTTTTTGGGAAAAATCGAGCCTCTACCCTGTTGATGCCAAAGCGGGATACAAAAAAAATACGCACGCCTCGGCATGGCACATTGATAATGATAAAGACGTACGTTCGCTAATGAGCGTTGTTCCCAATACCGAATGGTGGGGAACCGCATTGCACGAATTAGGGCACATTTATTATTACATAGCTTACAGCAATCCCGATGTGCCTATTGTTTTACGTAGCGGCGCTAATCGTGCATACCACGAAGCGTTTGGTACTATGATGGGTATGGCTTCTTTACAAAAACCTTTTTTGCAAGGCTTGGGCATGATGGATAAAGACGCAAAAACAAACGACACACTTTTATTATTGAAAGAAGCTTTAGAATACGCTGTGCACATTCCATGGGGCAGCGGTACAATGACCGAGTTTGAATATAATTTATATGCTAAAAAATTACCGCAGGATAAATACAACAAACTGTGGTGGGATTTGGCAAAACGCTTTCAGGGAATTGAGCCGCCCGTTGCGCGCGGAGAAGAATATTGTGATGCTGCTACAAAAACCCACATTAACGATGATGCCGCGCAGTATTATGATTACAGTATGAGTAACGTTTTGTTATTTCAGTTTCATCAGCACATTGCCAATAACATTTTAAAGCAAGACCCGCACGCCACAAATTATTGGGGCAACAATCAAATAGGCGAATTTTTATTTACTGTAATGAAACCCGGCGCCAGTGTTGATTGGAGAGAGCATTTAAAGAAAAGCATCGGTCAGGATTTTAGTGCAAAGCCAATGTTGGATTATTTTATGCCATTGATGGGCTATCTTAAAAAAATTAATGCAGGCAGAAAATATACTTTGCCCGAGCAGCCGGATTTTAATTATTAAGTGTTAAAGCAAAAAACCACGAAATAAATTTCGTGGTTTTTTGCTTTAGGCAAAGTGTTTTCTATCTCCCTCTTCCAAATCCACCGCCGCCTACGTGTATACCTACGTTCGAGTGGCCGCCGCCACCGCCGCTGTGGCTTCCGCCCCAACCGCCACCACCCCAGCCCCATCCGCTTCTTCCGTAAGAACGGCTGTGTTTGCAATTGCAATCGTTGCTGCGGGTACCATCATCTTCAATATAAAACATCAATCCAAAATTAAACATCACAATTCCGTTAGGCGCGCTTTTCATATTTAAATTTATTCCGCTTGCATCACTGTAAGCCGAACTTAAATCTACATACTGCCCGCCGCCAAACGATTGTGTATAAGAAACACCTATATCTAATCTAACGCGTTCACTTAATTTTGTCATAATACCACCGCCAAGTCCATAATTAAGTCCTTTTACACGAGCCAGTGTTTGGTCGCTGTTATTTTTGTACCCGTACGAATGATAGTACGGATTAATATTTATGTTAGAATACATTCCGCGGTAGCCGCCAAACACATCCGCATACGGAATAAAAATACTTTTGTTGGGCATAGAAATACGACCCATAACATTAATGCCAAAAAACGAATTAGAAAGAGTGACCTGCGCTAAACCTACTTGCGGAGCCAGCAAAGGCACATTATTAAAAGTGCGGTTTCCCAAACCCGACCACAAGAAATTAGCTCCGTACTGAATTTCGAAAGGCAGTGTGCTCTTCTCGGCACCCAGCTTTGAACCTTTGCTTAAAAAGCTCATCGCAAAACCACCTCCCACATCAGGGCCGACAGAACCTAAGGTGTTTGAACGTATTCCGTAAATGCCCATCCACACCTGGGCCTGTGTACTTTGTGCTGCCGTTAGGAGCGTTAACAAAATAATAGCGTATAATTTTTTCATGGTATTTGGTTTTAAAATTAAATGTAGGTTTCAATTCTATAATAAAGGTATACCAATACCCGCCCGGGTTTAATTAATTACTGTTAAAAGACCTTAATTGAATTGCTAAAAAAGCTTAATACACGTGTTGACCGCCGTTAATGGCGTAATTGGCTCCGGTAATAAAGCTGGTTTCATCGCTTGCTAAAAAAGAAACCAAATGAGCCACTTCGTGTGTGCCGCCAAGTCTGCCCATTGGCACTTGTGCAATAATTTGGTTGAGCACTTTTTCGGGCACAGCCATAACCATATCTGTACCTATATATCCCGGAGAAATTGTATTTACTGTAATGCCATATTTAGCAACTTCCATTGCCAAACTTTTTGTAAAACCATGCATACCCGCTTTGGCTGCGCTGTAATTAGTTTGTCCAAATTGCCCACGTTGGCCGTTAACCGACGAAATATTTATTATCCTTCCGAATTTTCTTTCAATCATACCGTCGATAACATGTTTGGTGCAATTAAACACGCTGTTAAGGTTAGTGTTTATTACTTCATACCAATCTTCCTTTTTCATATTCACCAAACGCATGTCGCGCGTAATTCCCGCGTTGTTTACCAAAGTATCTATTGGGCCAACGCTGCGTTCAATATCCTTAATTAAATTTCCCGCACTGTCAAAGTCAGAAACATCGCCGTAATATAAATCTATATTATAGTTTTCGGCCTTCATTTTTTCCAGCCATTCTGTTGCTTTTTCTTTGTTTCGGTAATTGCCCACCACATGGTAGCCGTCGCTATATAATTTTTTACACATGGCAGTTCCCAAGCCACCTGTGGCCCCTGTTACCAATACAATACGTTTATTTAGTTTATCCATTTTGTTCTCTTTTTTATTTACAACTCTGCGTAGCTAATGTATACAAAATGTATAGTGCTTGCTATTTTTAAGTGATTTATTTTTCCGGCGTTTTTTGGGCGTTTCCACGCGCGGGCAATTCACTTCCAAAGTATGTCTTGGGGCGGGACCGGGCTGCTCCGTTAACAAAATGTTTGCATCTAAACCCAATTATAGCTAAAGCATTTTTTAATTTTGCAGCAATGAAGCAGTATCACGATTTAATGAAGCATGTGCTAGAACAAGGCGCAAAAAAAACCGACCGTACCGGCACCGGCACTACAAGCGTTTTTGGTTATCAGATGCGTTTTAATTTGCAGGAAGGTTTTCCTTTATTAACCACCAAAAAACTGCATACCAAATCTATCATCCACGAATTGCTTTGGTTTTTAAAAGGCGATACCAATATAAAATATT
Source organism: Bacteroidia bacterium (assembly GCA_038214655.1). Classification (GTDB taxonomy): domain Bacteria; phylum Bacteroidota; class Bacteroidia; order B-17B0; family Aurantibacillaceae; genus PALSA-968. Next base: position 73,893 of record JBBQRR010000003.1, on the reverse strand, counting down.
TAAAAGACAACGGCGTAGCCATTTGGGATGAATGGGCAGATGCCGATGGAAATCTTGGCCCCGTTTACGGATACCAATGGCGCAGTTGGCCAACAGCAGATGGCAGGCATATTGATCAGATTACAAACGTAATTGAGATGATTAAAAAAAATCCCGACTCGCGCCGTTTAATTGTAAGTGCCTGGAATGTTGCGGAGATTGATAAAATGAAACTGCCTCCCTGCCACGCTTTTTTTCAGTTTTATGTAGCCGACGGAAAATTAAGTTGTCAGCTATACCAACGCAGCGCCGATATTTTTTTAGGCGTGCCGTTTAATATTGCTTCGTATGCTTTGCTTACTATGATGGTGGCGCAGGCCTGCAATTTAGAACTTGGCGATTTTGTGCATACGCTGGGCGATGCGCATTTATATTCTAATCACATCGAGCAGGCAAATTTACAATTGAGCCGCGAGTGCAGAAAATTACCCACACTAAAAATAAATCCGGCCGTAAAAAATATTTTCGATTTTAAATTTGAAGATTTTTTATTGGAAGGCTACGATCCTCACCCGCACATTAAAGCAGCGGTTGCTGTTTAATCTATTTCTCAAATTTACGCAGCCAAATCATAGCATCCTCCTCCGTAGTAAAAAGAGATGTTGGGGAAGGTGGTTTATTGAAGAGAATAAAAAAATTACCCATCAGTCGTGTTGCAAGGTTTTTTACAATGATAGCGGTGGCTATTCTTTTCATAGCATATTCTGGACTGGCCAGTAATTTATTTCCGGCAGGGCTAACACTAAAATACCCGTTAGATGTGTCAAGCAAAACGCAAAAAGGTTTTCCGCCACTTAGTTCTAAATTTGTTTTATGTACTTCTTTTATTTCGGCAATTTCAATAAATACACCTTCGGTAACTTCCATCTTTATAATAGGCGGATTTGTTTCAATAAGTGTGTGTAAACTCTTTTGTAATTGAATTTTCTTTATTGTTTTATGCGATTCCATGCAGACTTCCTCCCTCGGCAAAAATACGATTTATATTTTTCTCCGTCTGCAAATCTTTTTCCAATGGCGGGGCATGGTGTGGTTTTATGCGTGCATCAATAATAAGGGGTCCCGAGCAACCCCAATGCTTGTTTTGTACAGATGAATTTATGCCATGAATATCGTGCGAAGGATTGCTGCGTGTAAAAGTTACCCATAAAAAATTATTTAATTTTTCGGCAACAAAAGTGGCATCATCACATATAATTAGCATCGCCACTTCAGATAAATTCTCGTTCTTAAGTTTTTCGTTCAGCGCGCTTAGCTCTTCTTTTGCTTTTTCGTAAGAACTAAATTTTTCCATTGGCAAAGCAATAACGCCCGGTAAAACCAATTTTCCGTTGGGCAAACAAGCAGGCACACTTGTACAAAGTTTTCTGATCGGTTCTCCATAAGCAGCCAAAACAACTTTGCTTCCGCTGTTTAAACCTGTGCCCGAGTAATCAAGCGTATCAATACTTGTGTTTGTTTGAAAATGCAAATCGCGTGTAAAGTCAATTCTTTGCAAACAAAAATTAAAAAATTCAGGAATATTATTTACCGATAATTTATTTGAATCATCGGCCGTTATAAATAAAAATTTAGCCAGACTTAATTGTCCCGTACCCAATACGCGATTTGAGATAGTTAAAAGTTCCGAAGGCTTTTTTTCTTTTAAATACGGCGTATAACGTTCGCTGCCAATGGCAAGTAACAAAGGATGAACTCCCGCTGCATCAACCGCGTTAATTTCTTTCAGTCCCGGAATTTCATGCGTTAATGCGCTGCCCGTTAATTCATGAATGAGCGCACCAAATTGTGTATCCTCTTGCGGCGGCCTGCCCACTACGGTAAACGGCCAAATCGCATTATTTTTTTTTGCAAAAACTTTATGCACACGCAGTACCGGAAAATCATGCGCTAAACTGTAATAACCTAAATGATCTCCAAATGGGCCCTCAGGTTTATTTTCGTTGGGAATTATTTCTCCTGTAATAACAAAATCAGCATCCAAAGAAATGCAATGCCCATCGTGATACATGTATTTAAATCTTTTTCCACCAAGCACGCCGGCAAATGTTAATTCGCTCATACCCTCGGGCAAAGGCATTACGGCAGCTAAAGAATGAGAAGGTGGCCCAGCTACAAACACGCTGACTTTTAGCGGCACATTTTTTTTATTTGCATTTGTTTGATGAATGCCGATGCCGCGATGCAATTGATAATGTAGTCCAATTTCTTTATTTAAAATATAATCGTTTCCGTTTAATTGTATGCGGTACATGCCTAAATTACTTTGCATTACGCCCGGCGCATCCACATCTTCGCTATACACTTGCGGCAGTGTTACAAAAGCACCTCCGTCTTTTGGCCAGTGCTTTATAAGCGGAAGTTTATCAATAGAAATTTCATCAAAATAATCGTTTACATTTTCGGTAGATTTTTTTGGAAAGGATTTTCTTGCAAGCAGCGCAAGCCTGGCATATTTAAATGGCTCTTTAATTGCTTTAACCGGATTGTTTTTTAACTCAACCAGTTTTTGAATATCGTGAAAATGTTTTCGGAAAATAAATTTACTGCGCTCAAGTGTTCCAAAAATATTGGATGCGGCCATGTATTTGCAGCCTTTTACTTTTTCAAACAAAAGTGCGGGTCCTCCGGCTTCGTGCACGCGCAAATGTATGGCGGCCATTTCCAAATCTCCGTCAACCTCCTCTTTTACACGCACCAGGTGCCCGTTTTTTTCGAGGTCAAGAAGGCAATCGGTTAAATTTTGGTAAACCATAATCGCACAAAGGTAATTTTATTGGCCAATTCGCTATTTTTAGTAAAAAAAGGAGATATTTTAGCTAAATCGTTTCAGAAACACTTTGATTGCCTCAGTCCACAAAAAACCCAAGCCATAATATTTATAGTATAAACTTCCTATTATTTTCCTTAATTCATAATTATTTGATTATTATATAATTACGCATTTCAAATTATATAAAAAAGTATATTTTAATGCCCGCCCAACCCTTTCAAACTCAATGCCATCTATATTAGTAACAGGCTCTTTTATTTGCCCCTTTTTTTTAACTTAACTTGTTCAAAATTTTACCACATGAAAAAATACACCTTGCTGCTTTTTATGTGCATGCTGGCCGGCTTCTTTTCTGCCAAAGCCGATAAAACTCCAAAGAAAACCTGGAACTTTAACAAACCGATGGAGCAGCGAGTTTTCATCGAAAATAACGGGCAATATTTTATTGAAGGTAAATTAAAGGAGTCAGAAATTTTATACGGAAGCCGCGAAGCAGATCAGCATTATTTCTTTACCAAAAAAGGTTTCACCATTCTATCTTACAAAAGAGTAAAACGTACCGAAAAAGAAATTGAAGCCGTACTCGAACATTTTAAGATTAAAGAAAATAAAAAAGTAAAGGGCAGTGATGAACCCGAATTTGCTTATAAAAATATACCCGAGTTTCATGAAATGGAATGGCTGGGCGCTAACCCCAACCCTCAGGTAATTGCAGAGGAAAAAGTTACAGAAATGTATAATTACCCGGATGCAAGGCACCCGAAAGCCGTAATCACCATTCAGGCCCACGCCTATAAAAAAATTACCTATAAAAACGTATATCCCAATATTGATGTAGAATACATTTTTCCGGAAGGCAAAGAAGGTTTTAAGTACAGCCTTATTTTACATCCCGGCGCGGATGCAAGCCTCATCCAAATGAAATACCCCGAAAATGAAAACCTTTCGATTGACGCACAAAAAAATTTAAATGTAAAATCACCCTTCGGTACTTTCATCGATCATGCCCCTACTGCTTTCAACACAAGCACAAAAAATTTAGCCTGCTCATTTACTTTCAAAAAAAATATTGCAGGATTTGTTTTACCAAGCAACAACATTACACAAGAAACCACTATCGACCCATGGGTGCAAAATCCACTTAACGTAAGCTGGAACAGTGGCTACGATGTGGATTATGATAATGCCGGTAACGTTTACATCAACGGAGGCCGTTACCCTTATCAGATAAAAAAATACAGTGCAGGTGGTACCCTTCAGTGGAGTTTTAGCTGCGCAGCTTTTATTCCGTACAGCGGCAGCGATGGTTTTTACGGAGATTTTGCAGTCGATAAAAAATCAGGAAGTGTTTATGCAACCGAAGGGTACGACGGAGGTGGCGCAATGGTTATAAAAATTTCGGCCCTAGGCGCACAATTAGCGGTCTTTGCGGGTAACGTAAACTTTAATGAAATGTGGCGCATCTCTTTTAGCAAATGTACTAACCAGGCAGTAATTGCAGGTGGCGGAACGAGCAGCCCTTCTTTTCAGGCTTGTTTTCTTGATACAAATCTTACAGCCCTCAGCATGGTTACTGTTAACGGCGGCTCGCACGATGATGTTTCTCTTTTAGCACTCGATAATTATGGTTCAGCCTATATGCTTTCTTCCAATAGCGGCGGGGGCATTTCGGGTCAGCTTGTAAAATGTCCGCTACCCGGCCTCTTGCCTGTTAGCTGGCAGGTGCCCGCCGGTTATTCTATTGCAGAATTAAGTTCATTCATGAATATTCCTTCCGGAAGCGGATTAACTCCTTACGCAGCGGGCAATGGTTTTAGCGGATTAACAACTGCCAATACCAAAGTTTACAGCTACGATGGATACGTGCTAAAACAATGGAACGGCGCAACCGGAGCAATGATAAACTCAACTGTTGTTAACGTTCCTTCGGGAGGAAACTCAACCATTTTCAGATGGAGCGGACTTACTGCCGACGATTGCGATCATATTTTTTTAGGAAGCGCAAATAAAGTTTTGCAATACGACGTCAATTTAAATTTAGTAAGTACCATTGCGATGACCGATACCGTATATGATGTGCAGCTTGGTGCAAACGGAAATCTTTATACAACCGGAAAAGCTTTTGTTTCTTCAACTTCAACAGCAATTCCGCCCTGTACACTTTTACAGGTAGCAGATAGCATTACAAATGCCACCTGCGCAAATCCTATTGGCTCCGCAACAATCACCGTTTCTAACGGGATACCTGCTTATACAATTACATGGAACACAAATCCGGTTCAAACAGGCTCAGTTGTTACCAATCTTGCACCCGGTACTTACATCGCAACCATAACAGATATGTCTTGTCCGCCTAACACAACAACCGACACTATAATAATTAATAACTCGGGTGGTGCCAGCGTTGTACCAACAATTGTAAATGTAAGTTGTAACGGAGGAAATAATGGTTCTATATCATTAGCAGTTACCGGAACTGTTGTTCCAACTTATACTTGGTCAACCGGCTCTAACGCAGCAAACATTACAAATCTTATTGCAGGAACTTATTCTGTTATAGTCAGTGCAGGTAACGGTTGTAACTCTACACTTACTTATACGGTTACGCAGCCTCCTATAATAACAGCAACACTTACGCCCGGAATAATAAAATGTTTTGGTGATACGACAAGTATAAACATTACGGTAGCGGGAGGCACACCTACTTACACTGTTGCATGGAATACTGCGCCCATACAAATTGGTAACGCACACGGACTTGGAGCCGGAACTTATACCGTGGGAGTTGTAGATACTAAGGGCTGTACCGCAACATTTACAGCAACACTCACACAACCTGCGGCTGTTGTGGCAACCTTTACAACAAACTCTTCCTGCTTTGGTTCTCCAATGCAATTTACAGATATTTCGCCCGGAGGGCCATTTACAAACTGGAGCTGGACTTTTGGTGACGGCGGAACTTCGATTATACAAAATCCACCTCACACCTATACGGCAACCGGAAATTACGCCGTAAACTTTACCGTTACTACCGCTGCAGGCTGCAGCGCAACGGTTTCGCAAACAATTACTATCGCACCCGCATTAACCGTAGTTTACCATGCCGATACTGTTTGTTTGGGCCAGGTAACAACCTTTGCGGATTTAACTGCAGGCGTACCGGGAGGTTCAATTTATGCATGGACTTTTGGCGACGCAACAAATTCGGCACAACCAACAACATTAATACACGCGTATCAGGGCCCCGGAACTTACACCTCAACATTATCAATTACAACCGGCGCCGGATGTGTAAGCAGTGCAACACTAAGTGTACTTGTAAAACCAATACCGGTTGTAACTGCTGTGCCCGATGTAGCGTATTGTCCCAATGTAAATACAACGCCAATTAATTTTGTATCAACACCTGCAGGAAGCACATTTAACTGGACAAATTCTAATGCTGCCATCGGACTTCCTGCTTCAGGCACCGGTAATATCGCTTCATTTGCTTCTGTTAACGCAGGTAATGTTACTATCAGCGGCGCAATATTAGTTCATGCAACGTTAAACGGTTGTGTCGGACCTGATGAGCCTTTTGTTATAACTGTTAATCCAAATCCTACAGCTGCGTTTTCTTCGAACTCTAAAATTTGTCAGGGCAGCCCAATGAGTTTTACCGATCTTTCAAGTATCGGTTCCGGATTTATTAATCAGTGGAACTGGGATTTAGATGGTGACGGAAATTACAACAACTCGACCAGCGCTAGTCCGCAAAATACTTTTGCAACTGGAGGTTCGCATACAGTTGGCTTAACCGTTATCAGCAACAAACTTTGCAGAGATACAGTTACAAAAACAGTTTATGTAAACTACAAACCCGTTCCTGCATTTGTGGGAGATAATTTATCGGGCTGTCCGGTTTTAAATGTAAACTTTACCGATAACTCAAGTATCCCTGCCGGACAAATTACGGGATGGAGTTGGAATTTTGGTAACGGAACAACAGCCGGCGTTCAATTTCCGCAAACTATTTCTTACAACAATCCTTCTGCAATTACAATTGCGAATTTTAATGTTACCTTAACTTTAACCAGCGACAGCGGTTGTGTGGCAACATTAAGCAAACCGAATTATATTGTGGTTTATCCAACGCCTATTGCTGATTTTAGTTTTGCTTCAACAGACGGCGAGATAAATGTGCTTGACCCCACCGTACATTTTTACGATATGTCGATAGGTGCAAATAGCATTAACTGGAATCTCGGAGATATTTTTAATCCTAACCAGGCGTCAAACTATACAACTAATCCAAATCCTGTTCATACTTATTTTACAGAAAATCCTTATATCTTTTATGTAACCCAGGTAGTAAGTAATAACTGGGGTTGTAAAGATTCGATTACAAAACCAGTTGAGATAAAGCCTACGGTTACTTTTTATATTCCGAATGCTTTTTCTCCTAACGGCGATATTCTTAACGAAGGCTTTAAAGGAACGGGCATCGGTATAGATAATACAACTTATAGTTTACTAATTTTTGACCGCTGGGGTAATTTAATTTTTACTGCTAACGATATTGATAAAGCTTGGGACGGACGCCTGAAAAAAGACGGCGATGTGGTACAGGAAGATGTATATGTGTGGAAGGTTAGTTTTAGAGACACTAAAGGACTTAAACACCAGTACAGCGGAACAGTAAGTTTACTTAAATAAATGAAGGACAGATTTTATTAACAATTAGCATTGCATACTTAAACGTTTAACCATTGAAGAACACATTTTTAATTTTTATTTTAGCTAACCAAAAATCATCTACAAAATGAAGAAATTCATTATTCTTACCGTTGTGCTGGCATTCATTTTGCCATTTGTATCTTTAGCAGGAGAGCCACCTAAACCATTATGGACTGCCAAAAACCCTTTTGAACAAAAAGTGTTTATTGAAAACGCGGGCCAGTATTTTTTAAAGAAAAAAGCTTCTGCTGCCGAAATTTTATTTGGCGCACGTCAGGATGGCGCGCAATATTTCTTTACCAAAGACGGGCTTTTTATAAAGCGTTTTGACAGGGTTGAGCGTACTAAGCGTGAAATCGAAAGATTCAAAAAAAATATCGGTGAAGACGAAAAGGATATTGATGGCGAAGAGAAAAAAGACAATCTTGTAAAATACAAATTTGTTGAGCGCTTCCACCAAATGAAATTTGTTGGAGCCAATCAATCAACCACCATCGTTTCCGAAGATCAGGTTTCTCAAACCTTTAATTTTGGCGGCGATAATAAAATAAACTTGAAAGGTTTTACTGCGCACGGGTTTAAAAAAATAACATACAAAAATCTGTATCCGGGCATTGATATGGAATTTGTTTTTCCGGAAGACAAACAAGGTTTTAAATATACTTTCATTGCACATCCGGGCGCTGATGCGTCGGTAATTAAAATTTCGTACCCATTAAATGAAGGCATAAATTTAGATTCAAAAGGAAACGTGGTTATTAACTCAACCTTTGGCGATTTTACCGACCATGCTCCCGTTGCAAATGAATTTAAAAGCATTAAAAATATTGATTGTTCTTTTTCTCTTAACTCAGGAACCGTAAAATTTACTATTGGCAACTACGATAAAACAAAAACTTTAGTAATTGACCCATGGACCACTACTCCTATTTTAGCAGGAAGTAATAATGCCTATGATGTTGATTGGGATAAATATGGAAACTGTTATGCTTACGGTGGAAATTCTCCGTTTGTATTGGCAAAATTCAATTCGACAGGCGTTCAAATGTGGCAGTACACAAATAACTTTGCCAGCACGGGCGGTGGTTTTTATTATGGAGATTTTGCAGTTAACAGAGCTACAGGTTCGGCATTTGTTATTGATGGATTTAACGGTTCGGGTGCTAATGCCGAAAAAATAAATTTAGCGGGTGGCTTTGCCGTTGCCTCTATCAGTAACTCAAATTTTCAGGAAATGTGGCGGATTGTTTATAGCCGTTGCACAAACCAGGTGGTTATTGCCGGTGGCGGAACCACCAGTCCGTCTTTTACAGGTGCTACTTTCGATACTTCTTTATCAGCAGGAAGTCTGCAAATTGCAAACGTAATTAATTCGCCCGGTGGATTACACGATATGTGGGGCGTTGCCATCGATGCTTTTGGAAGTGCTTATTTTGCAACTGCAAAAACTCAGGTAGGAACTCCGGGTTACGATAATTATATTTTTAAAGTTCTAACGCCGGCTCTTGTGCCTATCACCTATTCGGTTGCTACTACCTACAGTTTTGTTGAAGTAGCAAGTGTTACTTACGCAGGTTTCTCATCGCCTAACGGTTTTAACGGAATGGCCATGAGTAATACTACCTTTTACACTTACGACAGTTATAATTTACATAAATGGAATTCGGTTACCGGAACAACTACCGGAACAGCAGCAATTAATGGTGCCAGTTTATCTTCTATGACTTACGGTGGGTTAACTGCTGATGAGTGTGACCACGTATTCTTAGGGCTCAACAATACCATTAAACAATATAATGGAGTAAGTATGACTCAGGTTGCATCTTTTCCTGCTGCGGGAACTGTATATGATTGTTTTCTGGGACAAGGTAATATTCTTTATTCTTGCGGAGCTGGTTTTGTATCTGCTATGAATGTAGCTTTGCCTCCTTGCACAATATTACAAGTAAGCGATTCGATTACTAATGGTACTTGCACAAACCCAGTTGGTTCGGCAACACTTACGGTAACCGGAGGTACTGCACCTTACGTAATTAATTGGAACACTACACCTCCGCAAAACGGCTTGGTAATAACCGGCGTTCCAACAGGAACTTATATTGCAACCATTACAGATAATTCTTGTCCGCCGCTTACAACACAGGATACCGTTGTAATTACTTCAAATGCGGGTGTTGTTGTTTCTTCTTCTGTTAAAGATATAAGTTGTTTTGGTGGCACCAACGGAGCCATTACTTTAACCGTTACACCTACCGGAACTATTGTACCAACGTATACTTGGTCAACAGGTGGATTAACACAAAACATTTCAAACGTACCGGCAGGAATTTATACATTAACCATTGGTACGGGTGGGCCATGTAATATGACCTTGGTTTATACAATTATTGAACCGCCACCGCTTTCTTATACTGTAAGTCCCGGCATAATTAATTGTTTTGGAGATACCACCAGCATTAAGGTTTCAGTAAATGGTGGAACGCCAAAAAACACCGCTCCTGTTTATAGTGTAACATGGGGGCCACCGGTTGCAACGGGTTATGTTGTGCACGGTTTAGGTGTAGGAAATTACGGAGGAACTATACAGGATAGTATGGGATGCGTTGCAACTTACACAACACTTTTAACACAGCCCCCTCAAATAGCAGTGTCGTATACATTAACTTCAGGGTGTTTGGGAACCCCGGTAAAATTTACCGATCAATCTAGCGGAGGGCCCTTTTCTTATAACTGGAATTACGGAGACGGAAGCGGTGCAGGAGTAACGCAAAATCCGCAACACACTTATCTTGCTCCGGGAACTTATACTACTGCTTTAATTGTAACAAACAGCAACGGTTGTAAAGACACTTTGAAACGCACCCTCACTGTGGATGCTCCGCCACAAGCCGCCTTTACGGGTGATACGCTAACAGGATGCCCTACGCACGATGTTGTATTTAAAGATAATTCAACCTCACCTGTTGGCAGCAGTATTACAAATTGGTTATGGGATTTTGGAAACGGTACCACTTCTGTTTCTCAATTTCCAACAGCTGTTTATTACACCAATACTTCGGCTACAACCAATTCTAATTACATGGTTACCTTAACGGTTGTAAACAACAAAGGTTGTACCGCAACGGTTACAAAAAATAATTACGTTATTGTTTATCCTCGCCCAATAGCAGGTTTTACCTACAGTTCTGACGACGGAAGCCAGTTGGATTTATTTAATAACAACGTGCATTTTTATACCACTGCTACCGGTGCTACACAATATAGTTGGGATTTGGGAGATCTTTTTGCTACTCCGTCTTATTCGGTTAACTATAGTTCTAATCCTAACCCGGTACATCAATATTTAAACGATGGCGCTTACACCTACTACGCATCTCAAGTTGTATCGAATCAATACGGCTGTAAAGATTCTGTTACAATGCCTATACCTATAAGGCCCATTTATACTTTTTACGCTCCTAATTCATTTTCGCCTAACGGTGATGGGGTTAACGAAGGATTTAAAGGCCAAGGTTACGGAATTGACAATACTACTTATAAAATGATCATTTTTGACCGCTGGGGTAATTTAATTTTTACATCTAACGATATCGACAAAGCCTGGGACGGGCGTCCGTTTGCGAAAGGAGATGTTGGCATTGAAGATATTTATGTTTGGAAAGTGAGTTTTGCCGATGTACTTGGATTGAAACACGAAGTGCATGGCATTGTTTCGCTGGTGAAGTAAATTTTATTCTCAAGAAAAAAAAGCCTGTAACAAAAAATGTTACAGGTTTTTTTTTGGCAATTGTGATTTAAAGCGCCCAGTCAAAGCCGTTTTAGAAAAATTATCTGCTTTTAGCTTCAATTTTATTTTTTATTACAATTTATTTCCTTAACTTGTATCCTTAAACTCGGGATAAAATTTAATTACACCACTAAATTAAATACAATGAAAAAAATCTCTCTTTCAATCTGTTTCTTTTTACTTTTTGTAACCAACGTCTTCTCGCAAAACAAACATTCCTTCGGGCCTAACCCGGCTTCTGCGTCAAGCCTTTCATTTTATAATAACGGAAATTTATCCAGAAGCAATGCCTTTGTTGAAAATAAAGGCCAGTTTATTGAGATTCCGGAATCTCAAAACAAAGGGATACTTTATCAACTCGAAGATAATAATATGCAGGTATCTTTCACAAATAAAGGTCTTACATATATACTTTCTACAAGGGAAAAAGTGTCAGAAAAAGAATGGGAGGAGTTTATAGAAAAAAATCCTACCGCTATACCGGAAGAAGAAGAAAGAGAAAAAAGAGAGCATACTAACGAACATTATATTCCAAAATTTGCTGTTGTTGATATGACTTGGGACGGATCAAACCCAAACATTGAAATTATTTCGGAAAACCCTACCGAAAACTACTTTAATTATTATAATCCGATTATTAACAAAGACAAAATAATAGGCAATGTAAAAGGATTTAAAAAAATAACATACAAAAACGTATACCCCTTTATTGATATTGAATATACTCTTCACCCAACCGAGGGGATTAAGTATTCTTATATTTTGCATCCGGGTGCAAATCCTTCTATGATTAAAATGAGTTATGCAGGGGCTAAAATTAAACTTGATGCAGCTAATAATTTAAAATTTGTTACCGAAGGCGGAATCATGACGGATTATGCCCCTCTTACATATAGCGGACTTGAATCAGCCGGAAAAATTATTGAATCGGAATTTGAATTAGATAAAAACACCATCGGCTTTAAACTTAAAGGCATTAGCGGCACTGTTACTGAAACAATAGTTATAGACCCTTGGCAAAAAGGACCCTCTTTTCCTGCAAACGGGTATACTCCGAATGACCTTTCTGTTGACGGAGCCGGAAACGTATTAGTTTATTCTTATAAACCACCTCCCTTTTTAGGAACTTCAACGCAGCGCGCAGATAAATATAACGCTGCAGGTGTTTTGCAATGGACTTTAAATTTATCTACCAATTTAGGCTACACCAACGCGCAAGGGGATATTGCTGCTGATCCTGCCGGGAATATGTATTTATGTATCGGGCTTGGACCAAATAACAATTCTGCATTTTATAATACTGTAAAAATAGACCCAACAGGTACTCTTTTGATGTGGGGAAGTTTCAGTGCAGGCACCGGCGCAAATAATATGATGGAAACATGGACCATCACCTTTAACTGCGATTATACCCAATTTTATCAATCAGGTGGCGGACGTGTAGTTGCCGGAACTTCTTATTTTAATATGAGTGTTGAGGAGCCTGTAAATGCCGCAACCGGTACAGAAGGTGTGCTGATAGAAAACGATTCTATGGGTGATATTTATTGTACCTATTATGCCCCAAACTCTTTGGTTTATCACATGACAACCGATAGTAACCAAACACCTAATCTGGCAGGCGGACAGCTGCCTGCAACAACAGGTACAAAAAATAATTTAGTTTGTTTTAATCCGAGCAGCGGCGCAAGATTATTCCGTGTTCAATTAGGAAACGGGTATAATTATGAAGATGGGGATTTCAAAGCCCCAGGTTCGGTTGGTATGAACGCAATGGTTTCTTCTTGTCAGTTTTTATATACTATGAATGGAAATTTACTTGACAGATGGAATCCCTTAACGGGCGCACATTACAACCAGGTTGCCATACCGGGTGGTATTGGCGGGCATGCAAATTCATTAGCCGGAACAGCCATTAACTCAGGTATTTTAACCGATAAGTGCGGAAATGTTTATGTGGGTTCTAATGGCGCGATTTATGTATTTGACCCTGCATTAAATTTAATAAATACAATTGCCGGACTTCCGGGGCGCGTTTTTGATATAGCCTGGAAAAGTTCGGCCAATACAGAAATGTATGTTTGCGGTGGTACAACAAACGCCACCACTTTTTTAGCAGATATTTCTATTCCTGCATGTACGCTTCCAAATCAAGTAAGCATTACTCCTGCACAACCTACCTGTGCAACGCCGCTTGGTTCAGCGTCTGCGTTAGCCACTTTTTGCGGAGCCCCGTATACTTATTCGTGGAGCGACGGACAAATAACACAAACGGCAACTAATCTTCCTCCCGGAAATTATACAGTTACCGTATCATCCTCAATTTCGTGCCCGTACTCTTACGTTGAAACACAAACTGTAACTATTAATTCGCCAGTGGGAGGGCCAAGTGCTACTATTGCAGCAACAAGTGTTACTTGTGTTGGGGCAAGCACAGGTTCAGCAACTGTTACCGCATCAGGCGGGGCAGGTTCTTATACGTATACATGGACTCCTGTAGGAGGTAATGGCGCAACAGCATCCGGACTACCGGCAGGATCATACACTGTAAATATTACAGACGGTTCGGGTTGCACAACATCAACGGTTGTAGCCTTAAGCGCACCACCCGCATTAAACGTTTCTCCCACATCTGCTCCAACAAGTTGTGGATTAAATAATGGAACCGCAAGTGCAAATGCTTCGGGTGGCACAGGTGCTATTACTTATACCTGGACACCTTCGGGCGGTAACGGTTCAACCGCATCCGGTCTTGGCGCAGGAACTTATAACTGCAGCGTAACTGATGCAAATGGTTGTACAAATTCGGGAAGCACAACAATAGCCGCATCAAGTAATCCAAGTGCAAGTATTTCTTCTTCGGCTACAGTAACATGTTTTGGAGGAAGTAATGGTTCTGCAACTGCAAACGCCTCAGGTGGCTCAGGTGGTTATACATACACATGGACTCCAAGCGGAGGAAACGGTGCAACTGCTTCGGGACTTCCTGCAGGAAGTTACACATGTAACATTACAGATGCCAGCGGTTGTACCACCAGCACATCTATTGTTATCGGCCAACCCGGATCGGGCGTATCAGCAAGTATTTCTGCTTCTGCAAGTGTAACGTGTAATGGTGCAAGCACCGGTTCTGCAACTGCAAACGCCTCCGGCGGAACTGCAGGCTATACATATACCTGGACTCCAATTGGAGGAAACAGTTCAAGCGCATCGGGACTTCCCGCGGGAAGTTATACCTGCACAATAACTGACGCTAGCGGATGTGTTACTTCAACTTCTACAACATTGACTGAACCTGTTAGTCCTGTAAGTGCTGCCACTTCTTTTACGGCTGCATCTTGCGGACAAAATAACGGTGCAGCAAGTGTAAGCGTATCGGGTGGTACCGCAGGTTATACTTATACATGGACTCCTATTGGAGGAAATGGAGCAACAGCTTCAAATATTCCTTCTGGAAATTATAACTGTGGTGTTACTGATGCCAATGGTTGTACAGCAAATTTTCCTATAACAGTAAGTAATAGCAGCGGGCCTTCGTTAAATGTTTCTGCTTCATCGAGTGTAACATGTAACGGTGCTAATGATGGTTCGGCAACTGTAAATGCTACCGGGGGCGCAGGTAGTTATACGTATACATGGACTCCTATTGGAGGAAATGCAGCATCGGCTACTAACTTACCTCCCAATACTTATACTTGTTCTGTAACTGATGGAAGTGGTTGTTTAACTACAACTGTAATTACTATAGGCGGCCCTTCTGCAATTGTTGTTACACCAAGTTTCACTCCTGCGGTATGCGGACAAAATAACGGCGCCGCAAGTGTAAGTGTAAGTGGTGGAACAGCCGGTTATACTTATTCATGGACGCCTAGCGGCGGAAATGCTGCAACAGAAAGCGGCATTGGCTCGGGTAATTATAATTGTACAATTACGGATGCAAATGGTTGCACTCAACTGGTAAGTATTACTGTTACAAATAGCGGCGGGCCCACAGCAAGTATTGCTTCAACGGGCACCGTAAATTGTTTTGGTGCAAGTACCGGCTCGGCAACTGCAAGTGCCAGTGGTGGAACAGGAACTTATTCTTATACATGGACACCGGTTGGAGGAAACGCTGCAACAGCATCTAACATACCTGCGGGAACTTATACCTGTACTATTGCCGATGGAAATAATTGTTTAGCAACAACAGTAGTTACTATTGCAGAACCTGCAAGTGCTTTGGCTGCATCTGCAACAGCATCAAGTGCAAGCTGTAACGGTGCAAGTACCGGAAGTGCAACAGTTGCCGCAAGCGGCGGCACTAGTGCTTATACATACACATGGGTTCCTATAGGAGGAAATGCTACAACTGCTTCGGGTTTACCTGCTAATACGTATACCTGTAACATTACGGATGCAAACGGATGTACAACAAATACAATTGTAACAGTTAGTGAACCGGCTGTACTTGCACTTGGTGTAAGTGCAACAACAAGTATTACTTGTAATGGCGGAACGAATGGTGTAGCAACAGTTAGCGTCGCAGGCGGAACTGCAGGATACACTTACACATGGGTGCCATCCGGTGGAAACGCTGCAACCGCTTCGGGATTATCAAGCGGAACGTATACTTGTAATAGTACCGATGCAAATGGTTGTACAACATTTACAACAGTAACAATTAATCAACCTAATGCTCCGATAGCTGTTACTGTAAATCCAACAAATATTTCTTGTAACGGAAATACAAACGGTTCGGCAACTGCAACTGTTGTGGGAGGCACAAGTGCATACACATATACATGGGTGCCATCGGGCGGAAATACAGCAACCGCAAGCGGACTTGGGGCCGGAACATACACTTGTAACATTACAGATGCTAACGGATGTACGGGAACTAATTCTGCAATAATTATTCAACCACCGGTTTTAACTTTAAATATTGCACCAACCAATGTTAAATGTAATGGCGGCAGCAACGGTTCGGCAATTGCAAATGCAGGCGGAGGAACAGGAACAATTACTTATAGCTGGACGCCGACTGGCGGTAATGCCGCAACAGCTTCTAACCTTGGTGTTGGAACTTATACCTGTACTATAACTGATGCAAATGGTTGCACCACTAATTCGGTTAGTATAATAACGCAACCTTTACCTCTTACAATTACACCCAGCGTTACACCTGTAGGTTGCAGTGGTGCTAACAATGGTACTGCAAGTATTACTGTTGTTGGTGGCACAGGGCCGTACACTGTAAGTTGGAACACAACACCTGTTCAAACCGGAACCACTGCTATAGGTTTGGGCGCAGGTTCTTACATAGCAACTGTTATCGATGCAAATAATTGTAGCAACCCACAAAGCGTTATTATTACAAGCGGCCCGCCGATAGATACTTTAACTATCAGCGGTACACTTTGTTCAAACGACCCAACTGTTGTTTTAAGTGCGCCAAGTGGCGGTATTACACCCAATACAATAGGCGCACCTTACCAATGGTATACCGGCGCAAGTGTAATTACGGGCGCAACAAGTAATGCTTATACAGGTGTACAGGCAAACGTAAATACGTATTGGGTTAGCTGGTATTTGCACGGCTGCAAGTATATTACAACTACGGTAATAGAAACGCTTTATCAGGACATATCGCATTTGCCGCAAACAAATATATTTACGCCCAATGCCGATAAGGTAAATGATGAATTTTTGCCTTTATCAATAGAAAATTCAGGCACAACAATTACTTACCAGCAAATTGCCGATGCGGTACAAGATTATAATTTGTATATATACGATCGTTGGGGTTCTTTAGTGTTTCATGCCACTCAGCCATTAGATACCTGGACAGGCTTTGAAATTAACGGTAAAGAAGCAAACCCGGGTACTTATTTCTGGATTGCCAAATACAAAACAAAATGTAATACCAGTAACAGCGAGCAAACCATAAAAGGTTTTGTACAGCTGATACGCTAATTTTTATAAGTGTTTAAATAAAAAAATCCCGTTCACACGAACGGGATTTTTTTATTATATTTGATAGACATTAACCGAGCTTATCCTTTTGTAAGTACTTGTAAACATTTGTAAACGGAAAAGGCATGGTTAAAAAGTGATGGACAAAAAGTAATTTACTATCTAAATGGAGTAATGTATGCAAAAGGAGAAATTATGGAAAAAAAGGAAAATGGTTTTTGGACTTATTACCATAATAATGGACAAAAAGCACGAGAAGGAAATTTCTCAAAAGGTAAAAGAGAAGGAACGCATAAATATTGGTATGCAAATGGAAATCCAAGAGGGACAGGGAATTTCAAGAATGATAAGTACGACGGTAAATGGACGACGTACCAAGAAGACGGAAAAGAAATAATCGAACAAGTGTATAAAAATGGAGAATTAGTTAAATAGAATTAACAATCACTAACTGCACCTATTGGCAAAAAGGGCGGACATCAAAGTATTTGCAAAAATGCCGCTTCGCGAAAGAAAATCATTTTTGCATTGGAAATGTCCATTAAGCAGTTATCTTTGTTATTAACTTTTCGGTAGAAAACGGTTTCAAACCTTTCTGCCAATAGCCGCAAAACGTTAGGTGCAATTGCATAATGAAACGATACATACTAATACTACTCTCGCTTATTGGCTTTTCTTTTATACAGAAGCAATCCGCCGGCAAAGAACAGTTTGTTGAAATAAGAGGTAAAAAACAATTTTACATAAGCAAAGGTACCGGCAACCCGGTTGTTGTTTTTATTACAGGGCTTGGTCCGACAATGGACGACTTTCAAAATGTTCAAAATAAAATAGCAAAAACTACACGGACAATTTGCTACGACAGAGCAGGTATTGGAAATTCAGAATCCTTTAACAATGAAAGAACTCTTGAGAATATAGCTTCTGAATTAAAAGAAATGGTTGAAGCAATCGGCTTAGACAAACCATTTTTATTGGTCGGACATTCGAGAGGCGGAGTCATAGCCCGATACTTCGTTAGCAAATACCCTGAAAAAGTTTCAGGTTTAGTATTAATTGATCCTGCAATTCCGGAACATAAATGGCTGAAAAGACAGTTAAGAACAGCTACTGAAAAAAAAGAATTTGATATTTATTACAATTCCTTTTGTACCGACAGTACTACCTATTCTTCAACTATCAGAAATGAATTTAAAAACACATTCAAAAATGATTCTGCAGCTATTGCCGGTAAAGGATTCCCGCTTACAATTCCTATTACATTAATTGCTTCCAATAAAACAACTAAAGACAAGTACAGCAATGAAGAAGTGAAAATTAAAGTTGAACTTATTACAAACTATCTAAAAATAAATCCCAAAATCAAATTAGTATTTACCAACAAGGCAGGGCACTTTATACATGACGAGCAACCAAAACTTGTTATTGATGAAATAGCAGCAATGCAACTAAAACTGAAGGATAGAATTAAGTAATATTTTTATTGATTAGCCTATAACCAATTCTGTTTAAACTTGCAGTTTTGGTACTCGGGGTTTACACGCACGTAAACGGTTTTTAGTTTTTTCTTTATCCAGGCGTTTATTAAAGCTTTTTGCTTATTCATCTGCGCCATGTTTTGCAAACGCTGGTAATCATCCTTTAAATTTATTTTGTGCGGTTCGCTACGGCTTTTTAAATAAATAATACGGTACATTTTTTTTGTACCATCGGGGCTGTTTTGCACTAAGGGTTTGCTTATCTCGCCAACTTTCATTTTATCCAACATAAAAACCAGGTTTTGGTCAACCTGTCCAAGTTCTTCAATTTCAAAACGGGTTGTACCCATTTGGTTATTTACCATTACACCGCAATTATTTTTACTTTCCTTATCGTCGCTGAATTTCTGCGCCGCTTCGCAAAATTTTATTTCTCCATCTTTAATTTGCCGGTAAATACTATCCAGCTTTTGTTTGGCACTAATTTCATCCATTACACTTACTTTGGCCGTAACTAAAATATGGCGTATATCCACTACCTCTCCCCTACGCGCAATGAGTTGTATAAAGTGGTAACCGAAGGAGGTTAAAAATATTTCTGACACCTCGCCCGGCTTTAACCTAAAAGCTACTGCATCAAACTCGGGCACAAACATACCGCGGCCAAAGCCATAATACGCGCCGCCTGTTTTGGCAGAGCCGGGGTCTTCGGTATAAAGCGTTGCAATTACACTCATGCTCTCGCCATTAAGTACACGCTGGCGGTAACCATCTAATTTTGCACGCGCCGCTTTTTTTGCTTCATCCGAAACCTGAGGCTTTTTTACCAGCTGACAAATTTCTACTTCGGTATTTACGTTGGGCAAACTGTCTTCGGGCAATGAACTAAAAAAAGCGCGTATATCTGCCGGAGATACTTTTACATCACCGATAATTTTGCTTTGCATTTGCTGGCCCACTAAAATATCACGTATATCGGGGCGCAATTCATCTTTGTATTGCTTTACTGTTTTGCCGTAAAACGTTTCAAATTTATCTTCAGAGCCAAATTGCTGCAGGTAATAATTCATACGGCGGTCAAGCTCCTGGTCAACCTGCTCGTCTTTTACATTAACGCTGTCTTTATCGGCTTGTGCTAAAAGTAATTTTTGATACATCAGCTCTTCGTAAACAGCGCAACGAAGTGAGTCGGTAATTTCTACGTTATCGTTCTTCATTACTTTCAGCTCCTTTTCCAAATCAGAGCGCAGTAAAATATGTTTGCCCACTACACCAATTGTTTTTTCGATGTTTTGCACTTGTGCCAATGAAAACAGGCTAAGAAAAGTAATTGTTATAAATAATATATTTCTCATCTTTATTTTTTACAGGGGCCTCGACTACGCTCGGCCTGACAGCGGTTTACTAATTTTTACTTTCGTTTGTTTTTGGAGTAATTAAAATATGCCTTACATCAATTACATCGCCACGCATGGCAATTAATTGTACAAAATGATATCCGTAGGTAGTTTCAAACACTTCTGATAATTCGCCCGGCTTAAGTTTATAGGCAGCGGCTTCAAACTCGGGCACAAAAGTGCCTCGCGCAAAGCCATAATATGCCCCGCCGGTTTTGGCAGAGCCCGGGTCTTCGGTATAAAGTTTTGCAAGAGTAGCCATGTTCTCGCCCTTAAGTACCCGCTGGCGATAACTCTCTATTCTTAAATACGCCTGCTTAGCATCATCAGAAAGCATGGTGGTATCAATCTTAGTTTGCGCAAAAGATGTAAAGCCAATTAAAGTAATTACTATGTAAAAAATATTTTTCATTTGCTTTTTTCAAGGACCTCGACTACGCTTGGCCTGAAAGTGCTATTTATATACCTCAAAATTACTACTTTCTTTGGCTTGCGAGTACACCGATTGCTTCATTTCTTCAATAAGCTGCAGCTTGCGCTTGTTAATAATTACCTGCCTTATGTTATCCTGCTCAAAGCTTAACGGCGAAGGCATGTTCTTTATTTTAAATTCTTTCACAAAAAGAAAATAATTAAACAGGCTGTCGCTCATCTCTATACGGCGGGTGGTTTTTAACATTAATTCGGGGTTATAATCGTGCAAAGGTATTTCGCGCATTACATCTTCCAGCAAAAGCCAGGTATTATCATCCAGAAAAAAATTATCGGCATACTGTATGCAATACTTTTTAAGATTATCGCGGTCCTTAGCATCGGCACTCAAATACCATTTTTTAACTTTTTCAATAGTAGGTGCCTTTAAAGCAACCTTTACGTAAGTAACTTTTACAATATTATCTTTTAACATAAAGTTTTGCGTGTGGGCATTGTAGTACGCTTCTATTTCGGGTTGTGTAACCGAGGTATCTAGTTTTTGCTTTACCAATTCGGTTTCGTAGCGATATACCAGCAGGTTTTTGCGGTATTCGTCTATTTCCTTTTCTATATTTTTTTGCTCGGGCAGCAAATTACTTTCGGCCTGGTGCATAATTAATTCGTTAAGTATCCATTGCTCAACATAACTGCTTACAAACAAAGCGCTGTCTTTTTTATTGAGCTGCCTGGGTATGTTGGCTGAGAAATCGCTCAAGAATAATTTTTTTTCGAAAACGCGGGCCATGGGTTTTTCGCCCGCTTGCCCTTCATTGCTATTTTCAGATGTTTTGCACGAAGCCAACACTGCTAAAAAAAGTATGAAAACAAAATATTTACTCATCCCAAAAAAGAAAAGTTCTGCTTAGGGTAGCAGAACTTTTCTATAATTTTTAAATGTTATTTATTTTATAGTTGCAAGCACATCGTCCTTTACTTCAATCTTATGATTGTTGCGCAGGTTGCTGATCCAATCTTTCTCTAAAAAGTTTTGGTAATCGGCAGTAACCAAGCCACGGCACTCAGCCAGTTTTTTTGGTGATTTTGCCATTAATTTATTTACCATTAAAATAATCACTTTGCCGTCTTGTGCAATATCCGCGCTGATACCTTCTGTCCAATTGGCATCAATGTTTTTATTTTCACCTTTCAGGTAAGTAACGGTTTCTACAGCTACATCTAAAGCCGATTTTTTATTAAGCTTGTCTAAAATTTCTTTCTCGCCTTTTTTCTTCTCTAACATTTTGCGGACTTCTTTGGCGATTTCAGCATTGGCACATTTGTACGTGCTAACGTCTGCACGCTCGTCCCACAGGTAGTTATTTTTATTTTTTTCGTAGAAAGCTTGCAGGCCCACGCTGTCTTTAACCGCTTTGCTCCAAACTTTACGATCGGTTAAATCAAACAATAAAATACCATCGCGGTATTCCTGCATCAGGTTACGGTAATCGGCGTATTTTTTTTCTAATTGCGATTCTTCGTAAGCAAGCAGGGTTTCTTCTACATAGTTTTTGTATTGTGCGTTAATGATTACAGCCGCATCGGTTTTAGCACGGCGTGTTTGGTGACTCTCTAAATACTTTGCAAAATCTTTTTGCGAGTATTTTTGATCGGCCAGCGTAAACATTTCTTTAGTTAACTTATCGGCAGTACTTGCTTTCCAGCTTGCTTTAAAATAAGTAGTGTCAATTAAAACATAAAAGTCTTCTTTTGCTTTTGGTGTTTCTTTAAAGTTGTATTCTTTTTTAATTTTTGCAATAAAAGAAGTTTTGCTTAAAAACGAGCGCGAATCGCGGGATACTTTATTTTTCAACTCAGTTTTCATGGCATCAAACGTTGGAAGGTCTCTCCTATCCAAGCGTTTTACAATGTGCCATCCGTATTTGGTTTGAAAAGGCTCGGTATAATCGCCATTATTTTTTAGTGCGAATGCTTTTTTAGCGAATTCTTCAACGGGAAATTTTCTTTCAAAAAACCAGCTTAGCTCACCGTTATTTGTTGCGGTTTGCTTATCGTCTGAATAGTTTTTAGCAAGGTCGCCAAATTTTTCTCCCAGTTTCAGTTTACCGTAAATCTCATCCATTTTTTGTTTCACCTTCAAAGAATCTTCGTGTTTCATTTCTTTGGTAAGGCGCATCATGATATGAGCAGTAAGTATTTCTCCTGAGTTGGGACGCTTATCTATCACTTTTAAAATATGGTATCCAAAACGGGTGCGAACGATAGTGCTTATCTCTCCGGTTTTAGTATTGAAAGCAACGTTCTCGAAAGGATAAACCATTTCTAAAGCAGTAAAATAACCTAAGTTGCCGCCACTCTCCTTTGCACCGGGTTCTTCGCTCGTAGCTTTTGCCACTTGCGTAAAAACATCTTTTTTGCGGTCAATATTTTTTCCGGCAGCTAAATCTTTTAACGTATTTATGTAGCGATTAACTTCCTGACTATCCTGCAAACTTATAACAGGTTTATTAAAATGATTTTTCTTTACGTTGGCTTCGTACTCGGCCAATTGCCCCTTGGTAACCGCTTTGCCCATGATAATATTTTTTATCATGTTTATACGCTGCCATGCTTCAATGGTGTCTTTTGGTAGAGCGTCTTCGCTGCATTTAATTAAAATGTGACTAGCGTTAATTTCGGTTTTGCCGCGCTCGTACGCTTCTTTTACTAAATTATCGGTTACATCTTTATCGGTAAGATAAGGTGCAGATAATTGTTTTTTATAAACACCTAACTCTTGCCTAAAAGCCTGAGCTGTATCAAGGCCCATTTGTTCGGCCTCTTTTACTTTTAATTTAAAATTGATAAACAAATCCAGGTATTCGCGCACGGTTTTTTTCTCGGCACTCATATCCTTTCCGTTGTTTTTTTTGTACACCGCTTCAAACTCAGATTTGGTTATTGGTTTACCATCGATGGTTAAAAGAACCGGGTCGGTTTGAGCGTTGAGACTTGCTGCAAGAAACAGCGTACTTAAAGCAATTACATATTTGTTCATAGAGCTTATTTTTTTTAGAGCCCCAAATTTAATAATTTCTACGGATTAAGGATAGCAGCCGCACAGATATACGGAGAGTAATTTTTGTTAAAAAGAGTTAATTATCAGTATGTTATCTTTTACACATATAGAACACCCGTTAAAACAAGTATTTATCCCTTTTAAAGCTCTTAAAACTCCCGATTTTATCAAGTCTCTTTTCTGAAAACGCAAGCCATCCGCATATCCGTACAAAATCAGTTATCCGTAGGCGGCTTATTCGTATATTTGTGCCTGATTAGTAATTTTTATGAGCCATATTATAGCCCCTTCTATCCTTTCGGCCGATTTTGGCAACCTTCAGCGGGATGTTGAGATGATTAACAGCAGCAAGGCCCAATGGTTTCACGTAGATATTATGGACGGGGTGTTTGTGCCCAATATATCCTTCGGTTTTCCGGTGCTTAAAGCCATAGAAAAACACGCCAAAAAGCCTTTGGATGTACATTTGATGATTGTTGAGCCCGATAAATATATTAACGATTTTAAAAATGCCGGGGCCGCTGTTTTAACTGTACATTATGAGGCTTGCACGCATCTTCATCGTAGTTTACAAGCCATAAAAGCCGCAGGCATGAAGGCAGGAGTTGCCATTAATCCGCATACCCCGGTTGAATTGTTGCATGATATTTTGATTGATACCGATCTTGTTTGCATGATGAGTGTAAATCCGGGTTTTGGCGGACAAAAATTTATTGAGAATACCTATCGCAAAGTAAGGCGTTTAAAAGAAATGATTGTTACCCATAAATCGGGTACTTTAATTGAGATTGATGGCGGGGTTGATTTACTTAATTACACTAAATTACTGGAGGCGGGTGCAGATGTATTGGTTGCCGGAAATACGGTTTTCTCTTCCGAGAATCCAACAAAAACTATTGAAACTTTAGTAAACGGATAATGAAACAATTTCTGTTAGTAAGCCTATTTACACTTATACTTACTCCTTATACTGCCTCTTCGCAAACCAAGGTAAAGGTGCATGTAACTTATACCAATAGCTATTGCAACGGCGCGAGGCCCACACCCGAAATGGAGGAAGAATTCAAAAAGCAAAAGAATTTTCATGACGTTCATATTATACTTAAAGGCAAGATTCATTGTAAAACCAAAACCGATAGTCTCGGCTATTTTACACTCCCATTAAAGGCCGGCAAGTATAAAATTTACTTAACACAACATAAAAACGAGGCGCATTTTACTACTTACAACCCATCCTGTGATCAAATGCTAAAAGCCAAGTACGGCGATTTGATTATTGAAAAAGGGAATAACGAATACGAGATAAACCTTCATTTTCCCTGCAACCCCTGCGAGCCCGCTAAGCCCTAATTTTCACTGCTAAGGCACTAAGAAATTTTGTATAAGGTGCTATGAGTTAGAAAGCCGGATTCTTATTTCTAAAATAAAATGTTAGATTTGCTTTAGTGAGTCATAGCAAAAAAATAATTGTCTTTACAGGCGCAGGCATGAGTGCCGAAAGCGGTATTAAAACTTTTAGGGATAGCGGCGGCATGTGGGAAGAATTTAAAATTGAAGACGTGGCCACACCCGAGGCATGGGCGCGCAACCAAGAACTGGTTTTAGATTTTTATAACCAGCGCCGCAAACAGGTTATGGAGGCGCAGCCCAACGAAGGACATAAAATACTTGCCGCCCTCGAAAAAAATTTCGACGTACAAATTATTACGCAAAACATTGACGATTTGCACGAGCGCGCAGGATCTAAAAAAGTATTGCACCTGCATGGCGAGATAATGAAAGCCCGCTCCTCAGTGGATGCCGAATTAATTTACCCCTTACGAAAATCGGATATAAAAAAAGGAGATAAATGTTCTAAAGGCTCGCAACTTCGGCCTCACATAGTTTGGTTTGGCGAAATGGTTCCCGAAATGGATAATGCCATTGAACTTGCGGCGCAGGCAGAAATTTTTATTATTGTTGGAACTTCGCTGGTAGTTTATCCTGCAGCAGGACTTATACATTATGCTCCCGATAAATCTTTAAAGTATTTGGTTGATCCGGGTGATTTTGAATCGTCGATATTGAAAGACGTTAAGCACATACGCGATAAAGCTGCGAATGGATTGAAATTGCTTCAAAAAGAATTACTTAGCCTTTAATTTTAAAATTAGCTCGAAATTACTTGACTTCGGATTTTATTTATCGTAATTTTACGATAAGATTAAAAGATGGGAGCAACCAAAACAGAAGAATTTACCGTAAGGGATAACAAAATTGCTAAGTACGCAAAAGCCTTGGCACATCCTGCCCGCGTGGCTATTTTGCAACTGCTTTTAAAGAAGCAAAATTGCATTTGTGGCGATATTGTGGATGAGCTGCCTTTATCGCAAAGCACAGTGTCGCAACACCTAAAAGAACTAAAAGAGGCCGGCCTTATTAAAGGAGATATAGAGGGTGTCAAAGTTTGCTATTGCATTGACGCCAAAGAGTGGGAAAACGCCAAAAATTATTTAAATGCTTTTTTTAATTCGCACACAAAAAGCAAAAACTGCTGTTAAAAAAAATTACGCTATTAATCGCTTTATTACGATAAAATGGAAAACAGAAAATCCCATTGGGAGAACATCTATTCAACCAAACAACCCAACGAGGTTAGCTGGACGCAGGAAGTGCCCAAAACATCGCTTGAATTTATTTATGGTTTTAATTGCAAAAAAGACGCAGCCATTATAGATATTGGCGGCGGCGATAGCAAACTGGTTGATAATTTATTGCAGGAAGGCTATCAAAATATAACCGTACTTGATATATCCGAAAAATCTATTGAACGTGCCAAACAACGGCTGGGAGAAAAAGCAAAAAAAGTAAAATGGATTATTTCGGATGTAAATGATTTTATGCCTGTAGAAAAATACGCCATCTGGCACGACCGAGCCGCTTTTCATTTTTTAACTACCAAAGAAGAAATTGAAAACTATGTTGAAAAAGCCAATAAGGCTGTGAGTGATTATTTGATAATGGGCACTTTTTCGGAAACAGGCCCAAAAAAATGCAGCGCTATCGAAATTAAACAATATTCAAAAGAACAATTAGAAGCCCAATTAGCCAAGAGCTTTAAAAAAATAAAATGCGTAAACGAAGATCATCTTACTCCATTTAATACCACGCAAAATTTTACTTTTTGTAGTTTTAAACGAAAGTCGGTATGAAAAAAATTCTTGTTTTATGTACAGGCAACTCCTGCCGCAGTCAGATTGCCGAAGGGTATTTGCGGCACTTTGCCAATGGCAAAGCCGAAGTTTACAGCGCGGGAATACAAACGCACGGAGTAAATCCGAAAGCGATTATAGTGATGAAAGAAGACGGCATCGACATTTCGCGCCATACTTCAAACAACGTTGCTGAGTACGCAAACATTAATTTTGATTTTGTAATTACCGTTTGCGATAATGCCAAAGAACGCTGTCCATTTTTTCCTTCAAGTGCCAAAAAATTTCATTATAACTTTCCCGACCCTGCAAAGGCTACCGGCAGCGAAGAAGAAATTATGAATGAGTTTAGAAAAGTAAGGGAAATGATAAAAGCCTATTGCAAAAAATTTATTAAAGAACATCCATGAAAAAATATTTTGCCGAATTTTTAGGAACCTTTGCCCTTGTTTTTTGCGGCACCGGAGCCATTATTATCAATGAACAGACGCATGGAGTAATTGGCCACGCAGGTATTGCCATTACTTTTGGATTAATTGTAACGGCGATGATATATACTTTCGGAAATATTTCGGGCTCGCATTTAAATCCGGCCGTAACACTGGGTTTTTGGGTTTTAAAACTATTTAAGGGTAAAGAAGTTCTTCCTTACTTAATCGCACAAATTGCGGGCGCTTTTGCCGCCAGTTTTTTACTAAAATTTTTGTTTCCCGAAAACATACATTTAGGCGCCACCCTGCCCGCCGGAAGTGAAACACAATCCTTTATTTTAGAGTTTATACTTACTTACTTTTTAATGCTGACCATTCTATTTACATCGCAGGGAAGCGAAAAAACCCGGCAGCTGGCCGGTTTGGTAATTGGCGGTGTTGTGCTACTTGAAGCCATGTTTGCCGGCCCCATTTGCGGTGCCTCCATGAATCCGGCCCGCTCGCTGGCACCTGCGCTGGTTTCGGGACAGGTACAAAGTCTGTGGCTTTATATAGTAGCACCTCTATCAGGCTCATTATCAGCCTCTTTTTCCTACAAATTTTTGTCTTTTTAACTATTTTTAAGAGCCAAAAAGGTAATTAGTACTTGCTGTACAAAGTTTTTGTTCTATATTGCAGCAAAATACCCCTTACTCAATTATATACAGTATGTCGAAGAAAAAGAACAAGAAATCGGTTAAAAAGAAGATTTCAAAGAAAAAACCGGCTCCAAAAAAGAAAGCTTCTAAAAAGGCTGCAAAATCCAAGAAAAAAGCCGCGCCCAAAAAAATTAAGGCAAAAAAAGTCGCAAAAAAAATAAAAAAAGCCCCCCTTAAAAAAAAGGTTACTAAAAAACCTGCGCCAAAAAAAGTTGCTCCTAAAAAAATCGTGAAGGCAGCTCAGCCAAAAAAAGAAATTGTAAAAATTGTAAAACCCGCTAAGTCTGTTGTGGTTAAACCGGCGGCAGTTGAAAAACCAATTGTAGTAAAACAGCCAAAAGCCCCAAAGCCCGCTAAAGTTGTAAAACAAATTATTATACAAGCCCCCAAGAAAACTGTAGTTATAGATATTAAAATGGGCCCCGAGCCGGCAGGAAGATTTGAACTTGAATACGTAGTTCACGCTTCTTCGCAAATTTTATTTGAATTTTTAACTACGCCCAGCGGACTATCCGAATGGTTTTGCGACGATGTAAATATCCGCAACGGCATTTACTCATTTAAGTGGGAAGAGAACGAACAAAACGCGCGCGTTGTAAAATTAATTGAAGAAAAAATAGTTCGTTTTCAATGGGTAGACAAAACAGATAACAGCTATTTTGAATTCAGGGTTGAGCGCGATGACCTTACCAACGATATCTCATTAATCATTGTAGATTTTGCCGAATCGGCCGAAGAACGCGCCTCTTCTTCTTTACTTTGGACCAGTCAGATTGATAAATTGCTTCACGTTTTAGGAGCGTATTTCTAAATCACCACTCGCTGGGCCCGTACTTATTTTGTACCCATTTATTTTTAGGGAATGCCAGTAAGGCTATTTCATCCCATACAAGAAATACACCTAAAGAAATTAAAGGCGAGTTAAACGTGTTTTTTATGAAACTGTTTTTTTGAATCATAAAGCGGTAGCCCACATCAGCTTCGGCACCCAGCCATCTGAAAATTTTAAACTTTACATCTATCTCGGGCTCATACAAAAAACAAAAACCCTCGTTTAACTTTTTATTGTTGCCATTATAGGTATAGGTAAATCCTAATTTGCCCACCCCAATTTGTAGGGGTATACTAAATTCCCAACGCCGTGATTTGTGGTAAATATAATTTACGTAAAAACGCACATAATTAAACGTTAAGCGTTTCGTTACACTGGTATCCCGTTTTAAATCGTAATCATAAAATTTATAACTATCAACAATAGGAGTGCTCTTGTTTAACCAGGCATATCCAACTCCCACCGAAATCTTTTTTCCAAACTGAACGCCAAGCTTAATACTTTGAACGCCTATCCTATTATTATCCACAAAAGAATTTCTTGAATCAATGCCAATGTCAAGGCTTTTCCTTCCCGAAAAAGCGCTACGCAGGGTATCCATGTATTGGCCCATACATGTGCCCCACACTATACAAAAAAAAACAAAAAGGTATTTTTTAGGCGCTCTTATCATCCCGTTTGGCAAAGGTCAGTAATTTTGGTTTTTATGCCACAAAAAGCGACTTATTCAATTAACAATTAATGGCTTAAAAGTTGCTGCTTTCAGCCCGAAACATTATGTAATTTGTGCTTACTTAGCATCTTAGGTATATAATGATTAACTTGCATAAAGGCGTTAGGTATATTGGTATGGTTCTGAAGCAAAAAACACTTCTCTTCTTTTTCTTTTTGCTTATTTTGGGCTGTCCCGGTTTTTCGCAAGTTAAAACCGAAGCGGATTTAAAAAAGCAAGCAGCCAAAGCATTTGATGATGAAGATTACGCTGCCGGTTTTAAATTTTACTCAACCCTTGTAGCCAATTACCCAAAAGACCCCGAGTACAATTATCGCTTAGGTGTTTGCGCGCTCTTGTCTGAATCTGATAAGAAAAAGCCAATGCTTTATTTACAAATTGCATCCAAAAATGCAAAAGAGGTTGAAAAGGAAGTATTTTTTTATTTAGGAAAAGCGTATCATTTAAATTATCAGTTTGATGAAGCGCTTAAATATTACAGTCAGTATAAACAGGAAGGTTCTTCATCCATGCAAAAAAAATTGCAAGTGGACCGCGAAATACAATGTTGCAAAAACGCAAAAAGATTACTTGCCAATTTACAGGAACTGGTTATTCTTGATAAAAAACAATTAGCGCAGGGCGATTATTACCGCAGTTACGATTTAAAAGAAATTGGCGGAAAACTTTTGGTGAAGCCCGCCGATTTTATTTCGGCTGCCGATAAAAAGAAAAAAGACAAATCCATTATTTACATGCCCCCGTCGAAAGATATACTTTATTACGCGAGCTATGGAGACAAAGAAAACAACAAAGATATTTATGTGGTACGCCGCTTGCCCAGTGGAGAATGGAGCAAGCCCGAGAATTTAGGCGGCCCGATTAATACGGAGTATGATGAAGATTATCCTTTTTTGCATCCCAATGGAAATGTTTTGTACTTCGCTTCTAAAGGACATAACAGTATGGGTGGCTATGATATTTTTAAATCAGAGTACGATCAAAGCTCTCGCCAATGGAAAGCGCCGATAAATTTAGATTTCCCAATTAACTCGCCCGATGATGATTATCTTTTTGTAACCGATTCGTTAGAGAAAATAGCTTTTCTTTCCAGCTCAAGGCAAAGTCCGGCAGGAAAAATTGATGTGTACAAAATATTAACCGAAAGGCGTCCTGCGGAATACGCTTTCATTAAAGGAACAGTTATTAAGAAATCAGAATCGCAGAGCCTCCTATCTAAAATTAAAGTAAAAAACATTGAGACAGGTGAAGACGCAGGTTCTTTTAGCGCCGAGGCTAACGGAGAATACAGCATTAAAGTTCCAAATGGAGGAAAATACATTTTTACGGTTGAAACTCCCGGCATGCCTACGCAATCGGAAGGAGTTACAATACCTGTTGCTTACAGTTACAAGCCGTACCGACAAACTATTGATTATGAAAATAAAAAATTAATTATTACGAATTTCTTTGAAACGAATGATAACGACGAAAATAATTATGCGCAGTACATTCAGTTAATACAAGAGAAAGCCAAGATGAATGTTAATGCAGGTGATTTTGATATTAACCCTGATAATCCCTTAGCTAATTCAAATACCAATAACACCGTAAAAAATAATACTACCGAAAATAAAGTTGATACAAGTACAAAAACCAATACGGCTACAAACAATAACACAACCGCAAACAACAATACAGTTACAACAAATAATACAGTTACCACAAATACTAACACTACAAATAATAACGTAAGCAATAAGCAATTGGTTGAGATTGCCTACGAAGACGCCAAAGATCTGCAAAGTGAAGCGGTTGAATTAAAAAAAGATGCCGGTTCGGCTTTCAGCGCTGCTAATTCAAAACAAGACCAGGCTAACGATAAGAAACAGGAAGCACAAGAAACACAAACTAAAATTACTTCGGAAACCGACCCGGCAAAAAAACAGGATTTAGTTACCCAACTTGATAAACAAAAACAGGAAGCGGATTTATATGACAAGCAGGCTAAAACCGCTAACACTATTGCGCAGCAGTTAGAGGTAGATGCCAACAACAAACAAAAAGAGGCAGATTTAAATTTACAATACGCCAAAGCGCTTGAAGAGGCTGATAAAACCAAAAACAACAAGCAGGCCATTGCGAAACTTGAAGATTTACAAAAACAATTAGAGGCAATCAGCAAAGAAAAAAGTAAATCAAACGCTTTGGTTGAATCTATAAAAGCCGATGCACAAAATAAAGAGCAGGAATTAAAAACCACTGAGGCTAAGCAGGAAAAAATCAATAAGGAAGAAACTGCAATTAAAACACAAATTGCCGATGTAGATAAACAAACAGAAAAAACGAAAGATAAAAATTTGCTGGATAATTTAAAAACACAAAAAGAAGAACTTACCAGCGATTTAAACGATAAACAAAAAGAATCAACCGCAAACCAAACTAAAATAAACACACTTAAAGAGGAGGCGGATGCGCTTAAGAGTCAAGCCGAATACGCGAGCAACATTGTACAAGGCAAAACGCCCGACAACAGCAATGAAATAAAAACAAACACAACTAATACTGTTGTAACAAATAATACGGTTACTACCAATACCACTAACACTATCGCAACAAATAATACAAATACAGTTACTACCAATACTACGGCCATTGACACGAGTGACAATACACCTGTTAGTCTTTTTGAGACAAAAACCAAGAAACTGGATGATGATTTAGTGGTTATAAATAATGCCGGGAATGATTTGGATAACAACAAAAAGAAATCGGATGTTTTAAATCAGTATATACAAGTTACCGATACTGAAATAAAAAACAAAAAAACGGAATTAGGCAAAGCCAAAACGGCTGATGAGAAAGCAGCGCTTAACAAAGAAATAAAGCAACTTACCGATAAGAAAAATGAACTGCAAAAAGAAGTTAAACTGGTAAACACGCAGGTTAAAGAGCAGGAGAAACAAGCAGCTATTGCGGCAAAAAGTAACACCGGCAAAGACAGCACAAAAACTACTAACAACAATACAGCTGTAACAAATAATACGCCACTTGATACAGCTAAAACAAAAATCATTACTGATAATGACGACCCTCGCATACAAAATATAAACACTTTAATCACCCAATCGCAAACCAATTTTACAGAAGAGAAAAAAGTATTTGGCACGTTAGAATATACCGACTCAAAAGCGGTGCAATTAAAAAAACAGGCGGATGATAAGCTGAATGAGCTTTATAAAAACAATACTTTACTGGAGCAACAACTGGAGCAGCTAAAAATGGCGGTAGCCAAAGAAAACGCAGGCAATAACGATAAAAAAATACAAGAGCTAAATAAAAATGCCGACGATTTAAGCGCTCAGGCTCTGCAATTAAGGAAAGATGCTAAAACAAAAACCGGTAGCGAAAAACAGGCCGCGCTTACCCAAATACTCGCATTAGAAAAACAAGCTACAGGATTAAGATATCAGGCTGCCAAACTTCAATACCAGAGCGACGATGATAATTTTGAAACAAATAAACAGGCTATCACGCAATTAACATCGCAAAATGGGGATACTCAAAACCCGGATGCACAGCAGGCACAAGAGCTTGCTAAAGAGGCTGAAAAAAGTAAAAAAGAAGCTTCGCGACTAAGAGAAGAGGCGGAAGCTCAAAATGAAGTGGAGGCTAAAATAGGCGGCTTAAGTAACGCAGATGAAAAAGAAAAAGAAGCACTTAAAAAACAGGAAGAAGCTCTTGCCCTTTTAAAGAAATCAAATCCCAAAGCCAACATAACGGCTGCTACTAAAGAAAAACAGCTTGAAGAGATTAAAACCAAGCTGGGTAAGGAAATACAATCTTCTATAAATGCGTTAAAACTATTGGTTGATGCAAATAAAGCAGAATATCAGGCCATGCATACAGATGTAAATGCTACCGAGAAAAAACTTGGCTCTAAACCTGAAGAGCTTGACTTAAAAACAAAAGCGGAAGGTGTTTACAAACAAGCTAACGATGACTATACTAAATTGGGAACACTAAAAGATGATGGTCAAAAACGCGATTATCTATTAGCGCTAAATATTAAATTAGAAGAAAGTATTACTGATATACGGAACAGCAAAAAATTGCTTAACGGCGAAGCGATTGTTACTAGCAACAACAATACTGTAAGTACAAATACTGTTGCTACAAATAGCACTACAGCAAACACAAATACAATGGTTGTAAATAATACCGCAAACACAAATACCGTAAGCGCCAATAATACAGTAACTACAAATACACTTGATGTAAATAACAATACGGCTAATACAAATACGGTCAGCACTAATAATACCGTAAATACAAATACGGTTGATGTAAATAACAACACCAGCAATACAAACACGGTTGCGGTAAATAATAACACCACAAATACGGTAACACCTTCAACTAATCAGGAAAAACTTACAGCGCAGCAAACCAAAGAACTTAAAAACTCGCCCGAGTATCAAAAATATACCGGCCTACAAAAAGAGATAGTAAAATACAATAACCAGGCATTGAAAGACGAAAGTACCGCTAAAGAATACAAAGCCAAATACGATACCTTACAAAAGGAAATTGCCAACATGCCGGAGATAGACCTTAAAAAGAAAAAAGAAAAAGAAGCCGCTTTCTATAAGACAACAGCAGATTCATTGCAAAGTATGGCCAACGATACCCGCATGCTGGCCGAAACAAAGAAACAGGAATCGGATCATTTTGTGGAAGGGCTCGACAAGAAAACCTCTGATAATATTATTACTGTTGCATCTACCGATACTAAAACAACTAACACTACAGAGGTTCCTAAAAAATATGTTAACTACTCGCCCGCTTTTCAAACCAGTGCCAACAACAAGGATACAAAGCTTGCAGATTTAAGAGATAAAACCAGCACTCCCGAAAATTTGAAAGAGCAAAATCAAATTATTACCTCTTATGTTAAAGATATTGATACTGAAATAGCGGCTAAAAGAAAACAGCTTACAACTACAACCGACGCTACTAAAAAAGCGGAGTTAAATCAGCAAGTAAGTAATTTACAGACACGCAAAAAAGAATTAACCAACGAGAAAACCACGAATGATAATATTATCAAGTTTGCCACTAATAACAGTACAGTTAGCACAAACACGGTTGCTACAACCAATACAAATACAGTAAATACAAATAACAATACGGTTAATACAAATACAGTAGATGTAAACAATACTACAACGAATACAAATACGGTAAGTACAAACAATAATGCGGTTAATACCAATACAGTGGATGTAAACACTGCTGCAACCAATACTAATACGGCAAGCATAAACAACAATACGGTTAACACAAATACAGTTAATGTAAATAATAGCGCCAATACGAATACAGTTGCTGTAAATAATAATACAACAAACAATACCACGAATACAGGCAATGTTGCCGTTGATGGTTTTGAGGTTAAAAAAACAAATGCCTACTCAAATACAAATCCGATTCCGGTTAATGAAAAGTTAGCAGACGGCCTCATGTTCCGAGTGCAAATTGGTGCTTTTAAAAACCCGATTTCGCCGGATAGATTTGCAGGCCTTTCTCCTGTTGGAGCCGAGTCTACCACGTTTGGTTTTATACGCTACCAGGTAGGTATGTTTACTAATTACCAAAAAGCAAACGCTGTTAAAAACGATATGCGCAAACTTAAATACAACGATGCGTTTGTAGTTGCCTATCGTAACGGGAAGCGCATTAGTTTAGCAGAAGCTTTGGATTCTCTTTCTAAAAAAGGAGAAGATGTAAGTACCAATGCAAATACAAGTGCAGGTATCACAACAAATAACAATATCCCTGTTAATCCGGAGACTAATACAACAAATACGGTGCCCGTTAACTCTAACGGCGACCTGAACACATTTAACGGTGTTTTTTACACCGTGCAAATTGGCGTCTACGGCAATAATGTTAGCGCGGCAGGCTTACTTAATCTGAATCCGATTTTTAAAGAAGCACTGCCCGGTGGTATTTATCGTTATACGGCAGGTATATACAGCAATTTTGATAAAGTTAGAGCCGATCAGGCAAAAGTTATTTCGCTTGGTATAAAAGATGCTTTTGTAGGAGGTTATCTTAACGGAAAAAGAGTAAAAGTAAACGAAGCTATAACAGATGCTGCGGGCGCACAATTCCTTGCAGAAAATCCGATTATTTTTCCTGGCGCTACAACAAATAACGCACCTGTTATTAATACACCGGTTAACAATCAACCAACCAATAACGTGCAACCTGTAAGTAACGGCGTTACCGAAGGCCCTGCTCCTACTGCAGAGAATGGTGTAAAAACTACTGATGACTGAATTACATTTAAGGTGCAAATAGGCGCTTACAGCAAACAGGTGCCCGTTGAAGTAGTAAATAACTGGCTTAAAATTAAAACATGGCCTGTAAAAAATATATTGGTTAACAACCTCTTCATTTACTCAATCGGTTCGTTTACTGAAGCTAAATTTGCAAAAACATTGCGCGATGAAGTAAAAGGAATTGGAATTACCGACGCTTACGTAGTTGTTTACAAAGACGGAAAAAAATTATACGGAGCCGAAGCCGCGCAGTACCTGAATCGCTGATTTAATTTTCATGTTGATACTTACACTGGCTACTCTTTTTTCTTTGTCGATTGCCGGTATATGGATTAATTATCTGCGCAAAATTGATTTATTTGAAAACGAATACAAATGGCACATCGTGCTGGTTTTTATATTGGGCGCCACTTTCCCTTTTCTTATTGAGGTATTACATAATTTTGTTTATAAGCCTTTGCAAATACATCAAAGCGGAAATTTGTTATATGATTCTGCCTTTTTTGTATTTGGTGTTGGCTTGCCGGAAGAACTATTAAAATTTTTACCTGCCTTTATTCTTATCAAATTCACAAACAAAGCAGGTAATGAGCCGCTTGATTATGTTTTGTTTGCCTGTGTATCTGCATTGGGCTTTGCCTTTCATGAAAATATTTTATATGTGCGCGATTATGGATTAGGCGTTCTCACTTCGCGCTCAATATTATCGGTACCCGCGCATATGTTTTTTTCGGCTATGTTTATGTATGGCATTGTGCTTAGCCGTTTTCATAATACAAGATTAGGGAAATTGAATATTCCTTTATTTATTTTACTTGCCATCGTCTCGCATGGTTTTTATGATTTTTGGTTGAGTGTTGAGTTGGCAAATATTGGAGTGCTCATTACCATTTTATATTTTCTGCTTACGATCTCGGTGTTTATCACTATCCTTAATAATTGCATGAACAATTCTCCTTTTTACACACCCAAAAAAATTATTAATTCCGAAAAAATCGCTTTGGGACTAAGCTTGCAATACCTGATTGTTTTGGTGGCTATTATTTTGGCAGTTTGCTTTATACAGGATTATTTAACGGGCATGGCCATTGCTTTATATCTTGTTGTTTTTAGAGTAGCGATTCTTGGGATTTTAATTATAAGATTGAGTCGCTTTAAAATTGTACCGGGCAAGTGGAATAAAATTAAACCTGAACTTCCTTTTAGTATTATTATTGTTACTCCGGCAGCCTCCTATCAAGGCGGAAGTATAAGAAGAGGCAGCCTGTTGCGCATAAAAGTAAAGGGCGAAAGTTTTAATGAAACCTACCTCAACGCATTTTTAGAAGAGCATTTTGAATTATTGCCGGTATCAGCAAAAAAAACCTATATAGGACAAAAGCGTGTGGCCTTTATGGAGAAAAAACTTTTTCTAAAAAATGACGAAACTTTTTACCTCCTAAAAGTAATCTTGGAAATAAATCCCGAAAAAAGTGTTTATTATTTATTGAAAGCCAAAACCAGTGGCAGTAGCCGCACACCGCAAGGTTATCCTATAGCCGCTTTGCTAAAAATAAAAGACCCTCATAAAATTCTTGATGAAAACTCGGATTTAAATGATTTTCCATTTTTAGAGTGGGTTATATTGAAACCTATTAAAAGTTAAAGCACCTCAACAACTTTCTCTAAAGCAATGCCACGAGAACCTTTTACCAAAATAGTTTTATTTTTTGCCGCACTGCTTTTAATAAACGCCGCCGCCTGTACCGAATCGGGAAAAGATTTTTCTTTTTGCAGGGCAGAGAATATGGGCCCCACTAAAATATAATCTTCCAGTTTTCTTTCGCGCAGCAATTGTAAAATAAGCGCGTGTTCCTTAAAAGCTTCATCGCCTAACTCAAGCATATCTCCCAGCACAAGCATTTTATTTTGAAATTGCATCTCCGCAAAATTTTCTATAGCAAGGCTCATGCTGCTTGGATTGGCATTATAATAATCCAATATCAAAACATTGTTTGCTGTTTTGTGAAGTTGCGAACGGTTATTAGTAGGCACATATTCTTCTATAGCCGCCTGAATTAAATTATCCTCCACCTTAAAATGTATTCCTATACAAGCCGCGCACAAAGCGTTGTAATAATTATAAACACCAACAATATTTGACCGCACAAAAGTTGCATCTTTTAATTCCGGGGCGGTGTAGCGTGTTCTCCAGGCAAGCTCAACAAATAAATTACTCTCGCTATACTTACCTACCACATCATACAATTTTTTTGTGCCATAGGTAACTTTGTTATTGGCCACACTTAATTCATTAAGCACCTCATCATCGCCGTGCACAAAAACAGTTCCGTTTTTTTCTTTTATGTATTTGTATAATTCGCTCTTTCCTTTTTTAACACCTTCTATTCCGCCAAAACCTTCCAAATGTGCCTTGCCTATATTTGTTATAACACCAAAGCCCGGATCAGCAATCTGGCATAGCACATCAATTTCTCCTACATGATTTGCACCCATCTCAATAACTGCCATTTCATGGTCTTTTGTAATACTTAGTAAAGTTAACGGCACCCCAATGTGGTTATTTAAATTACCCTCGGTATACTGCACTTTAAATTTTTTGGAAAGTACCGCATAAACCAACTCTTTGGTAGTTGTTTTTCCGTTACTGCCTGTTATAGCAATTACCGGAATATCAAATTTCTTGCGGTGATAATTGGCTAATTGCTGCAGGGCCTTTAAAACATCCTCAACCAAAATATATTTATCGCCTGCAATTACATTTTTTTCGTCAACAACAGCGTACGCACAACCACTTTCCAAAGCTTTGGCGGCAAATTTGTTTCCATTAAAATTATCTCCCTTTAAAGCAAAGAAAACCGATCCCTTCTCCACCTTACGCGTGTCAGTACATATGTTTTGCCCGCAAGCCGAAAAAATTTCGTGTAACTTTTTAATTTCCATGAACCGTTTATTACCTGTTAAATCATTAAAAACACATTGGCACAAAAAAAACCCAGACAATACAGTCTGGGTTAATTTTTTTTATTTTCATCTTACTTTCCTAATCCTGTTGGGCTACCCACGCGGGTCATAGCACAACGGAAACCAATGAAAGCAGTTGCTAATTTCTCATCAAGGAATCTGCGAGAACCCGGGTTCATCCAATAAGCACGGTCTCTCCAAGAACCACCTTTATAAACTCGGCTCCAATTATTTACTAAAGATGTTTTTGCATACTCGTACATCATCTTACCCGATTTATCAGTATAAGCATCTTCACCTTCCTGATAATAAATACTCGAGTTAACATCACCATCCAAATAATCGCGGTAATCAGCTGTTTTGTAATTACGGCGCTCATCTAATTTATCTTCAGGTTTAGAAATGGTAACATCTCTCCACATTACGCGGCCCGGTATTGACATAACAACTCTTGTAGAAGCTGATGTATCCGGAAGTTCAACTGTTTCTCCACTGGTACCTTTAGGTGAAGGTGGATTCACTTTCTTAATTTTGTGATCAATCGAGTCTTTAAATACAGCCTCAGTATTTGTCATAATGGTACCATCTGTAGTATCTTTTAACTGTGTTTTAAAAATATTACCTCGGAAAGGACGGAATTCATTAGCATCAACCGAAGTTAAAGGGCGATAAATATCCATAACCCACTCAGATACGTTACCGGCCATATGGTATAAACCATAATCGTTAGGCCAGAAAGAATAAACAGGGGCAGTTACGTCAGCGTTATCATTTAAGAAACCTGCAGTACCCATATAGTCACCTTGGCCACGAACAAAGTTCGCCAGCATCTGACCAATATATTTCTCGTCAGGGTTACGTACACCATGTCCGTTCCATGAATAAACACGGCGGTCTGTAATACGCTCTCCTATTGTATTTCCTATTAAACCGTAAGCGGCATATTCCCACTCTGCTTCTGTGGGCAGACGATAATTCGGTAAAAAGATACCGTCTTCCATGCGCACATCACGCTCCGGATTTTGCTCGTCAAATGATGGTAATTTTTGCTTTAACTGACCCTGCCATTTTCTGGCCATGTAAGCTTCAGTGCTAAAATAATCTTGATCAGAAGGATTTGGAACATGATCTAATAAACCTTCGCGTATTAAGATAAACTCGTTAACACGGTCGGTACGCCAGGTACAAAAATCATTAGCCTGTAACCAGCTAACGCCTACAACCGGGTAATCGCGGTAAGCAGGGTGGCGTAAATAAAACTCTACGTAGTTCTCCATGAAGGCTAATTTCTCGCGCCATACTAAAGTATCGGGTAAAGCCTTAACATAAACCTCTGGGTATGTTGGACCAAATACACGGCTTGTCCAATATAAATATTCTAAATAAGAGAAGTTGGTTACCTCTGTTTCGTCCAAATAAAAAGAAGAAACGGTTACACGGCGCGGAATGTTATTCCAATCGTAAGTAACGTCTGTTTCTGTGCGACCCATGGTATAGGTACCGCCTTCAACCAAAACAAGCCCGGGGCCTGTTTCCTGTTCTTCGTAAGGTACCTTTTCAAAACCACCATTCTCGGGTGTGTTATAAGCCCAACCTGTTACAGGCGACCTTTCGGCACCGCAGGAGGCTAATAAAATTACGGCTGCCGAAGCAAAACCTACTTTTTTAAACATGCTCGTTTTCATCATCATACAACAAACTAAGTTTTCTTTTAAACGTAAAAAGTTTAACAAAGTTACATTTTTTTCAAATTTCTTAGAAAGAAGGGCAACTTACCGTACGGAACTTTTTATGTTTTGGACGGCAATTTAACTGAATCTGCATGGAAATTTCATGCGAACCCGCAGAAACGTTGGCTAACTTTGATATTGTAACATCATAACTATACCCAAACTTAAAATAAGGTGTTTGATAACCAAATAGGGCTATAACAGCATCTTGGTTACGATACCATAAACCTGCAACTACATTACTTTTAACAAAGTACATACCTAGGTTAAGTTGCTGAAACTGACCTTGGTATTGGTAAAGAATGTTTGGACTAATATAAGTCTCGCCGTCTTTTTGAAGAGGTATGATGGCACCTGCGTGACCGGTAAATTTACGAGGTAGCGGGCTATGAGAAATAAAGGCTTCTTCGGGAGTAGTAAGGTGATGAACAGCAAAACCAAAGAAATAACGTTTGCTATAACCTAATAAACCGGCAGATACGTCGGCAGCGCGTTTGGTAATAACCGGGTAGCCGTTAGGAATTTCGTTGGTATTATATACGAAACCACGACGGCGGTCAATCATATCGCCAAAGGTTAGTTTAGTCCAATCTAAAGATTTTTGGTGGTAAGTACCTTGTAATCCGAATTTTAAAGAAAATTCGCGGTTAACATTTAATTGGTATGAGTACATGAAACTGGCATCCAATGTGTTGATGGTGCTATTACCTGCGCGGTCATGTACTACTAATAAGCCAATTCCACCCGATAAGTTGTCGATATGTTGATCGTAAGAAGCGCTGTAAGTAACGTAAGTTTTATAGAAACCGGGCCATTCGTTACGATAGTTAAGACAAAACCTTGGGCAACGTGCCGTACCGGCAAAGGCGGGATTTAAGTATAATGGATTAGCATAAAACTGAGTGAATTCAGCGTCTTGAGCTTTGAGGTCCATATTAGTGAACACACTCAGGAAAATAACGAGGACTAATGTAATTTTTCTAATCATATATCGTTTAGATATAAAGTTCAATTTACAAATTTAATATTTTTATTTGTTTTTCAAAAAATATTTCGGGCAATATTCTATTAATTGTTACGTTTATAGGTCGAATTGGTTTCATAAATATAGAAAAATGGGGAGTAAGGGCAAGCAAATAGTTATAAACTTAGTATTAACGTTGCTTTTTTGTACTAGTTACGCGCAAATTACTCGTTTATCGGGCAATCAGCCTGTTTATGCAGATTTGCAAAAAATTAACTGGCAAAAACCTCTTGGTTTTGAGAAATACGGTAAAACTCATACTGCCTTGGCTTTTGACAGGGTTAATTATTTTGAAGAAAAAAATTACCTGCCTTATTTATATCTAATCACTCCTTGTTTATCGGGCACAAAATTAATTCCGGTAATTGAACCGGTAGAAACCGCGGTTTTAACAGCCGAAGAAGAAATTTGTGTAAATAAAGTTTATCTCACGGGCGATTTTGAAATTAACGAAACGCTTGTACTTACTTCCGAAAAAATACCGCACTCCTATTCCAAATTAATTCCTTTACGCATTAACAAACAAAGCGGGAAAACCGAAAAACTTATTTCGTATTATTTGCAATGGAAATCTACGAACGAAAATATTTCTAAAAATCAAAATAGCTCATCGGTTGCTTCTTTTGCTTCGGCATCCGTTCTCGCAAGCGGAAAATGGTATAAAATAGGAACTACCGATAATGTCATTTATAAAATTGATAAAACTTTTTTACAAAACCTGGGCATCAACGTTTCATCCATCGATCCGCGCAACATAAAAATTTATGGCAACGGCGGAGAAATGCTTGCTGAGTTTAACGGTAAATTTCATTACGACGATTTAAACGAAAACGCCATTTATGTGCAGGGCGAATCGGACGGCGTGTTTGACAATACAGATTACGTTTTGTTTTACGGACAATCGCCACACAAATGGAAATACAACCCCGGCATATCTGCCTGCACACGTTACAGCCGCAGCAAGCATTTTTACAGCGATACCGTTTTTTATTTTTTAACCATTGATAATTCACCCGGAAAACGGGTGCAGCAACAAGCTTCATCTGCACAGGCGCCTACTTATACAGTAAGTAGTTTTGACGATTGTCAGGTGCACGAAAGCGATGCCGCCAACCTCATAAAATCGGGCCGCGAATTGTACGGCGAAAATTTTGAAAACACATCGCAATATACTTTTGGCTTTAATTTTCCTGCTTTGCAAAACGATACTGTTTGGATAAAAACAAGTTTATTAGGCAGGCGTGTTGACCCGGGAACAGGCATTCCTCCAGGCGCGTATGATATTAATTATCCGGGAGGCACTTATGCTGTAAGTTTTCCGGTTACTTGTCCTGATTACACCTGCGATATTGGTAAAGATCTTACGGGTTGTGCTTCAAAAAGTTTTATTTATAGCGGTGGTTCAACAGCGATTAGCATAACTGTTAACCGCACCTATGCCGACGAAAGCGGATGGTTAAATTATCTTTGGGTAATTGCGCGCAGGGCTTTAAATCTTGTAGGAAATCAAATGCCTTTTATGGATTACAGAAGCATAGGGCCGGGAGTAATTTCGCAATTTAATATTACCACAAATGCGCCTAATCTTAAAGTATGGAACGTAACAGATGGCTTGAATGTGAATGAACAACTTACTAATTTTTCTTCCGGAATTTATTCATTTGTTATTGCAACCGACACCTTAAAACAATTTGTTGCGTTTGATGGAAGCAGTTTTAAAACTCCTTCGTATTCTGCCGCTGTTGAAAATCAAAATTTACATGCGCTTGCAAATATTGATTATGTTATTGTAGCGCATCCCTGGTTTGTAAATCAGGCCGAGCAACTTGGTGCCCTACA
The DNA here is from genome assembly GCA_038214655.1 of Bacteroidia bacterium. Classification (GTDB taxonomy): domain Bacteria; phylum Bacteroidota; class Bacteroidia; order B-17B0; family Aurantibacillaceae; genus PALSA-968. Next base: position 30,490 of record JBBQRR010000003.1, on the reverse strand, counting down.
CCAAAAGCACGAAAAATACAGCTACAAAGTGGTAACCCCCGACCAAATATATAACGAGTTTTCATCGGGCGTACAGGACATCACCGCCATACGTTTGTTTATGAGAATGCTTTATAAAAAACCGGGCGGTACTCCGCCCAAACATTTATTGTTGTACGGCGACGCTTCTTACTTGCAAAAAGACCGTAACCTAAATACCAACACCAATTTTGTTCCCATTTTTCAAACTACTAATTCCGCAAGTTATATTTCTTCTAAATGCAGCGATGACTTTTATGGTTTTTTAGATGATAACGAGGGGCAGATAGATTGCTGTGGCAACCCAGATGGCTTAATGGATATTGGTGTGGGGCGTTTACCGGCACACAGTGTTTCTGAAGCTGATGCCATGCTAAATAAAATTACTACTTATTACCAACGTAAAGTAACCTCTGCTTCTACCTGTGACGCTGTAAGCGCCAATGCCGAAGACTGGCGCAACTGGATATCCCTTATTGCCGATGATGCAAATCCGGGCTATGTTTGGGAAACAACATTCTTCAGTCAAACGGAAGGTTTTGCTTCTATGGTAGGTGCAAACAAACGTTATAACATTGATAAAATTTATGAAGACGCCTATAAAGTCGTTTCTGTACCCGGCGGCAGGCGTTATCCCGATGTGGTTACTGCCATTAATAACCGCGTTGCCAGAGGAGCTTTAATTATCGGATACTCGGGCCACGGTGGCGAGTTGGGTTTATCGCACGAAGAAATTATTACGATTAACCAAATAAATGATTGGAGCAATATAAATAACCTGCCTTTGTTTTTTACCGCCACTTGCGAGTTTAGCCGTTTTGATGACCCGCTCCGCACCTCGGCCGGCGAATATATTATTCTTAATGGCAATGGCGGCGGTATTGGATTATTTACAACCACACGTTTAGCTTTTGCTCCCGACGGATCAACATTGGGTTCTGTTTTTTATCCCGCGGCCATTAAGAAATTAAGCAACGGTAAATATCCTGCGCTTGGAGATATTATTAAAAAAACAAAACAGGCGGCGCCGGGTTATTTACACTTTGCTTTGCTGGGTGATCCTGCTCTTACATTATCGTATCCAAAAGAAGATATTTCTACTTATAAAATTAATTCGCACGTAACGGTAAACCTTGTTTCCGATACCATTTCGGCATTAGGCAAATACACGATTACAGGTTTTATTGCCGATACCAGTGGAAACAAGGTGACAAGTTTTAACGGAAGCATATACCCTACTATTTTTGATAAGCCTGTTTTACTTACAACGCTTGATAATAGCGGAAATAATCTTTCGCCAATACCCTCTTTTTTTCAGCAAAAAAATGCCCTTTATCGGGGTAAAACTTCGGTAACTAATGGCGATTTTACTTTTTCGTTTATCGTTCCAAAAGATATTTATTACAACTTTGGCTTAGGAAAAATAAGTTATTATGCACAGGCAGATACTACCGATGCTGCAGGTTATTATACGCAATTGGTTGTAGGAGGAACAAGTGCTAATCCGGTTACTGATAATGTGGGCCCCGCTGTTAAATTATTTATGAATGATAATCTGTTTGCCCCGGGCGGAATTACCAATGAAAATCCATACATCTACGCCGAGATCAGCGACTCGTCGGGAATTAACACAACCGGCAACGGCTTGGGGCACGACATTGTTGCAACGCTGGATGCAAACACTGCGCACTCGTATGTTCTTAATGATTATTACCAGGCCGATTTAAATAAATACCAATCGGGTAAAATAAAATACCGGGTAAACGGCCTTGCAGAAGGTACGCATCATTTAAATATTAAAGTGTGGGATATTTTAAATAATTCAAGCACAAGTTCAACTGATTTTGTAGTGGCAAAATCGGCCGAAGTGGCGCTTGCCCACGTATTAAATTATCCAAATCCTTTCAGTACCGCCACAAAGTTTTTTGTGGAGCATAACCAGGCTTGCGATTATTTGGATTTAGAAATACAGATATTTACCATAACCGGCAAAATTGTTAAAACACTGCAGGAAACCGTGCACAACGAAGGATTTAGAACAGATGGGATTAATTGGGACGGGCGCGACGATTTTGGCGACAAACTTGCAAAAGGTGTTTACATATATAAAGTCACGGTAAAAAATGGCCTTGGTAATAAGGCCGATAAGATTGAAAAACTGGTTATTTTGAATTAATTTTTTAAATTCGTGCCTCTTTTAAAAGAATGAAGAAAGAAATTGTTTTTATAGTTTTTGTTTGTGCATCAGTCGCTAAGCTTTTTTCACAATCCTCCGTTAATTATAACAAAGGAGGCATCAATACCGTTACTACGGCTGTTCCCTTTTTACTTATCACTCCTGATTCGCGCGGTGGTGGTATGGGCGATTGCGGAGTAGCTTCTTCTCCGGATGCAAACTCGATGCACTGGAATCCCGCAAAATATGTAATGGCCGATAAAGATTTTGGTTTATCAATGTCGTATACACCATGGCTTCGTCAATTAGTGCCCGATATCAGTCTTTCGTATTTAGCAGGTTACAAAAAAATTGGTAAGCTCGCCGCTGTTGCCGGCTCTTTACGTTATTTTACTTTAGGAAGCATTCAGTTTACAGATATAAACGGTAACGCTATCGGAACCTACAAACCCAGCGAGGTTGCCCTTGACGGAGGATATAGTCAGAAACTGGGTCCAAATTTTTCGGCAGGCTTAGCTATGCGCTATATTTATTCAAACCTTACAAACAGTATTCCGCTTCCTAACGGAACATCTACGCATCCCGGAACTTCTTTTGCAGTTGATATTGCTATGTATTATCGCAATCAAAAAATTAAACTCGATACAAAAAAAGCTGAGCTTGGTATAGGAATGAATATTTCTAATGTAGGCGCTAAAATTTCTTACACCGATAATGCAACCCCGCAATCAAAAGATTTTATTCCTATTCAACTGCGCTTGGGCGGCAGTTTAAAAATTCATTTGGATGATTACAACACCATTGCGTTTGTAAGTGATTTAACAAAACTTTTAGTGCCTACTCCACCCGTTTATAAACTGGATGCCAATGGTCTTAAAATTCCCGACAATAACGGGGGTTACGAAATTGCCGCAGGTAAGGATCCTTACCGCAGCGTTGCTTCGGGCATGTTTGGCTCTTTTAATGATGCCCCGGGCGGATTAAAAGAAGAACTAAAAGAAATTAACGAAGCCGTGGGCATGGAGTACTGGTACGATAACTTGATTGCTTTTCGTATGGGATATTTTCACGAGGACAAAACAAAAGGTAACCGTACTTACATGACTTTTGGCTTAGGTGTTAAATACAGTGTGTTTGCCATTGATATGGCTTACCTGGTTCCATTATCGCAGCGTAATCCGCTACAAAATACTTTGCGCTTTAGCTTAAGTTTTGATTTTGCCGCTGCCAAAAAAGGTGATGCAACTTCAGGCGCTACTACACCTAATTAGTCTTTCTCGTTCCACTTAAAAGATTTTATTTCTACGCCCGCTAAAGAAAGCGCGCGGTTAGTAACTGTTTTTGCAAGCTCTTCAAATGTTTTTGGCAAACTGTAAAAAGACGGAGATGCCGGACAAATAATGCCGCCCGCTAAAGTAACGGTTTCCATGTTTTTAATGTGAATGAAGTTTAGCGGCGTATCGCGTGTAAGTAAAATTAGTTTTCTTCTTTCTTTAAGCATTACATCGGCACCACGTGTAACTAAATCATTGCTTATGCCGCCGGCAATTCTTCCCAGCGTTCCCATACTGCAGGGACAAATAATTAATGACGAATACGAAGAAGAGCCAGAAGCAAAGGGCGCGTTAAAATCATTTTTATCAAAAAAGGTAAAAGGGTATTTTTTATATTCTTCGTTGCCCAATTCAAAGCGCCATACTTCTTTGGCATTATCACTCATTACAACCGCCACATTTTTAATTTGAGATTTACTTTCAAGCAAAGTATCGAGCAAAACTTTGGCGTACACCGCGCCACTGGCACCCGTTATGGCTACTGCTATGTTCAGTTTATTATCCACCGGCAGAAGGGGTTAAAGCAGGTAATTTATAATTAAGCGATAAAATTAAAAGATTGTTGTAAAGGCCATAGTTAAAAAGATTGCGCGGAAACTGCCCGTGAAAAACACCTGCGTTTGAAGTATTATAATTTCGCACAGCAATTAAAGAATACTCGTATCTTAAATTTACGAGAAGGTTAGGTTTAAGTTGATACCCGAGACCAATAAAATAACTGAAATCAAAATTTTTAAACCCCGCGATGCTATAATAACCATTCTGACTTCTTTCGTATGGAGGATTAAAGATTAAATAACCAAATGCACCGCCCACTTCTATTTTAAATTTTTTATAATTGTATTTCATGCAAAGCGGCACTTCCAGATAATTTAAGCGCAACAAGTAAAATTCGTTATTGGGGTTGTTTAAAGATGCTGAGTCGGTAGCATAGTTTTTACGCGCGCCTTTTTGCAAAATTGTTAAGGCAAATTCGAGTTCTATTTTTTTTGAAACGAGGCGGTTAATTCCTACTCCCGCAAAATACCCAAGCTTGTGATAACCGCCGTACGTATCGCCATCTACCTGAGAAGCCACCACTCCCGCCGAGAAAACCGGGCGGAAGGATTCTTTAAGTTCTTGCTGCGAATAACCTGTAAGGAAAGAGAAAAAAACAGCGATGAATAAAAGTTTTTTCATGGTAATTAGCCCGCCATTATTTTTTTAGAAGAAGAAATAAATTGAATGGCTTCCTCTGCAATGCGCTTAGGCGACAAACCAACTTCTTCGTACAATTCATTTGGCTCGCCGTGCTCTATAAATTCATCAGGTATTCCTAAACGTTTTACCTGCGCGCTGTAATTATGATCGCTCATAAATTCTAAAACAGCGCTGCCAAAGCCGCCCTGTATACAACCATCTTCAATAGTAATTACTTTTTTGTGTGCAGTAAATATTTGGTGCAATAATTCTTCGTCTAAAGGTTTTACAAAACGCATATCGTAATGCGCAACCGAAATATTTTGTGTTTCTAATTCTTCAATAGCTTTTGCTGCAGAGTTTCCAATATGTCCTATTGAAAGTATTGCTAAATCTTTTCCGTCTTTAATTTTTCTGCCTTTACCTATTTGTATTTCTTCGAAAGGAGTTTTCCATTCAATCATAACGCCATTGCCACGCGGGTAACGAATACTGAACGGAAAAGCATTTTTTTCTAGTTGAGAACTGTACATCAGGTTACGCAGCTCCTGCTCGTTCATTGGCGAAGCAACAACCATGTTTGGTATACAACGAAAATAAGCCAAATCAAAACTGCCGTGATGCGTAGGGCCGTCGGCTCCAACAAGCCCTCCCCTATCCAAACAAAACACAACGTGCAACTTTTGCAAAGCCACATCATGTATCACCTGATCGTAGGCACGCTGCATAAACGAAGAATAAATATTGCAGAAAGGAATTAAGCCCTGCGTGGCTAATCCCGCCGAAAAAGTTACGGCATGCTGCTCGGCAATACCCACATCAAAAGCACGCTCGGGCATAGCCTTCATCATAATATTTAACGAAGAACCACTTGGCATTGCCGGTGTGATTCCCATAATTTTTTTATTCTGCTCAGCTAACTCTACCAAAGTATAACCAAAAACATCCTGGTATTTTGGCGGCTGCGGTTCTTTGGGAGTTACTTTAATAATCTCGCCCGTATCTTTATTAAATAATCCCGGCGAGTGCCAAACGGTTTCATTTCCTTCTTCCGAAAATTTATAGCCTTTACCTTTTTTGGTAAGTACGTGCAATATTTTTGGACCCGGAATGTCTTTTAAATCTTTCATCACCTGTACCAAACGCGTTACATCATGGCCATCTATCGGACCGAAATAACGGAACTTAAGCGATTCGAATAAATTACTTTGCTTAAGTAAAGATGTTTTAATTGCCAGTTGCACTTTAGAAACTATTTCGCGTGCGCCGGTACCAAAATTGCTGAGCTTACCAAGTTGTTTCCACACTTCGTCTTTTACATGGTTGTAAGTATGCGAAGTAGTAATGTCTGTTAAATAATCTTTTAGCGCACCAACGTTAGGGTCTATGCTCATGCAATTATCATTTAGCACAACCAATAAATTAGTGTGTAATGAACCTGCGTGGTTTAAGCCTTCAAAAGCCATTCCACCGGTTAAGGCTCCATCGCCAATAACTGCAATATGGTGTTTATCTTTTTGATTTAAATACTTAGAAGCAGCTGCCATACCTAAGGCCGCAGAAATGGAAGTTGAGGAGTGGCCAACTCCAAAAGTATCGTACTCACTTTCGCTGCGTTTTGGAAAACCGCTGAGGCCTTTGTATTTTCTGTTTGTATAAAAATTATCTCGGCGACCGGTTAAAATTTTGTGTCCGTATGCCTGATGACCCACGTCCCAAACTAATTGGTCGTACGGGGTATTAAAAACATGGTGCAATGCAACAGTAAGTTCTACTACGCCCAAAGAAGCGCCGAAGTGGCCGCCTTTTACCGACACTAAATCAATAATGTATTGACGCAGTTCGTTGCAAACTTGTTCTATCTCAAGTTCGCTCAGGTTTTTTAAATCGGCTGGGCTGTTAATCTTAGCCAGAAGTGGGCCGGGAATAAAGCCTTCGCCTTGTACAATTTGCATAGCGTAAAGGTACGAATTATTGAATTAACGCACGAAACACCTTTGTATTACTCGTTAACAGGTTTCTTAACATTTTTTGGGGTAAAAGAGCGCTTGCTTAAATCGATTTTTTTTAGTAATATTGTTATACATACTTTTTAAATGAAAAAACTCTACTTTTTGCTTGCAGTTTGTTTTTTGACTTTGATCACTAAGGCGCAGTGTCCGATAACCGTTACCGGTAATACGGTTATTTGTCAAGGAACGGGCACCAGTTTAACGGCCAATTCAACTGCTACAAGTTATACATGGAATCCTGGTGGAATTAACGGATCTGTGGCCAACCTCAATCCGCTTACAACAACAACGTATACGGTAATAGGTACTAACGGAGGATGTACCGATAGTACTACAGTAACTTTAATTGTTAATCCTTTACCAAATATTACAATAAACGCTAATACAATGGCAATTTGTTCAGGTAATTGCTCGGTATTATCAGGTTCAGGCGGAATGAGTTATACGTGGAGTCCAAATGCCGGATCGATGACAAGCTCAAGCACTACAGTGTGTCCTACCAGCGCAACAAATTATACTTTAACAGGATCTATGAGTGGTTGTGAAAACACAGCTACGATAACTATTGGGGTTACAGCTTCGCCTACTGTTTCAGTAAGTGCTTTTCCATCATATTCTGTTTGTGCAGGGAATTCAACCACACTTATTGCTTCGGGCGCAACAAATTATACATGGATACCTTCGGGTGCAAATACACCTACTCTAAATATTTCTCCTAACACCACATCAGTTTATACGGTTTGTGGCGCAAACGGAACCTGTTTGGTTTGTGTACCGGTAACGATTACGGTTTATTCGCTTACTCCATTTATCTCAGTAATTAATGCTGCGTGCGGACAAAATAATGGTTCAATTAGTATTGATTCTGTTCCCGGAAGCACGCCTCCATTAACTTATAGTTTAAACGCAGTGAACCAAGGTACTAATGCGTCTTATTCAAATCTTCTTGCCGGAAATTATTCGGTTACTTTAACAGATAATGCGGGATGTACTGGCAACACTATAATACCGGTTAATAATTCAAATTTTACCGCGCAATTAAATCCAACCCAACCAACATGCAATTTATGCGACGGAATTATTTCCACAACTATAATTGGCGGTACGGGGCCATACACATATACATGGAGCAACGGAGCCTCAACATCTTCTATAAATAATCTTTGTACCGGAAATTATCAGGTTTCTGTTACTGATAATTTTGGTTGCTTTACCGCTTCAACCATTAACATAGTTTCACCATCTGCTCCGCTGGTACTGTTTGATTCAATTGTAAATGTTAATTGTGATGGAGTTACAACAGGCCTTGCAAGAGTATCGGTAACAGGTGGCACAGGGCCATACACTTATTCTTGGAGCACTACGCCTACACAGACCACAAATATTGCATCAGGGCTTCCTGTTGGGAACTATACAGTAACAGTTACAGATAATGTTGGCTGTTCATCAAGCCGAGCCATTTACATCTCCAACGTGAATAGTATTTATGCATATGCAACTACTAACAATGTAAATTGTTCAACTAGCGGCTCTGCTACTATACACGCTGTTGGCGGAACAGCGCCTTATACTTATAGCTGGAGCAATAGCAGTGCAAGTCAAACTGCCACAAATCTTCCGTCAGGCCCATACACTTTTACAATTACAGATATTAATGGTTGCACAGGCAATGGATCAGTTACCATTTATACTTCGTGTATGAATTTTATTAAAGGTCGCGTTTATGATGACGCTAATCAAAATTGCATTCAGGACGTTGGAGAAGTTGGATTAGCGAATAGAACCGTTATAGCTACACCCGGCCCTGGCTACGGATTCACTAATAATCTTGGTGATTATGTTGTTTTCACACCAAACATGACTAACACTGTCTCTCTCTCTCTTTATAATAATTTTCCGTACTATACACCTACTTGCCCGCCAACAGCAACTTTGTCTGCGGCATTTTCGCAATTAGGCGACACGCTTTTAAATAATGATTTTGGTTTTTATGCTAACCCAAATTATTTTGATTTGTCTATAAGCGTATCATGGAACGGAGGCAATCCAGGCTTTCCCAAGATATATTATATAAATTATTTTAATAACAGCCCTACGAACCAAAACATTCTGGTTCGCTTTACTTATGATCCAACGCTACAATTCGATAGTTGTAACTTATTAGGCATTCACTATCCTGCCCAACATAAAATTGAATGGACTGTAAATAATGTTCCTGCCAACTCATGGTCAAACTATCTTTCAAGACTGAGAGCTAACATGAAAATTCCGGTTTCTACCCCGCTAACCACGATATTACAATCTACCTTCGAGATTTTACCTATTTCAGGTGACGCTAATCCAGCTAATAACACCATTACATCGCACGATCCTGTAACAGGCTCTCACGATCCTAATGCAAAATCGGTTTGGCCTCCCAATATTATCACGCAGAATGATTCAATACTAACTTATAAAATACATTTTCAAAATAACGGAAATGATACGGCATATCGCGTAGTAGTTGTAGATACACTTTCTCCTTTTGTGGATCCCGCAACTATTATTCCCGGCGGCGCCAGTCATCCTTATACATTTAATTTATCGGGTAAAGGCATTTGCACCTGGACCTTTGATTCGATAATGCTGCCTGATAGTTTAACCAATGAACCTGCCAGTAATGGTTATTTTAATTATACAATAAAACAAAAACCCGGCAACCCCGTTGGTACTTATATAAATAATACGGCTTACATTTATTTTGATTTTGCTTCTGCTGTAGTTACTAATACTACTATGAATCAGGTAGTGGTTATAAATGTCCCTGAAACAATTTTAAATAACATAAATAACTCATTTGTAATTTATCCAAACCCCGCAAGCGATTATCTGGTGATGCGCTACACAATAAATAATACAGGGCCGGTAAATATTGAAGTAAGAAATATTTTAGGAGAGCTTGTAAAATCGCAAACGGTTTACAACAAACAAAAAGGAATTAACACCGACGAGCTAAGTACAAACGGATTAACAAACGGCGTTTACATTATCCGCATACTTAACGGCACACAACAGCAGGCGCAGAAATTAATTATACAGAAATAAAAAAAGGCAGAACCTAAAAAAAGTTCTGCCTTTTCTCTTCGTTTAAAAAATCTACCTGCTTATTACAAACTTCCCCGTAAATACTTTTGCACCACAATTTACGTGGTAAAAATACATGCCCGAAGAAAAAGCTGAAACATTTAACTCAACCGCATTTGTAAATTCTGTTTTACTTACTTGCTTGCCGGAAATATCATAAACAACTAAATTTCCTCTTTCGGATAATCCTTCAGTTTTAAAATTAATCGTTTCGCTTGCGGGGTTGGGATACACAACTAATTTTTCGCTTCCGGTGCTAAGCTGATTTACACCCGTACCGTTTGCGGTAGAGCCCATCATCATTCCGTTTCCAAAAGAACTCACCCATATTTCGGTATTTTTATAAGGATTAAAAAATACTCGCACCGGATGACGGAAAGGATAACTTGGCACTTGAGAAAAAGTAGGCGAAACATTTGTTGCATTAGAGCTATACCACAAACCGTCCGTTTCGGTAGTAAAATATAATTCGTTTGCGTTAGTTGGATTTATAGTAACCGAATTTACACGATACGAATTTGAAATCTTCGTCCATGTCACTCCTTTGTTGGTGGTTTTATAAATTCCTCCGGTACCCGCAGGCACATTTGCCCATCCGCTAAACACCGATGCATACCAGGTGCTTTCGGTAGCATCATTAGGGTCAATCGTTACATCTTTTGTCCAATAGTGCATACCAACATCACTGCGGTCGTTCCACACACCGGTATTGATATCATAAAAATAAACACCCGAGCTGTCGGTAAAATTACTTCCCGAGGTGGGCTTCCGCGCCGAAAAACTAACTACCAGGCTTCCGTTACTAAGCACATTAATATTAAAAGCATGCCCGTTACTTCGCGGCGGTTTCGCCATTTTAGTCCAGGTACTTCCTGCCCCTGCACTTAAATTATTAGTTACCCAAATTCCGCCCGTATTTGTACTTCCGTTAGAAACTGCAGCATACATGCGATTTGCATTACTCGGATCGAGAGCAACCCACATCACAACCTTTCCAAAATTATGCAATACAGAAAACGAAGTTCCTGCATTAGTAGAAAAATAAATATTACCGGTTCCGCCATTAATTGACGCGTCATAAATACGTGTACTCTGATACATATCGTGCACAGTTGCGGTTGCCGCATACAAATTTCCGTTGTTAGGGTCTTTCACCATTCTATAAACACTGTTTTGCACAGTAAGATTCGGAATAAAATTCCAGCTCTTGCCACTATCCTGACTCATTACACCGCTAATATCAGAAAAAGGCGCAAACAAATTCGTTGCACTGTTCCACATCACCTGCCAATTGGTTGTGTTTTCTAAACCAATACCATGATAATATTTTGAAGCCGGCGTATTAGTGCCTGCCGCATTCTGATCAGCTACATCTACATATTGCTGATGCCAGCTGGTTCCCGCATCTGTTGTTGCATGCGCAAAACCAAAATCACCAAGCATTACAATTTTAGAACTGTTTGGGCAAACCTGAAAACCAAAAGGAGCCTCAGCCCATGTCCAGCCATGCGGGCCGCCTTGTCCGCACGAACCGGTTGCAATATTTGCGTTGCCTGCTGTATTAAATACGTGCGCCCAATTGGTAGAAAAAGTTGCTTTCATTACTATTGGAGCTCCTGCGCTGCTTCCGCCCGACAAGTACATGGTATCAATATCGTTATTTGCCAAACCGCAAAACATCGGAAAATCATTGGCAACATTTAGTCCCCCATTTTTTGCAACCCACGTTCCGTTTGCATTATCCATTGTATAAACTGCCGCTGCTGTTCCGTAATAATCACTTCCTCCCTGAATTCCTGCAAAAAGGTTTGATGCATCAGCTGTTAAACCCACAAAACGAACAGTAGCTCCTTCATGCGCTCCGCTGAATGAAAGTAATTGCTCGGTACCTGTACCAAAACCGCTCATGGCCATAGTACTAAAAGTACCACCGCCGTTGGTAGAAAAAATAATTCCGTCGTTGGTGCCAATGTAAATATTGTTCCCGTCAAAAAATACACCTGCAATGTGATTGCCCGCGCCGTTGTTTAGCGCAGTGTGTATTTGGGTAAAAGAAGTTCCGCTATTATTCGAAAAATAAATGGTGCCGTAATCTGCCAGCACTATGCGATTTGAATTATTATAATCAGCGTACATTCTTTCGGGGTATCCCGGAAATCCGCCGTAGGGATCTCCCGCTAAAACTGTCCAGCTTGTTCCTCCATTGGTTGATTTCATCGGGCGCGTGTAATCGCTACCGTTCTGACTGGTGTAATCAACCGCATATAATAATCCGGGCGTACTTGTAAAATTAACTTTACTATCGTGGCCGCCCTGCAATTGCAAAAAGTTTACTTCGCCCCAGTTTTGTCCCGCGTTTGACGAGTGAAAAAGTTCGCTCATGTCGCAGGCAATGTACATGTCGTTGTGGTTAGCAGGATTTATTGAAGGAGAATAAAGTGCGCCGCCGCCGCCAATGCCGCGACTGTTCCAGCTTGTGGGTGCTTGTGCAAAATTTGCAAATGGTAATGCAAGTGCTACGATAAATAAAATTTTGTTCATGTAAGTGGGTTTAGGGGTTATTATATGTAACGAATTTTTTTTCATTAAGGTTGGGTACTAATTCAATAAAGACGTTAATTTATTTGTAAGGGTTGCATTAAGAAACTAAAGTAATACATTTTTTGGACTTACAAAACGGAGGTTGGTTTGGGCGTTACCGCGAGGTGAGCAACAGCCGGGCTCACTCGCGGTCAGGCCAAGAGGGGTGCCGTTTTTTGCAACAACAGCTTTATACTATAATAAATCAACCCACTCAGCCAAGGATTATTATTTCAATCAGGGGTAATTCAAGGCAAAAGAACCCCTGCGGGCCCTCTGTGTCCTTAACGCAAATACAAGATCTTACTCCTTAATAAATTTTACATACTTGCCCTGCGATAACACAACATATACTCCTGAAGAAAATTTACTTACATCAATTTGCTCTTGCATATTTTTACTTTTTGTTTGCAAAACAATTTCGCCCAGTGAATTGTACATTGTTATTAAGCCAAGCTCATTGGGAGCATCAATAGTTAAATTATTTATAGCGGGGTTAGGAAATACATTTACTTTTTTTGAATCGACATATAATATGTTAGTTGTACAGTAGCTTACTTCTCTGATTCTACCGTTATCCGGTAAAAAAATATTTCCGCAGGAAGAAACGGCAATCGAAAAAAGTGTATCAAGTTGGGCGGCGGTAGCAAGGCCACCATCGCCCGCGGTTCCATAACTTCCGTTACCGGCAACTGTGTGTATTACACCCGCTGTATTTACAACCCTTACCGCGGCAGGATAACCGTATTGGTGGTACGAGGTGGCTATATATACATTTCCAGATGCATCAAGCGCTAAATTAGAAGGAAAATAAATTGCTGCTGCATTTGCCTGCCCCCCATCGCCCGAATAGGTCCCGGCACCTGTGCCCGCAAACGTTGAAATAATTCCCGCATTATTTATTAATCTAATTCGTAGATTACCGTAATCCGCAATATAAACGTTTCCGTTCGCGTCTGCAGCAACTCCCCCGCCCCAACTTTCAGAAGAGTTAAAGTTGCATTGCGCCAATGTGGCCGGTCCGCCGTCACCGCTAAATCCCGCTACACCATTTCCTGTAATGGTATTTATTATTCCCGAATTATCAATTTTCCGAACTCTTCCATTAGAGGCATCCACAAAATAAACGTTTCCTACGGTGTCCGCCGCCAATCCCATTACATATCCAAACATCGCCGAAACTGCCGGCCCTCCGTCACCCGAAAATCCCATCGAACCATTTCCGCATATGGTATTAATTGTTCCCGAAACACTAATCTTTCTTATACGAGTATAACCATCAACAAAATAAACATTTCCAAAAGCATCGGCCGCAATACATCTTGGACCATTTAGCACGGCCGCCGAGGCAGGGCCTCCATCACCGCTAAAGCCCACGATTCCATTACCTGCAATAGTAGTTATTGTTCCGCTACCGTCAATTTTTCGGATACGACTATAACCATAATCCGAAATATATAAATTTCCCAAGCCATCCGCTGCAATCCAAGAAGCGGATATTTGCGCCGAAATAGCCGGGCCTCCGTCTCCGCTATATCCCCAAGTACCGGTTCCGGCAATGGTGTTTATAATCTGACTATTGGCAAAAGTAAAGCACAAAATAAAAATTCCGGCTAAAATTATTTTTTTCATTTCAGTTGTTTTAGGGGTTATTAGATGTAACGAAAAGTTTTTCAATTATGTTGGGTTTGGTACAACATAAAGGTTTAGTTTGCTGTAAGGGTTGCATTAAGAAACTAAATTTGTACATTTTTTAACTTACAAAACGGAGGGTGGTTTGGGCGTTTCGGCGAGGCGGCATTGAGAAGACCGATTTGTAAGAATGTTATTGCGAAGCTCACGGCCGGGCTTCAAAAGGGTTTCGTTTTTTATTCTGGCAAAAAAGGCGGTATAAAAGAACCCTGCCCCATAGGGGCCACTACGGGGCAAATACAAAATTTTACTCTTTAATAAATTTCAGGTATTTACCTGCAGCAAAAACAACATAAACCCCTTGCGAAAGTCTACTTACATCAATCTGCTCCTGCTTGTTTTTACTTTTTGTTTGCAAAACAATTTCGCCAAGCGAATTGTAAATACTTATTGAGCCGAGTTCATTTGGAGAATTAATAGAAATAGAATTTGTTGCAGGATTTGGAAATAAAGACAATTGTTTTCTTTCAGAAAACTGGTGAACTCCTATTCCTTGAACAATGGAAACAGAATCTGTACCGGCATTTAAACTAGAATAAGTGCCGTTGTGGTCTGTTTTAATTCCGTTATTAATTGTAAAATAAAGTTCATTTGCATTTAGTGTATCTCTCAAAATAAAACGAAGGGTTGCTACTTTGCCGAACCCGCTCGTATCTGTATGCGTAATACGCACAAGACTTGCGTCAACCTGGCCGGCGCTTGCAAATATTTTGCTTAATTTTATTTTACTCTGGTTGATGTTGCCTACCCACGAGTTATTAAAATAAAATTGCTCACTGCCAGATTTTACCTTTGAATTATCGTAATTAATTGTAAAAGCTGTACCATAAAAATTATTTTGAACATTTGTGAAACTACCCACATTTACACTTGCTAAAACTGTATCCCCAGGATAGTATAAAGTTTTATTAAACGTTAAGAATAAATCAGGGTTTAAGGTTTGAATTATTTGCGGGGCGCCATAACGAGCAGGATGATTCAAACCGTAATTTAAATTTATAGCAAGGGTGTCATTCATATTTATTAAACCACTACCATCACAATCCGTAAATTTGGTATTAACACCGCTGCTTAAAGTATCATTCCAGTTATTACCATAATTACCTTGCCAAATATTGCTTTGCGTAGTTCGAGGAAAACCTGAAACCCCTGATTTAATTCCTATCGGCAACAGGTCAAGATTATCAACAAGTAAACTTTCATCGGCATCGCCAGGCCAAACGCATGAACCAACGGTTACCGAAAAACTATTTGTGCTTTTGCATGTATGACTTTGATTAGTTACTGTTACACTGTATATTCCATTACTTGTAACAACCAAACTATCTGCTGTAGACCCGCCAGGGCTCCAAACACAATTCAGGCCACTTGACGTATTCAAGATTACCGAATTTCCAGAACAGCTTCCAGGACTAGCCACGATAGATCCCGACCCATTATAATATACAATAACATTATTGCCAGTAGTTTGAAGAATATCTAATCTAGTATCATGGTTGAAGTCAGTCATCAATAGCGATAATCCCAAACCATCATATTGAGTAGAGTTAAGAAGAAAAATACCTCCTCCTTGATTAACAAAAAAACGTAATTTCCCATCATAAATAACAATTTCTGGTTTTCCATCTCCCGTAAAATCACCTATCGCCAGTAAATCCGTCCCTGTTAGACCAGATAAGTAATTGACAGGTTGAGAATAACCGAAACCGGAGTTTTTGTACATAATGTAAATATCATTCTGCAATAAATCGCCTAGTACGATATCCTTTAAATTATCGCCGTTCAAATCTTCGACAACCCAACTTCGATAGGGCATTGATGTTACAGATGATCCTAAAGTATAAGTAGTAGAAGTGAATGAGTTTAAACCAGTACTAAAATAAATTATTCCTGTATTATCCCCGTTATAGCTTGGAGCAATCAAATCGTTTAACCCATCATTGTCTACGTCTCCAATATTTTCACCCGGCATATTAGTTGTAATTAAACTAAATAATCCGCCACCAGAATAAGAATATATGCCGTTATATTTTTGTGATAAATCCCAAGTATTTTGAGAAGAAAAATGCATTAATTCTGCGGGCAAACTTGGTGTATTGCCCAGGGGAGTAATTACTGCACTGGCAAAAATTCCATTTCCGTTATTTAATAAAACAGAGATAGATTTGCTGGTCGAACTTGTAACTATAATGTCAATATCTCCGTCCGAGTCAATATCTTTCGTTTCTAGTCCAATCGGATCATACCCTACTGTGTAATTAATCTGTGCAAAGCCAAGTATTCCGTTATTAATCAAAACTCCTACCCTATTGGCCTGACCTTGGCTTTCAATCGCGAGCACATCCTGAAATCCATCATTATTAACATCAGCTACTGCACCATAAAGCCCTACGAATCCTAGGTTAAAATGTTTTATGGGCAAAAAATACCCCAAACCATCATTTACGCCCAAATTAAGAATACCTGAAAGGGTTAAAGCTAGGAAATCATCAAATCCGTCATTATTAAAATCCGCTATGAAAGGCCGTATAATTCCTCCGATGGTAATATTAAGATGAAGAGATGTGAAAATTCCGGAACCATTATTATGAATAATACCAAGCACTCCAAATCCCCACGAATAAAAAGCCATATCATTTTTAGAGTCTCCGTTAAAATCGGCTATAGATAACGATGCGCCCCCGGAACCCGGGTCCTCCTGATAATTCACAGCAGTGTTGAGTATACCACTACCAGTATTAAAAAACAAAGAAAAACTGTGTTTTAAAGAGTTAACGACCACTATATCCAAAACATTATCGCCGCTTACATCGCCAATTGATAAAGAAACGGAAGAAGAATCCGTTCTGTATCCTGCTGTCGGTCCAAATGAACCACCCCCTAAGCCTAACATAACAAATAAAGAATCGGTACTTATAAATGCAATATCTTTAATTCCGTCTGAATTCAGATCAGAAGATTCCACGTCATAAAGAGGCTTATTGAAACCGTAAAAAACAGGAGCTAAAAAAGTACCATTTCCAGCATTGGTTAAGATACAAAGACTATCTCCTCTATTTGCAAAAATGGTATCATTGAAGCCATCGTTATTTAAATCTTCTACCGTATATTCTGAAAACGGAGTTGAATTAGGATAAGTTTGATAATTTATAGGAGCACTAAACAATCCTGTTCCATTATTTAGTAATACAGAGAAAAATTGGCCACTCGGATTACCAACAGTGATATCTGGTTTACTATCATTATTAAGATCCTTAATTTGAACATTTTTAAACCCAGTGCCCAAAGTATAATTTGTGGGAGTTGAGAAATTTCCAAAACCCAAATTAATCAATACCAGTACTTTGGTAGAAGAGGAAGCTACTATATCAAGTTGGCTATCACCATCAACATCCCCAAGAGCAATTCCTTCAATTGAAACTCCACTTAAAAAAATAAAGGAAGATGGAAAACTATCATTACCATTATTATTAAGCAACATGATACCCGAATAGGTTCCACCAACTATATCAATGTCTCCATCGTTATTTATATCCCCATGAGTTATACAGGTTCCTGAAAAACTTGCATAACTATTATTAGTAATGGAATTATCAAAGCACATTTGACAGTACCCTCTTGTTAGTGTCAGAAAAGTGAAGAAAATAAAAAAATTAACTCTCATTGTTCAAAGGTAGTTTTTTTGTTACTTATATACAAGCTTTTTCACTTACCACAAATGTTCACAAAAAATATGCTTTTTACCCTTTTTAGGTATAAAATAAGCCGTATTTTAGCGCTCTCCCGATAGCTATCGGGATTAAAACGTAAAACTTAAATAAAAATGAAAGTATCAGTAATAGGAGCAGGAAATGTGGGCGCTACGTGTGCCGATGTAATGGCGTTTCGCCGCGTGGCAGCCGAAATTGTTTTGTTAGACATTCGCGAAAATTTTGCAGAAGGTAAAGCATTGGATATGATGCAAACCGCAACGCTTAACCAGTTTAACACAAAAGTTAGCGGCAGCACAAACGATTATACAAAAACCGCAAACAGCGATGTAGTTGTTATAACAAGCGGCATTCCCCGCAAACCGGGCATGACGCGTGAAGAACTTATTGGCATTAACGCCGGCATTGTAAAAACTGTAACTGAAAATGTTTTAAAACATTCGCCAAACGCGGTTATTGTTGTCGTTGCTAACCCAATGGATACAATGACTTACTTAGCTTTAAAAGAAAGTAAAATTTCTAAAAACAGAATTATAGGAATGGGTGGTATTTTAGACAGCGCACGTTTTAAATGTTATTTATCATTGGCGTTAAACGCGCCTGCAAACGATATTGAAGGAATGGTTATCGGTGGCCACGGCGATACCACTATGATTCCGTTAACACGCCTTGCATCTAATAAGGGTGTTCCGGTTTCTCAGTTTTTAGCTGCTGATGCTTTGAAAAAAGTGAGTGCAGATACTATGGTGGGTGGAGCAACTTTAACAGGCATGTTAGGCACATCGGCATGGTACGCACCGGGTGCCGCTGTAAGCGCTTTGGTAGACAGCATTCTTAACGATCAAAAACGTTTGTTTCCTTGCTGCGTTTATTTAGACGGCGAGTACGGACAAAAAGATATTTGCTTAGGCGTTCCGGTAGTGATCGGTAAAAACGGTTGGGAAAAAATTGTAGATGTAAATCTTAACGACGAAGAGAAAGCCGCTTTTGCAAAAAGCGCTGATGCTGTTAGAAGCATGAATAGTGTGTTAGCTACTACAAAAGTTTAAAATTAATTTTACATAATAAAAAAAGGCTTCCCAATTGGAAGCCTTTTTTTATTAGGAATAGTATTTGTTTATTGCGTGATGCAAATTTTAACCGTTCGTATTTCATTAGCAGATTGGAGCGTAATAAAATAAGTTCCCGCAGGCAAAACACTTAAATTAATTTGTTCATTTACTTTACCGGTTTGGTTTTGCAAAGTTTTTGCGTAAACTGTTTCTCCTAAAATATTTGAAACATTTATTTTTACCTGCGGCGAAGAAATATTTTCGGCTACAAGATTAAAAACTCCGGCACTTGGATTTGGATAAACACTTATAGAATTATTTATTTTAGTCAGTTGTGCTACACTAAGTGAAATACATGCGGAACTTTCTACAACCCCCGAATCTAAATTAATACTTGCCGAAACCGGAACAAACGTAAAAGAAGTTACTGTTGTTACAACAGGCGTTTTTGCCAATGGCCTTTGCATAGTTGGTATAGAAATAACAATCTCGTTGCAACCGCCGGTTGAGTTTCCTATCGAATCTGTTTTAACAAGATAACAATTATAAGGCCCGCCGCTTAAGCTATTGCTATAAGCACCCAATGCAAATCCTTTATCGGGGGTTTGTACCAATGAGGGTGACCAATCATCCCCTGTACCGCCAAAGCCATGACAAAAAGATAAATTACCGAGGCTATCTGTTTTTAGTAGCATGGCATCACTACCACCCATTCCACCACTATATACCGATCCCGAAATGGCGTAACCGGTATCCTGCGTTTGCATCACGCTAAGCCCTTGCTCGTAACTTGGACCGCCATAAGTTCTTGTCCAAAGTGTATCTCCCAAATTATTTGTTTTAATTAAAAATATATCTGTTGTTGTTGCAGCTTCAATGTATCCTGTAAAAATATAACCTCCATCAAATGTTTCGCGCATCATATACCCCCAATCGGTTAGCAAAGTGCCGTAATAATTCGACCATTGAACTACGCCCAATGAATCTGTTTTAATAACATATCCGTCAATAGTTAAATTACTTGCATATGCAGCTCCCGAAATTATAAATCCTTTATCTTTTGTTTCCTGCACAAAATAACCCAACTCATCTGCAACAGTTCCGTACGCGTTCGACCAAAGTATAAGGCCATTTGCATCTATTTTAATTAAAAAATAATCGTAATTACCGGCACCGTAACTATTGGTATAACCGCCAATAATAAATCCACCATCCATCGTTTGCTCAACCGAATTTGCTTCATCATCGCCGGGCCCGCCCAAAATCCGTGTCCATAAAGTATCGCCGTTGGTATTTGTTTTTATTAATAAAACATTCCAGTCTGCACCTAAAGATGTGCCTACTACCAAATAACCGCCGTCGTTACTTTGTATAGCGTATTGCCCGTACTCAAAACCTGCTGTGCCGTATATTTTCGACCAGATAGTATCTCCGTTGGCGGTAGTTTTTACTAAGTAAACATCCCTATCTTGTCCGGAAGAAGTGCTGTCTGTACCGGCTAAAATAAAACCACCATCGGCAGTTTGCTGTATAGCAAGCACATTTGAAAATGATACACTATTAACGTTATAAATTTTTTGAAAAGTTTGAGATTTAAGAAATCCTATTTGCAAAATCAAGAGGCTTAAAATAAATAGCGATTTTTTCATTCGTTGTTGTTTAAATTCAAAAATACAAAAAAAACTCCATTTCTTAAACCAATCCCCTGGCTTTTAGCTCAAGGTATTTATTTATGGTATTAACCGAAAGGTTTTGGGGACTGGTGTACACACTTTGTATGCCGCAAGCCGCAAGTTCTTTAGTGATGAGGCGCTTTTCGAGTTCAAATTTTTCGGCTATAGTTTTGTAATAAATCTCAAAAGTGTTTTCGGCATTTTTATCAAGCAGTTTGCGCAATTCGGTGTTCTCAAAAAAGATAACTACAAGTAAATGGTTTTTGGCGAGTTGTCTTAAATATTTTAATTGCCTGCGCAAGGAGCTTAATGATTCAAAATTTGTAAAGAGCAATAATAAACTACGTTGATTTACCTGATGCTTAATGTGCGTGTACAAAGCGCTGAAATCGCTTTCGGTATAATTTGTTTCCTGATTATACAAAGCTTCGAGAATACGACGCATCTGCGAATTTCTGCGCTCGGCCTTTATGTGCGTTTTTACTTCGTGCGTAAAAGTTATTAATCCGGGCTTATCACTTTTAATATGCGCGATGTTTGAAATTACCAGTGAGGCGTTAATTGCATAATCCAATAAAGCCATTTGTTCGAAAGGCATTTTCATGTTACGGCCCATATCTACCAAACAATAAACCGGCTGCGATTTTTCGTCCTGGTATTTATTTACCATCAATTTATCTTTACGCGCGGTAGCTTTCCAGTTAATGGTACGTATATCATCGCCGGCAACATATTCTTTAATCTGATCGAACTCGGTGCTTTGCCCAATGCGGCGAATTTTTTTAATACCTCCGGTCGTTAATTTATTGTGAATAGCCAAGAGCTCGTACTTGCGCATTTGAATAAACGAAGGATAAACCGGCAACATGGTATTTTGCTCAAACGAAAAACGCCTTTCAATTAATTTTAAAAAAGAAGAAACAAAAACGCGAATGGCGCCAAAATGATATTCACCACGCTCTACGGGTCGCAGCGAATACCGAAGGTGCGTATCCTTACCGCTCTCTAATTTTAATTTTCGTTCAAAATCACGAATTTGAAACTGAATAGGAATTTCATCCGTAAGATTAATATTAGCTGTAAAACCAAAATGGTTTTCTACATGAATAGAAATTATATTATCATCCCCATTACTGAGTTTTACTGCCGAACTACGTTTTGCTACTATGCCGTGTTTGTTAGCGAACAGAAGGGCGATATCAGCAATTACGGCCAGTATAAGAAGCAAAAATGCAATATTGGCCACATGGTAAAAAAATGTATTTAAAAATCCCACAATATAAAGTAGTACCAAAGCCGTAACCAGCGCATAGGTGCGCAGCGTAAAATATATTTCGGGGAACTTTAGTTTCATTTTTACTTTGCTATACGATTCAACTGTTCTCGACTACGCTCGAACTGACAGTGATTCCCAAGGCCTCGACTACCATCGAACTGACAGCATTATCTGGGTATTTCTATTTTATCGATTACCATATTAATTACTTCGGTAACTGCAACGCCTTCCATTTCTTTTTCGGGTGTAAGCATAATACGGTGTTTAAGTACATGCGGCGTTACATATTTAACATCATCGGGAGATATAAAATCGCGGCCGCGCAAAGTTGCGCAAGCCTTGGCTGCGTTCATTATTGCTAATGAAGCACGCGGCGATGCGCCCAATAAAATGGCATTATGACTGCGCGTTTCGTGCACAATTTGCGCAATGTAATTAACCAGGTTGTCTTCAATATGCACTTGCTGTACCGTAGCGCGCAACTTGGCAATATCTGTAGCGGTTAAAAAACTTTTTATAGAATCAAAGTCAACTACATTTTTTTGTGCGTGAAAAGTTTTAAGAATCAATTTTTCTTCTTCCAGGCTTGGGTACATTACTTCTATTTTAAATAAGAAGCGGTCTAATTGGGCCTCGGGCAAACGATAGGTTCCCTCCTGCTCAATAGGATTTTGAGTGGCCATCACCATAAATGGTTTTTCTAAAATATGGGTGGTACCATCCACCGTAATTTGTCTTTCTTCCATCGCTTCAAACAAAGCCGCCTGCGTTTTGGCAGGGGCGCGGTTTATCTCGTCGGTTAAAACAATATTTGCAAACAGCGGGCCGCGCTTAAAATCAAAGTCGCCGGTTTTTGCATTGTACACCATGGTACCAATAATATCGCTTGGCATTAAGTCGGGCGTAAATTGTATTCGTTTAAATTTTGCATTGATTGCTTTTGCCAGCAATTTACTCATCAATGTTTTTGCTACACCGGGTACGCCTTCCAGCAATACGTGGCCATCTGCCAGCAAAGCAATTAAAAGCAAATCGAGGGTTTGTTGCTGCCCGATAATGTACTTACCAATTTCAAATTTAACGGTATCGGCGGTTTGCCTGATGCCTGCTAAATCTATTCTTGTTTCAAATGATTCCATGTTTATCGTTTATTATGTTTATAAAAATTTTCGATGGATGAATTTAAATCTATAAGTTCTTTCTCGGTGATTGAACCCTGCCTCCACACCACCCCAATGTGCAGAAACAATTTTTTAATATCTTCTAAAGGTATAGTAGACAGTTTGGATATGCGCAACATCGTTTCCTCGTCGGCACGGCGGCTGCTTACCAAAAACTTATTGCGTAAAAATTCGTAAAATGAATTAATTTTTTCTTCGGCAATGATTTTGTGATTTTTTGTATTGTAGTACACACTGCCAACTACTTCAACAAACTGAAGCGTGGCGTTTGGCAAAGGCTCCACAACAGCTATGGCGCGTTGCCTGCGCTTCATGGCAAAAATCATAAACACAATCAAAGAAATAAGTGTTAGCAGATAGGCGGCATACAAAGAATCACTGCCAAAAATAAATTGCAGCGGCGAACCGGATTTAACGCCTGAGCCTTTAAAATATTCGTCCCACCAAATTTTATCGGCATTTAAATAACTCAGCGTTTTGTAAGCAAAAAAGCGTGCCGAATCATTTACCACAAAATAATTACTGAATACATCGGGCACCGAAAGAAAGTAAAAATTACCTGCGCCCATCGAGGCCCGTAAAAATACCGGAATTGGTTTCATGGTGTCATTTGCTGTAGCCGTAGCAAGTACCGTTACATTAGCGGTATCAAAAGATTCGAAGTACGATGCCTCAAAGCCTTTTTTATAAACGTAGTCTTTTTTATTTTTTAAATCGGGATTACAAAAATTAAGGCAATAAGTGCTTGCTGTATCTCCCATGTAATAATCGTAATACCCCTGAGAGGTGTGAATTCTGAATGTATCCGCAATGGCATTACCGTAAAAGTTACCCGCAGCCATAAACACATCGTTACCTGCCTTCACAAATTCCATCAGATATTTACTATCCAGTTTAGAAACAGAAATGGTACTATTTATAAAAATATAAGCTGATTTTTTTTCATCCGAGTCAATCAATACATTAAAAGGAGTTTGCTTTTGCTTTTTTATTTTACCTTTAAAAATATCCTCCTCCAGTAAGCGGTAAAAAGCATTACAGCCAAACGGAATTTTATCATCCTTGGCATAGGTGCGTTTCCATTCTACTTTTTTAGGCGCATTATACTCAACACCAACCAGCAGTGCAAACATCAGCAAGAGCAGTAAATAATATTTATTACTTCCTTTAAACATGCAGATTGCCGTTAAACTTTTCTATTTCAGTTTTATATTTTGCGTACGTGTTTTCATTGGTAGTCATTTCGCCGTACCACACATATTCAAACACGTAACTTAGTTTGCTAAAACTTTCGCTCAGGCTTTTATTTTTTAATTCATATTGATAATCAATATTGGTTTTAGAAGGCTGCCAGGTAATTTGTTCCAGCTCGTTTAACTTTTGTAATGATTTTAAAAAGCACCAACGTATGGCAAGACGGTAATTTCCACTTTGCAAAGCATCACTTATAAGTGTATCGATATTAACTGATTCAATATCCTCGGGTAAATCAGTAAATGCAGCGCCCGAAAGTTTTTTGGCATCGCCGCGCAAGAGGCCCCGGAATTTGGATTTCCAGATTACAAAAATAATTCCTGCAATAAATAAACCGATAAGCGTCCACTTTACTATTCCCCAGGTAAGTTCGGCATTCTCTACACTTATTTTACCAAATATTTTTTCGGTGAGCCAATCTAAAAAAGCTTTCAGCCAGTTTTTTGATTCCTGCACATCTTCGTGGTATTGAAATTCTTTATCCGCAAAAACTTCTTTTTCTTTTTGAGGCGAAGCATTTTTTACGGCATTTGCTTTTGCCGTGTCATATTGCACAAGATCCTTTTGCTTTGCAATGCCTGCAAAGAAACATAGTATAAAAGTTATGAAAAATAATTTCCTCACAAATGCTACTTCGTATCCAGTTCGTCAATACGGCTCATCAAACCTGTGCCCAGGTGACGCTCTTCGTTATTGTAAAAATTAAAAATGCAAAATGTATATAAAACAGGGCTTACAATAAGCAACTGCCCTACAACCGAGAGTGCCTGAAAAATAATAATTAGCATAGAATCGCTTGAGCCCGAAGAAGAGGCGTCATACCCTCTTGTAAATCCTTTCATAACCGTAATGATGCTTATTGGCACAGTAAAAATACTTGCCACGGTTCCTACACAAATCATTACCGCTACCATAAGCAGCCATGTCCACCAAAAATTACCTTTTACATAGCGATAGACTTTGCCAATGGCATCGGTTACCAATACCTCATCGCGGATAATAATGTAATTGGCAACATATATAATGTAAACCAAAACAGGTACAACTATAATAAGTCCTAGAACCAAAGCAATTCCTACCAATACATTAAGTACGGGCACTATAAATAAAACGGCGCATACACCCACAATAAGTAAACCTGCAAGGCTCATTAAAAGTCCCAAGAGCAGCAAATTGTAAAATAAACGCCAGCAGGCTGCCGGCAAGTTTGGAGAAATAATACTGCGTGTTATGGGAAGATTTTCTTCTGAAGTTTTATCGTACTCTTTAAAATAAAGACAAATACATGCAACAGTAACCAATGTTGTAAGAATCGAAATAAGTACAAAAATAGTTAAAGTACCTATGAAATTGGCTGAAAGTAAGCCTGCGCTCGAGCCCAGTTTAAAGCTGTTAAAAATATTACCGCCCAATAAAGCACTTTGCAAGGTTTGCATATACCCCGAAATAAGTGCAGTAATAATTATAAAAGGACCCGCTAAATAAATGATGCTGCCAAAAAATGATTTATAATTTTTTCGAAGGAACGCGATGCCATCGTTAAACAATTCTCCGAATTCTCGGACCTTACGTAATTCAATTTTTTCCATGAGTTAAGGGTTGGTTAGTAATTTTTTTAGAGAGCATTATTGGATAAAACACAAAATAAAAGAGTACAAAAAATAAAGAACCCAAAATAATAAATAAGCTTAGCCAAACGGGCATGTGCGTGTATCGCGTGATAAAACTTTCTAAAAAGCCGGCCACAATAAATATAGGTACAACGCCTATCACAATTTTTAAACTGCTAAGGGCACCCATCTTAAATGAATCAATACGTTTGTAAGTGCCGGGAAACAGAAGGCTGTTACCTAAAACAAAACCGGCTGCACCTGCTAAAATGATTGCCGAAATTTCAAATGTACCGTGTATCCATACTACCATTAGCGACTTGCCTAATAAATGATAGCGCCAAAAAAATCCATGAAAAGCCCCAAGCATAATTCCGTTGCGAAAAAGTTCATAGCCCGTACCAAAAGAAAAAAGAAGCCCCATTGCAAAAACGCGGAACGAAACATAAATGTTATTGATGGTTATTAAAAAAAACATCGAGCCCTGCTCGCCTTCACCGTAAATACCCAATGGATTTCCCTCTCTTATGCGCTGTATGGTTTGATCCACATAAGCGTCGCCAATAATTAGGCGCACAAAATTTTCGTCGTACATTTCGGAAATAAAACCAATGGCACTGCAAATAGCAAATACAAAAAATGCCAGCCACAATTGTTTTTGGTGCTTTGCCATCGCTAAGGGGACTTCTGTTTTCCAGAAAGAAAGTATACGCCCGCGGTTTTCTTTTTTATTTTTATAAATTTCCTGATGCACGCGGGCTGCGAGTCCATTAAGGTATTGTGTGGTTTTTGCTTTTGGGTAATGGGTGCGCGAGTAACTTAGATCGTCGGTAACTTCAATAAACAGGCCGGCAAGTTCACGCGGGTTTGTATGCTTTTCTTTAAGCATTTTTTCAAATTCTTCCCACTTAACGGCGCGTTCCTTTAAAAAAGTAATTTCCTTCACTATACTGAAATCTAAGGCTAAGATGCTAATTTTTTACGGTTATGCCAACAAGAATATTTTTTTTCAATTCGGTATTTTTTTTTAGTTTTGATGGAAACGAATCTTGTGGAATCAGTAGCTATAAATACCGCCCAGAACGTAATAATTGATTATGAGCCCGCAGGATTAGGCAACCGCATTTTGGCCGGATTATTGGATTCGGTTTTTAAATTTGCCTATATCATTACTTGGGTTATTATCCTTATTTCTACCAAGTCTTTTGGCATGCAAGGCCAAACAGCTATAGTAATTTTAATGGTGATTATTTTTTTACCCCTGCTTTTTTACGATTTGTTGTTTGAGGTTTTTGCACAAGGGCAAAGCCTTGGTAAAAAAATTATTAAAATTAAAGTAGTTAAGCTGGATGGCACCCAGCCCTCAATAGGGTCTTACCTTTTACGCTGGCTTATCCGCATTTTTGAAATTGATTTGTTGTACGGAATGGTAGCCATTGTTGCTATAGCGTCCAGTAAAAACAAGCAGCGCTTGGGCGATATGGCGGGCGGTACCACCGTAATTCAAATAAGGCCGGCGGTTACTATTAAGGATACCATTTTGCAAATGCAGCAAAAACCCGATTACAAGATTACGTTTCCGCAGGTAACATCGCTTAGCGAAAAAGATTTGGAAATAATGAAAGAGGTTCTTGATTTTTATAAAAAGACGGACAATAAAGAAGCGCTTGTTAAACTTGCGGATAAAATAAAAAAGAAAACGGGCATACAAAGTACGATGCGCGAAGAGGAGTTTATTACAACCCTGATGAAGGATTATACGCATTATAAGTTTGAAGAGTAGGCCTACTTTTTAGAAGCCGTTACCACAGGGAACGCTGCATTTACCATTTTCTCCAATGAAGTTAATCTCTCTTTCATCGCATCAATTTCTGTTTTTTGACTTTCAATAATTTTTTGTTGCTCTTCGTTTTTAGCATCTAATTCCTTAGCGGCATTAATTAATAAAAAAACATAAGCCTGACTGTTTACTTCGCGCAAGTCTTTAAATTGCTCATACTCTTTTGTACTTACCATATACGGCGCAACTTTTTACAGCTCTTGTGCAACAATACCAATTTGCTCCTGGCCTGATTTAAAAGGTGCGTTGTTGTTGTAAGTAAATTTAACGGGATGTATTTGTTTAATGATGGCAAGTCCGTCTTTAAAATCGGCATTAATAGTTTTTATTCTGGAATCAGAAAAGATGGCCCAAACACCGGTGGTGTTATTTGCAGCACCGTTGACAGAAAGCGCCGCCGTTGGCGCGCTTGTAGCAATGCCAACAAGACCCGCGCTGGTAATGCGCATCCATTCTGTCCCAATCCCACTGCTTCCTGTTGTAAAAAATATATCTGTAGGAATCGAACCTGCACCTACAACCCCGTTGCAAGTAAATTTCATACTGGCGCCGGTTCTTATAAAAGCAGTTCCATCATAAGCTTCAGAAAGAACAGTACCCAGCTGATCTCCGTTTACCACAATTGTGGGCGCAAGAATTGTGCCCCTTCCTTTACGTAAAATAAAAAATGCGCTATTTGAATTGGTAGCACAGTATTGATCTATCATGCATCTTGGATTAGCCACTGTTGCTTCGGTGGCTACGTGCAAAGTTACCTCGGGTGTTGATGTTCCAATACCAAGATTGCCGGCGCTAGTCAGCCTCATACGTTCTGTGCTAAGCGCGGTGGTTCGCCAGGCATGGTCGCCTGTATTGTTCCATATACTGTATAAAAATCCACCCGTGCCACTTGTACCAAATTCAGCCCAACTTCCACCGGCCGTACTTGTGATCTGAAATCCGGCTAATCCGGCGTTGCTCTTGGCCACCACTGCGGCAATAGTAGAAACGCCTGCATTTGCATTTTCGTTTACCATGTATGTATTGCCATTTGTGCTGCCATATAGATGAAACGGGTACGAAGGGGTTGATGTACCGATACCAACTTTAACATTATTTGTTGCACCGTTTACTCCTGCAACACCTCCCAAAATGATGGCATCACTTTGTCCTACCTGAGCAAAAGCTCCAAGCGTTGTGGTATTGCTGTACGTACCCGCGGCCATTTCAGTTGAATATCCTAAAAATGTATTGTAGCTTCCGCTGGTAGTTTGCAAATAATTATTTGTTCCTACTCCTAACACACCGTTGTATCCTCCTCCGGCGCAAAAACCAAGAGCCGTATTTGCCACACCGGTATTATTTGCAGGAATTGCACTTCCTTCTAACGACCACATGCCAACCGAAGTATTGTAACTGTTACTTAAATAGTAACCCGCATCTACACCCACCATTGTATTATCACCACCGGTGCTATTATTTCGTAAAGCAGAAAAACCAAGTGCAGTATTGGCTGCTCCGCTGGTAAGTGTTGTTCCTGCTTTATAACCAATTAAAGTGCCCAGTGTTGCAGAGCTGTTTGAATTATATCCGGCTCTGTGGCCAAAATAGGTTTGCTGATTACCCATGTTGAGCAAGCCGGCCATTTGATTGTTAACTTTAAATTCTAAATCAACGCTATCTGTAGTTCCTAAAAAATTTGTACCAACGGTTGTTCCTGCATTTCCGGTAAGCGACCAATCGTTACTTCCCTGGCCCGAAAAAGTTACCCATTTTGCACCATTCCAATAATAATATGTATTTGCAAAAACAGCTGTAGCACCGGCGCCGGCAGCCGTTGTATTATATACTAATAAACTGTTAACGTTCCCGTTTCCTATGGTGGTGGCATCCGCAGTGCTCGAAAGCGTTACGTTTGGTATTAACAAACCTTTTCCGTTTGTACCCGTGTAGGTGTTTCCGGTATTTAAATCGAGTATGGCAGATGCGTTAGGTGTTGTGCCACCCGGGTTTATGCCCACGTTTTGCGCTAAGGCAAGTTGCGATAAAAAAAATAAAACAGCGATGTAAGTACTATTTTTCATATTGGTATTTTTTAAATTTAATTTTCTAAAAGTATTTTTTTTGTGAGTGATGTTTTATTGGTTACGAGTTCAAACAAATAAATTCCTTGCGCAAGTGCGGGAACCATTTTTAATTGATTAAATCCTTCGCCTGCAAATAATTCGTTTTTATAAATTAACCTTCCGGTTACATCATAGCCGTTTATCTTTACTTGTTGATTAGTTACCGAAAATAAATTTATGAAAACTTCGTTGTGGTAAGAGTAAATAGTTCCGTTTTCGGGAGAGCCCGCGGTACAATTTGAAACCACCAGTTTATCAAACAATTTTGCTTTTCCGTTTTTATCCGTTTCAGAAAGGCGGTAATAACTGATGCCCTTTGCCGATTCAATGTCTATATACGAGTACGTAGTATTTAAGTTAGAATTACCAATGGCGTTTACATGCGCAAGTACTTTAAAATTTAATCCGTCTATACTTTTTTCAATCGTATAATATCCGCTGTTTGTTTCCTGCGCGGTTGTCCAGGAAAGTGTAGTACCTCCGTTTTCGCAAGCGGCGCTAAAATCAATCAGGGTTACGGGTAAAACAATTAACGTGCTTGCCAATGTCCAATCCGGAAAAAAATTAGCTGCGCTAACGGCTACACCGGTTAAAGTTCCAACACTAGTTGCAGTGATGGCGGTGGGTGTATTTGTACCCATTTCGGAAGGGATAGAAGGAAAACCATTCCATCCC
>JBBQRR010000002.1:0-124739 GCA_038214655.1 Bacteroidia bacterium | reverse complement strand
GTACCCTGTCGATAATGTCTGAAACCCGCGCCATTACTACAAAGTTGGAACTTTTATCTTAAAAATGTACCACTTTTGTACCACATTTCATTGATATTTGTGGTTTTTCTTATTACCAGTGTACCACATTTAGCACTACATTTTAATAGCAAAGCACGAGTAACTACGAAGCAATAGTAACAAAGAAAAAATCGCAAAGGCTCTGATGTTGCCGTATTTGCTCGTGTATTGCGATAAAGGATTGTGAGTTAAAATAAAAACCCCCGAAGAAAATCGGGGGTTCGTTGTCCGACCAGGGCTCGAACCTGGACTCTACTGAACCAAAATCAGTCGTGTTGCCAGTTACACCATCGGACAATTAGGGCTGCAAATTTAAGGTTTTTTCTTTATTTATATAATTTTAGCCGTTTAAAGCCTCGGCACCACCCACAATTTCCAATATTTCATTGGTAATGGCGGCCTGGCGGGCTTTGTTATAGCTGATTTTTAGTGCACGCAGCATTTCTTTGGCATTATCTGTTGCTTTATGCATCGCAGTCATACGAGCGCCGTGCTCAGAAGCAACCGAATCTAATAAAGCTTTGTAAAACTGTATTTTTAATGATTTAGGAATAAGTTCGTTTACAATGTATTCCTGGTTAGGTTCAAAAATATAATCGGTTTTGGATTTACTTTTTACTGCATCCGGAGCAGCAGTTTCAATCGGTAAAAAACGCTCGGCCGTTGGAAATTGCACCGCCGCGTTTTTAAACTGGTTGTAAATTAAATACATCCTGTCGAACTGATTATTGGCAAAAGCCTGCATAATTTTTTCGGCAACCGGGGCAACTGTATCAAAATTCAAATTATCAAACAGCTCGTTTAAATGATGCGGCATATCTGTTCCAATAATATGGTGGTCGGTTTTCTTAAAAGCATCGTTTGCTTTTTTACCTACACATAATACCGAAACTTTATTTGAACCTTTGTATTCGTTTTTAATTAAACTCCAGGCTTTTTTAATTACGTTGCTGTTAAAAGCACCTGCCAAACCACGGTTAGAAGAAATAACAATTAATAAAATATTATCTCCTTTAGTATCGCGGGCATATTTATTTTCGGATGTATTTAGGCTTGCACTAAGGTTTTGTAAAATAGCAGTAAGCTTGCTTGAGTAAGGGCGCATTTGCGTAACCGCATCCTGCGCGCGTTTCAATTTTGCAGCACTCACCATTTTCATGGCGCTTGTAATCTGCATGGTTGAACCAACTGACGTTATTCTATTTCTTACTTCCTTTAAGTTAGCCATTGCTTACTATCTGAATTTTTTAGAAACTTCTTTAGAAACCTCTTCTAATGTATTTGTAATCTCATCGGTATACTGCCCGGCTTTTAAACCATCCAATATACTTTTGTGCTTACGTTCTAATACATCTAAAAAGTCTTTTTCAAACTCGCGCACTTTGTTTACCGGCACTTCGCGTAATAAATTACGGGTACCGCAATAAATAATTGCAATCTGCTGCTCAACACGTAGCGGAGAGAAAGCATTTTGTTTCAAAATCTCCACGTTACACGAACCTTTATCAAGTACCGATTTTGTAGCAGCATCCAAATCAGATCCAAATTTTGCAAACGCTTCTAACTCGCGGTACTGAGCCTGATCGAGTTTTAAAGTACCTGCTACTTTTTTCATGGATTTAATTTGCGCATTACCACCCACACGCGATACAGAGATACCAACGTTAATTGCGGGACGAACACCTGCGTTAAATAAATTACCTTCTAAAAATATCTGCCCATCGGTAATAGAAATTACGTTGGTTGGAATATATGCAGATACGTCGCCGGCCTGCGTTTCAATAATTGGCAATGCAGTTAAAGAACCACCGCCTTTTACCAATGGCTTTAACGATTCAGGTAAATCGTTCATGTTTTTAGCAATCTCGTCGCTGGCGTTAATTTTTGCAGCACGCTCTAATAATCTGCTGTGCAAATAAAACACGTCGCCGGGATATGCTTCACGTCCCGGAGG
This sequence comes from Bacteroidia bacterium, assembly GCA_038214655.1. GTDB lineage: Bacteria > Bacteroidota > Bacteroidia > B-17B0 > Aurantibacillaceae > PALSA-968. The sequence continues at coordinate 122,725 of JBBQRR010000002.1, read as the reverse complement.
GCGACGTAATAAAAGTGATACTTCGCGGTAAGCTACAGCTTGCTTAGATAAATCATCATAAACAATTAATGCAGGGCGACCTGTATCTCTAAAAAATTCTCCTATAGCAGCACCTGCAAAGGGCGCGTAGAATTGTAAAGGAGCCGGATCGGCAGCAGGAGAACATACAATAACCGTGTAAGGTAAAGCGCCGTTCTCTTCTAAAGTACGCAACACGTTTGCAACAGTACTTCCTTTTTGTCCGATTGCAACGTAAATACAAAATACAGGTTTTCCTGCTTCGTAAAATTCTTTTTGGTTGATGATAGTATCTAAGGCAACAGTTGTTTTACCTGTTTGGCGGTCACCGATAATTAATTCACGTTGTCCGCGGCCAATAGGAATCATTGCGTCGATTGCTTTGATACCTGTTTGTAAAGGTTCTGTTACCGGCTGACGATAAATTACACCGGGGGCTTTGCGCTCCAGTGGCATTTCGTAAGTTGTTCCGGTAATCGGGCCTTTGCCGTCAATTGGTTCTCCAAGTGTGTTTACCACGCGGCCCAACATACCTTCTCCAACTTTAAGAGAGGCAATGCGGCCTGTACGTTTGCAGGTTGAACCTTCTTTAATTCCTTCGCTTGCACCAAGTAATACGGCACCTACGTTATCTTCTTCAAGGTTTAATACAATTGCTTGCAAGCCGGTTTCAAATTCAATAAGCTCGCCGCTTTGTACTTTTGATAAGCCGTAAATACGTGCAATACCATCTCCTACTTGTAGTACGGTACCAACTTCTTCCAATTCTGCTTCTGACTTAAAGCCTGCTAATTGCTGACGTAAAATTGCAGATACTTCTGCGGGTTTAACTTCTGCCATTTAATTTATATTAATTGTGTGTGGATTCTCTGAAAATGATTTTCTTAAATCGTTTAACTTACGCGAAATACTTGCGTCAACCTGTTTATCGCCAATGCGCAAAACAAAACCGCCTATTAAAGTTTTATCTGTTTTCTCAACCAGCTCAACTGCACCTTTAGTAGTTTTCTTTACTAACGCTAAAACTTTTTCGCGTACTGTTGCATCAATTCCGGTTGCTGAGGTAATTACCGCGGTTAAAATATTATTATGCTCTTTGTACTGCTCAATAAATGCTTTTGCAATAGAGCCCATATACATTTCGCGGTGCTTGTTAGCGAGGATCGAGAAAAAGTTCAAGGTCATATCGCTGATGTTAGCGGCAAAAACTGCTTTTAAAACTGCAATTTTTTTATCGGTTTTAATAATGGGGCTGTTTAAAAAAATAACAAAATCTTTATTGCCTGCGTAAACGCCTTGTACAAATTGCATATCGGCATACACTTTTTCAAGCTGCCCTTTTTCAACGGCAAGTTGTAATAATGAATTGGCGTATCGGTTGGCTACAATCATGTTAGTTAAGTGTAACTTCTTTTACTAAGTTGTTTACTAATGTCTTTTGCTTCTCGTCTGATGATAGATGTTCTTTCAAAATTTTCTCAGCAATATCAATCGATAAAGTAGCCACCTGATTTTTTAATTCGGCAATGGCGGCCATTTTTTCGGCGTTGATGGTTTCGCGTGCCTGTGCAACTATACGATCCGCTTCTTGTTTTGCTCTTGTTTTTGCTTCGGCTATAATAGCTTCTTTAGTGTCGCGTGCTTCTTTAAGCATGGCGTCTTTTTCGTTGCGAGCCTGCGCTAATATTTTTTCGTTGCCTGCTTTAAGTTCGCGCATAGTGTCTAAGGCATCGTCGGCAGATTTTAATGCTTTTTCAATTCCTTGTTCGCGTTCTTTAATCATGCCAAGGATAGGTTTCCAGGCAAACTTTTTAAGAATAAAAAAGATGATTGCAAACGTAACAAGCATCCAAAAAATAAGGCCTATTGCGGGGGTTACTAATTCCATTTTATTTTGTTTTAATTCTTTTTTACTTTTTGTTTTCTAAAAAAATTGCGCCAACCAACCGTTGGCGCAAAATTTGTTACTTGAACACAACTAATAACGCAACAACCATCGCAAAGAACGCAGCACCTTCTACAAGGGCGGCGGCTAAGATCATGTTAGAGCGAATGTCGTTCAAAGATTCTGGCTGGCGTGCGATAGATTCTAACGCAGAACCGCCGATACGGCCAATACCGATACCGGCACCGATAGCTGCTAAACCTGCACCTGCGGCTGCAATACCGTGGGCTGTTTCTGCTGCTAATAAAACTGATGACATCATGTTTTTATTTTTTTAGTTAAACAATACCCTGTTTTACGAAACAGGAAAAAACTTTTAATTTTTATACAATATCAATTTGCGAATCGGGATGCGCATCATGCGAGTGATCGCCTTCATGATGGTGTTCTTCAATAGCAGCACCAAAATAAATGGCCGATAATAAAGTAAATACGTAAGCCTGTAAAAATGCAACCAGCAATTCAAGCATACCCATAAATACAGTAAAGGCTACCGATACAACCGATACACCATAACCTGCAACTGGACTCATCTCGCCAAAAATAAATATCAAACTAAAAAATGCCAACGCGATAATATGTCCTGCCGTCATGTTGGCAAACAAACGTATCATTAATACAAAGGGTTTTAAAAACACGCCCATAATTTCTATAGGAGTAAGGATAATTAAAATCGGAATGGGTACGCCGGGCATGGCAAAAATATGGCGCCAGTAATGTCCGTTACCACTAAGTACCGTTATAATAAGTGTTACAGCAGCCAAAATCATAGTAACGGCAATGTTGCCGGTTAAGTTTGCGCCACCCGGAAAAATTGGAATTAATCCCATCAAATTATTAATGAAAATAAAAAAGAAAGCTGTCAATAAATAAGGCATGTACTTTTCGTACTTAGGGCCGATAGAAGTTTTTGCCACATCATCGCGTACAAAAATAATCAGCGGCTCTAAAAAAGACTGTAAGCCTTTTGGCGCTTTACCTTCACGTTTTTTGTAAGCTTTTGCAACGCTTAAAAACATCCAAAGCATAAGGGCTGAACCAAATAATAAAGAAGCAACATTTTTAGTGATGGATAAATCCATAATTTTTGCACTGGCCTCTTCGTCAATTTGTCCGGCTGCATTTACTATTTTAATATGGTTTTCTTCTAAGCGGTATGTGTTTTTTGCAGTAACATCACTTTGTCCTTCTTCAAATTTAGAGGACATAAAAAAATCAAGCCCTTTTTCGGTATAAATAATAACCGGTAACGGAATGGCTACTGCCGAGCTTCCTTCGCCCCACATGTGCCATTCGTGGCTGTCGCTAATATGTTCAAGAATTAATTTACCTGCGTCGAAACCTGTTTTTTCTTCTTGTTTATCCTCGGCAACTTTGGCGCCTTTCATGGGGCGGTCGTCGTTAGGTTCGTAAGCGCAGGCGGTGTTAAAAGAAAGCACAAAAATCGTTGAAAAGACCAGTAGTGACAGGGTTTTTAAAGAGATTTTGCGCGACATTTTTGTTAACCTTTTTTAACGTTTTTTGAAATCGGGTGCAAATATAGGTATAAAACCATATTTAGGAAATTTACAATCGGGTTTTTTGGCATTATTTTGTAACTTTACGCTATGTTTAAATTTTTAAGGGTTTTAGGGCTGCTTTTTATCGCTATACAAGGTTTTTCGCAAGAAGAAAGCCTTGTTAAATGGATGAGTTTCAAGGAAGCGCAAGAGGCCTATAAAAAGCAGCAAAAGCCATTTATTATTGATTTTTTTACAGATTGGTGCGGTTGGTGCAAGCATATGATGAAAACCACCTATTCTGACCCAAATATCGCAGCTTATATAAATAATTGGTTTTATCCTATAAAATTTGATGCCGAAACGCACGATACCATTGATTATTTGGGTATTAAGTATGTAAATAAAAATCCTGCCAAAAAAAACCCGCATGATTTAACGCTTAAATTTTTGGGCGAGCAATTAAGCTACCCCTCAACGGTTTTTGTGTCTAATAATTTTCAATTTAATTTACTTAGTCAGGGATATTTGGAAGTAAAAAAAATCGAACCAATTTTGATTTATACCGTAGAGAATGCGTATCGCACTTCTACGTTTGAAGATTTTAATAAACATTTTCAGCACACTTTTTACGACACGGTTTTTACGAAAGTAAAACCGCAATGGCATAATTTTAGCGAGGCCCTGGCGCTTCAAAAAAAGAAACCAAAAAAAATTATTGTAAATATTGGTGCGGGCTTTTGTAATACTTGCCGGGTGATGACAAAAACCACTTTTACCGATTCGGTTTTGGCAACCTACCTCAACAAAAATTTTTATATTGTAAATTTTGCCATTGAAGATAAGGCGGAGATAGATTTTAAAGGAAAAAAATATGGCAATAACGGCGAGGGCGGTTTTCCTTTTCACTCGCTTGCGCTTGAACTTACGCGCAAAAATTTTGTGATGCCGGCTACGGTTATTTTAGATGAGAATTTAGAAATTTTAGATGTATTAAGTTTTTACCAAACGCCGCAATGGCTCAATAAAGTAGCACATTATTTTGGCGAAAACGAGTACAAAAAAATGAAGTGGGAAGAGTTTTTGAAAAAACCGGAAACCGTTCCGGTAAAAAAGAAAAAATGATTTTATTTCTGCAAAAAATTTCCCAAATTTCTGCTAACTTTTAGCTTCTGCCATGCGCTTTACAATTTTTTTTATTTTTTATTTTTTTGCGCAAACTACATTTGCAAAACCACTTGTTTTTCCGGCCGATTCGAGTAAAAATACGCGCAATAAAAAAATTATTTTGGGTATTGGTTCGGGGGCAGCCATCACAGGCTCTTTAATTTATTTAAATCAGGCTTGGTACAAATCTTATTCAACAGGCAGCTTTCATTTATTTAATGATAATGGCGAGTGGTTGCAAATGGATAAGGTGGGGCACACATTCAGCACATATCAGGTAGGCAGGTATATGTTTCAAACTATGCAATGGGCGGGTTTTACCAAAAATCAAAGCATTTTCATTGGAGGAACGAGCGGTTTAGCATACATGACGGCAATAGAAATAATGGATGGTTTTTCGTCGGGCTGGGGATTTAGCTGGGGCGATATGAGCGCTAATTTTGCAGGCAGCGCTTTGTGCGTTGCACAACAGTATTTTTGGAATGAACAGCGCATTGGTTTAAAATATTCTTTTCATCAAACTTCTTTTCCGCAATACCGGCCCAATTTATTGGGTAGCAATTTATCAGAACAAATTTTGAAAGATTATAACGGGCAAACCTATTGGCTATCGGTAAACATCGCTTCATTTTTAAAGAAGGAAAACAAATTTCCAAAATGGTTAAATGTGGCTTTGGGGTATGGTGCAAGCGGGATGATAAGCGGCGATAATAATTATGTTTACATAAATTCGGATGGAAGTATTATTGGGAACAACCGATATCGTAAATGTTTTTTATCGTTGGACCTAGATTTCACAAAAATTAAAACCAAATCGCGCTTTCTTAAAAGCGTTTTCAGCGCTATAAATTGCTTTAAAATTCCCTTTCCGGCAATCGAGTTAAGCGAAAGTAAAATAAAAGGACATTATTTGCAATTTTAACACGCCATTCACCTCTTAAAACGACAAATTAACCGAAAAAAGTGATTAACACTTTGCGGGTACTGAAAATAGCCTTATTTTTATATCCTATTAAAAATTTAGTACCATGAAAATGAAAAAATTATATTCAGTAGTTATCGCTTTATTAATAGCCATGTTTGGCTTTGTAAATACAACAAAGGCCGCGGCAGTAACATATACTTTGGCGGCAGCGGCAAATCCAACCGTTTTAGGTAATTGGAAAGCCAACAATCTTGCAGCCATACCTCAGGTTCCAACCAGCTTTGTTAATGCAGGAGTTGGAAATACCTGGACATTTTTATTTGATAAGGCAGCCATTTTTACAATGGCTGCAAATTGGACTTTAGGAGGCGGTACCGGAACCATAAAATTGAATGTTGGTAATGGCGTAGTTGCCGCAACGCTTGATGACGGAGGAAACATTCTAGCGGCCACTTGTAACGTAACTGTAAATAAAATATCTACACTTATTATTTCAAACGCGGCCGGTTCGGTTAGTAATTTGTTGCCAAACTTTACCAATAGCATGGTTAAGTATACTTCTAATGGTGGAACGCAATTTGTCTTACCCGCAACTTATCAAAACATACAAATTAACGGAACCTCACAAATGCTTCTTTCCGGTGGAGGCATTACGGTAAATAAAACCTTAACAATTGCGGCGGGTGCTGAACTTACATTAAACGCGCAGGTTCTGGGATTTGCAACTGCCTCAGCAAACCTTGCGGGAACCGGAATGATTATTGGCGATTCTACCGCTTCAATAGCTATTAACGGATCGGCTGCAAGCTTTGGTACTCTAACCTTTGTTGCGGGCAGAGAAAAATTAAACGGATTAACTATAGCAGCCAGCGCTGCAGCCCCTGTAATAATGGGAAGCGATATTACCATTATTGATGATGGAAATGCCGTAAATCCAATGTTCGATTATCAAACAGGAAATTTGAAATTAAACGGGCATACCTTAAATATTGATTCAAGCGCCCTAACAATTTCCTTTCCTTTTTTGGTTACAGATGGTGTAATAACAGGAAGTTCTTCCTCGAAAATGAATATTTCATGTCAAGCAGCCGGTCTTGTTGGGGGAACTTTATGGATGGACCAGACTTCCGCCGCCTCAAAATCATTAAGTACATTAGTGTATAATGATAGAAGTGCCAGTCAAACACTTACTTTGGGTAATACCCTAAACATAATTGATAGTATTATTCCAACTTCTGGTATTATTGATGGAGGAGGTAATCTTACGCTTTTAGCAGATCAGGTTACTATTGGCAAGGTAGGCCGCATAGGTACAGTGGGAGGTAGCATTATCGGAAATATCGTTTCTCAAATATACCATTCGCCAACCACCAATAATACCGATTGGAGATTGTTAACCGTTCCGGGAGCAAGCGGAGTTCCGTTTTCAAGCTGGGAGAGTCAGTTTCCAATGACGTGCCCTACTTGTCCTACAACAATGGTTTATGGAAACCCGTTCTCCTCCATATCAACGTATGATGAAACAACAGGCACTTACCCTGATATTAATTATCCAAGCACTCTTACTCCCGGTGTTGGTTATTGGGTTTACTTAGGCAGTAGCTTGCCCGGAACTACTTCTAATCCATTCTTAGTTACAAACACGGGTAATGCTGTAACAGGCACCGTGCCCGTTACTTTAACCAATGCAGGCCCCGCAGGTTTTCAGGGGTATAACCTTATAGGCAATCCGTATGCCTCTCCGGTTTCATGGGCTAAATTGCTTAATACGAATGACCCTACAGCCACTTTAATGAATCAGGGATGGTATACTTACAGCCCCGCGTTTGGCGATAATGCCGTTTATATTGGTGGTTTATCTACCCCTGCTTACGTTCACGGTGGACAGGGAATTGACGATGTTATTCCTGCGGGCATGGGATTCTATGTGCAGGAAACAGCAGGCGCTTCAATGACCTTTAATTTTACTGAAGGTTGTAAAACAAACGGAAGCAATGAGGTGTTGTTAAAACAAACTAATCCAAACAACACACAATCATCCATGACGTTCTTTAGAATGCAAATGAGTGCAGCCGGCGCAATGAATGAAGCGGTAGTTCGCTTTGATGCAAACGCTACTATGGGCTTCGATAATCGGTATGATTTTTTAGACCAGGCACCGGGCGTTGTTGGCTTAATTCAGATTTCTACAATTTCATTAGGCAAAGCATATACTGTTAATACACTTCCTGATTTAACGCAAAACTATTCTATCCCTGTGTTAATTACTAGCGGTACTACAGGTCCGTTTCAGTTTACAGCTGTTGATTTACAAAATATGCCTGCAGGTGTTTGTATTAAACTACACGATAATTACACGAGCACGGATTATGATGTAAGAAGCGGCCCTTTTAGCTTAACCGTTAACGACACCGAAACCGTTGCGCGTTATAGGTTAAATATCACCGTTAGCCCACTAAGCATTACAACCAATGCTGTACAAACAAATTGTGCAAACAGCAATACAGGTTACATTGCTGCTGATGGTAATAACGCGGGCCCTTGGAATTATACCTGGAGAAATGGAAGCGGCACAATTGTTAAAACAAGCCTAAATAAGGCAAGTTCTGATACATTATTGAACTTAAACAATGGCGTATACAGTGTAGATGTAAATACAGTAGGTTTTTGCGATAATGCAACACAAACTTTTACATTAACAGCTCCAGCCGCAACAACATCGGCATTTTCTGTAAGCTCAAACACTGTAATCGTGAACAATAACCTAACCTTTACGGATAACTCAACCAATGCAAATGCATGGTTTTGGACATACGGCGACGGCAATACATCTAATATGCAAAATCCGATTTATGCTTACACGACACCCGGTGTTTATACTGTAACACTTTCTTCTATCAATACAGCTTGTAACTACACCGTTACTTCTACCAAAGTAATTACTGTTTTAGGAACTACCGGTGTTAGCACAGTTGCCAATGGAGAAACCATAGTTTCGAAAGACCAAAACGGCACTTTCATTAAATTTAATTACGGCTCTTTATCTAAAATCAGCATTAATGTGTATAACGAATTAGGGCAGATGCTATTGGTTCAGGATAACATTTCTGTTTCTAACGATAAAATTTACATAAATCTGGATAATGCCAAAGGGCAAATGGTTTTTGTTTCGATAACAAATACCGAGAAAAACACCCAGGTAACCAAAAAGCTTTTTATCGACTAAAATTTGTTAATTTACAAATAGAAGGGCTTCTCTACCAAGAAGCCCTTTTTTATTTGGTTTTGGTCTAAAAAGGCGCCCTAAAAAAATAATTGCCTAGGTTTAAAAATCTTATTAATTTAGTATTTTATTATTTAAACCGTAAAGTCAAACTTTATGCACATAGCTGTTGCCGGAAACATTGGGTCGGGTAAAACTACTTTAACTTCTCAGTTAGCGAAACATTTTAAATGGGTACCTCATTTTGAAGACGCCGATGATAATCCTTATTTGAACGATTTTTATGAAGATATGCAACGCTGGTCTTTTAACCTGCAGATATATTTTTTAAATAACCGTTTTGCCCAGGTATCTCAGATACGAAAAGGCAATAAAACTGTAATACAAGACAGAACTATTTACGAAGACGCTTACATCTTTGCGCCCAACCTGCATGCTATGGGGCTTATGACAACGCGCGATTTCGAAAATTACTTCTCGCTTTTTAAATTGATGGAAAGCCTTGTAAAACCACCTGATTTATTGATTTATTTAAGAGCGTCTGTACCAACTCTCGTAAAAAACATTCAGAAACGCGGTCGGGAATATGAAGCTGCAATACGATTAGATTATTTGAAACGGTTAAATGAACGATACGAAGCGTGGATTTCTACCTATGACGCGGGAAATTTTGTTGTGGTTGATGTGGATGATTTAAATGTGAACGAAAGGCCGGAAGACCTAGGGAAAATTATCCGACAAATAGACGCAGAGATACACGGTTTGTTTAAGAAGTAAGTGAGCCAAACAGGAAACATAGAAACTTTTTTCGCCAATAAATTCGGCGAGCTGGTAGGTGCTGCCGCTACCAAAGAAAAGGTGCTTGTTTCTTTTAACGGGGCCCTCTCGCAAGAACAGGTTTCTAAACTGGAAAGTGAAGTAGAAACCAAAATAAACGAAGAAGGAATTCCCAAAGGCCCCCTCAAAAAAATATTTTTTATTAGCGTAGAAACTTTGCAAAATATGCTGATACACGGTAACCGCGACGGCGACGGAAAACAACACAACTTTTTTATTCTTGCAAAAAACGGAGTTAAAACAAATATTACTTCGGCTAACCTTGTGCAAAATAAAAATATTGAAGGACTTGAAAAACAAATTACCCGCATAAATTCTTTTGCCGAGCCGGCCGAGTTAAAACAATACTACATGGAGCATTTAGAGAATAATCAACTCTCTGAAAAAGGCGGTGCAGGTTTAGGCTTTATTACCATTGCCATGAAATCGGGAAATAAACTGGATTACGGTTTCGAAAAAATATCTGACGATACTTCGCTCTTCTGGCTTACCTCAACAGTATCTATTGTTTAAAAATTACTTTTTAGGTTCCTTCTCCTTTATTTTTGTAAGCGCGATATTAATTCTACGCGTAATTTCAACAGCTATTTTTGAGATATAGGAAGAAATAATTTTAGAAGGATTATTGGCCTCACCCGGAAATTTTACGCTGCAAACGCCCGATTGTATCTCTTTTGCATCAACAGTATACACGGTATAATGCACCGTAACAATACGCTCTGATATAGTACCCGTCTCGCCGGTAGCAAGCGTGTTAGAAGTAATGTCTAACTGATTCACAAACAAAAATAAATCTGTTTTGTATTTAGTAAATAAGCCGGGTACCATTGTGGGGCTGATAATCTTAGCATTCATAAAACGCGTGTTCGGATCTGTTTCAACAACCAGTTGCCCCTTTTTTATATTCTCTTGTTTGTCTTTTGCATTTACAGGCGCTTTGTAATTACTTTGATCGGGCACCTTATCGTAGCTGTAAGTAAGACTTTTGTAAATTGCGAATAAATCTTTTTTATACTTCGTTGTGTCCTTTAGTAAATCAAGCACTTCAAAATTTTTCTTCAAAGCATTTTCCAATTCCTTATTTACACCCTTACGAAATGCTTCTTTAATTTGCTTTTGCGTAAGTTTTGTTTCGGCATTAAACTTATGGTCAACCTGACTCATATAAAGTTTAGGTTCAAAGGGAATAATCATAACCTTATGCTTGGTTTGCGCATGTAAAGAGCCAAGAAGCAAGAAGCAAGAGCCAAGAAGGAAAAGTATTTTTTTAGAAAGAAAATTCATTACTTTAATTCAGCTAAAATTAATTTTTCAATTTCTTCACTATCCCATTTTTGTTCTATGCCCGGCATGGCCATCACTTTATCCATAATTGCCTGTTGTTTGGCGCCTTCCTTTAGTGCGGTGCTGTATCTTATTTTTGGACTATAAGTAACCATTGTATACAAGGGAATCCATTTATCGGGATATTTTTCGTTAAAGCGCGCTTCAATTTTTTTCTGCAATAAAAATGCAGGGTTTCCGGTTTTATCGCGCATCTCGGTAAAATTAGCGATAGCTAAATCGGCGATGGCATCGCCATCGGGTTTGCGCAATTGCTGGTACTCCGGAAAAATAGCGTCCCAGTTTTCTTTATGTTTATCAATTAACTCATTCAGCACCACGCAATCTTCAAAGCCGCAATTCATTCCTTGCCCAAAGAAAGGAACAATAGCATGTGCCGCATCGCCAATCAAAGCAATTTTATTGTCAAACGTCCACGGAAAACATTTTACAGTTACCAATGATGAGGTTGGATTCGCAAAAAAATCATCCAGTAAAGTGGGCATTAGCGGAACGGCTGTGGAAAACTCCTCGTCGAAGAATTTTTTTACAGCCTCTTTGGTTTTTAAATTGGCAAAAGATTTTTCACCCTCAAAAGGTAAAAACAAAGTGCAGGTAAAATTGCCGTCCATGTTGGGCAGGGCAATCATCATAAAACTGCCGCGCGGCCAAATGTGCAAAGCATTTTTCTCCAATAAAAATTCACCGTTTTTGCCGGGAGGAATAATTAATTCTTTGTAGCCGGCGGTAATGTAATGTTGATTGTACTCAAATCTATCGCTGCTTAATTGCATGTTTAAGCGTGAGGCCGAAAAAGCTCCGTCGCTGCCAAATAACAAATCACTTGTTGCCTCGCTTGTTTTTTTTGTTTCCTCATTTTCAAAATGAGCGTTGAGGTTTTTACGATCAACGTGCGTACAGCGTTCGCTAAAATGAATTTTAATGCCGGCTCGCTCGGCTAAATCCATCAGCTTCATATTTATCTCGGCGCGAGATACCGAATAAATAGCCTGTTCTTTTTTTCCGTAAGGTTGAAATGCTGTTGAGCCGTCTTTGTTATGAATTTGTCGCCCGTACATGGGAATTGCGATTTTCCGAATGTCTTCGGCAATGCCAACGCCTTCCAAACCTCTCCAGCCTCTATCGCTAAGAGCAAGATTAATGGATTTACCGGCACTTATTTTTGCACTGCGCATATCGGGGCGGCGCTCGTACATATTTATTTTATAACCGCGTTTTGCTAAATAAATTGACAGTAATGAGCCTACTAAGCCTGCACCTACTATGTTTACACTTTTACTCATAAGTACGAATCAATAAATTTTAACAAATATATTTATGACAGAAATCATATCACATATTACCCGCAGGAGGCATTTTTATACGATTTATAAAACGCTGCAAAAAAATCAATTGCGCCACTACCATAGCAACACTTAACAATATAAAGCCAATGCCAATACCCTGCTCTTGTACGGGCGGCGTAGTTACAGCAGGTGCTATTTCTTCGCTGTACATGTGTACCGAAATAATTGCAAAAGCGTTATTAAAAAAATGCGCGGCGATGGATACCCATAAATTTTGCGTGATGTAATACAGATATCCCAACACCATGCCTAAAAATAAACGAGGCAGGAAACCAAAAAATTGCAAGTGAAAAGCGCTGAATAAAACGGCAGTAAGAACGATAGCCACGTGCGCGTTAATTTTATTTTTAATAAAAATTTGTTGCAGTAATCCTCTAAAAAATAATTCTTCGCTAAGCGCGGCAACCAAGCCCATTACTAATAAATTTACAATAAGCCCGTAGGTTGATTTATCTTCAAAAAAAGCCATGTACACTTTTTCGGCATCTATTTCTTTTTGGTGCATCCAACCTTCGGTAGCAGAGAACGCGGAGGGCAAGTGTATTGCCTGATTCCATTGTTCAAAACCAGCCACAGCGGGAAGTGCAAAAAATATACAAGCCGCCGCTGTAATAAAAAAGTAAATGTGCGGCACCGCATTCATATTTAAAAAAGCACTGCGCTCGGGCCGCATATACCGGCAAAATAGGGTAACGGGCACTATAAAAAGTAAAGTACTGGTTATTACCTGCGCAATCTTAAGCAAACTAATTTCTTTTGGGTCTGAAGGAATTTGTACCGGCTGGTTGTTTTCGGCAATAATAAGAACGAAGCAAAGCAATAAATAGCCCAACACAATAAATAATCCTATTCGGTCTTTTGAAATGAAGCTGTTCATGATCGATTTTGTACCTTTGCAAAGGTAACAAAAGCTACGGGTTTTGGTAAAGATTGCAAATATAGAATTAGGAGAGTTTCCGCTCTTGCTCGCTCCAATGGAGGATGTAAGTGATCCGCCCTTTCGCTATGTGTGCAAGCAAGGCGGGGCCGATTTAATGTTTACCGAGTTTATATCGAGCGAGGGATTAATACGCGACGCTATTAAAAGCAAAAAGAAGCTCGATATCTTTGATTACGAGCGCCCCGTAGGAATACAAATTTTTGGGGGCGACGAAGATGCCATGCACATGAGCTCTCAAATCGTGGACGCCACTAATCCGGATATTGTAGATATTAATTTCGGTTGTCCGGTAAAAAAAGTAGTTTGCAAAGGGGCGGGCGCCGGAGTTTTAAAAGATGTTGCGCTGATGATACGCCTTACTAAAGCAGTTATTAAAGGAACTACCAAACCCGTTACAGTAAAAACACGTTTGGGATGGGATGAGAGCACGATTAATATTCACGAAGTGGCTGAACGTTTACAAGATGTTGGCGTAGCTGCATTAAGTATTCACGGCCGCACACGTGCGCAAATGTATAAGGGCAGTGCCAATTGGGATTTAATTGGCGAAGTAAAAAATAATCAACGCATAAAAATTCCCATTTTTGGAAACGGAGATGTTGAAACTCCGGAGCGCGTTAAAGAAGTAAAAGAAAAATATGGTGTAGACGGGGTTATGATTGGCCGCGCAAGTATTGGTTATCCTTGGGTGTTTAACGAAATAAAACATTTTTTAAAAACCGGAACACATTTGCCTCCTCCAACAATTAAGCAACGCGTTGAAGTTTGTAAAACGCATTTAATAAAATCGGTAGAGTGGAAGGGAGAAAAATTAGGCATACTTGAAATGCGCAGGCATTACACAAACTATTTTCGCGGCCTGCCAAATTTTAAAGATTTACGAATGATTTTGGTTACTTCAGAAAATCTTTCGCTTCTGTTAGAAACAATTGATACTGTTTCTTCGCGCTACGAATCGATGACGGTGTAATTTTATTCCTTAATAAATTTTCCCGATTGCAAAATGTTTCCGTTTCTATCGGTAAGTCTGTAAAAATACATTCCTTCCGAAATATCCCTTAGCGAAACAGCATTTAATTCTTCGTTTATTTCCCTTTGCAAAATAGTATTTCCCACGGCACCATAAATAATTAAATGAACCTGCTCTTTATTTTGCGAACGGTTAAAATTTAATTTATCATTTGCAGGGTTCGGAAAAACATAAAATTCGTTTTTCGGGACTTCCGTATTTTTTATACCTACGGTGCAGGGATTGTAATTTGCTTTTATGAGTTGCCCTATTTGAACCGTTTTGTTAATTACGTTTTGCGGCATGCTGCGTGCGCCCAGCCATCCGGCGCTTAGCCCCGGCCAGGTAAATCCGGCCATACCAATTACATTGGTATCTGCTATTGCCAGATTGTAATAATTTTGCACCACATGTTTAACGGTATCGGGTTGCCAACCGCTTGGCCAAAAGCCCGAATTCCACTCATCATCAAAAACCAACCAAATTTTTTGATTGGGCGTCGAAAATTTTGATTCTAATGTATCGAGCCATGCAAGGTAATTTGCATCGGTAGATACATCGTAAATTCCGTAATGATCAAAGCCAACCCAATCAACTGTAGTTGGAATTTGCACATTATTAACTTCGGTATAGGCTTCCACAAACATTTGCGGAATGGTTGGGAAATCAGCTTTTATGGTTGACGAAATAGTGCTGAGCTCGGTAAAAGTTACGCCGTTCCAGGTTGGTTCATCGCAAATATAAAATACTTCTATCTGCGCGGCATTTAATACAGAGGCATTGGCAAGTTTAAAACTATCCCAACGTGTTTGGTAATTAGGATAAAGATCATAGTTAGATCCGCTGGGGCCACTGGTGTTTGCCAGATAAATAAAAATATTTGAAACAGAAAGAATGGGCTTCACGCAAAGACTGTTCATTAGGTTTACGCGGGTAATAATAGTATCTGTGGGATTGCCGGCGCACATTTGCGCTACGTTCGAAAAGGTATCTACTTCGTTAATATAATTGGTAAGTACGGGAATATCGTTAGGGTCATCCAGGCCGCAATCAACAATGGCAAAGCCAAAATATTTTAAACGCGCGGGTGGACTTTGAGAAAAAATTTCACTTACAAAAAAAGTGAGGCAAATCAGTAGTAGCGTTTTTTTCATTCTGTAATTTTTAATTGGTGGTTGGACCTTTCTTCCAATCAAATCTAAGGCTATTTTCATGAAAAATCAAAAATACGGGAATTAAAAAATAATTCTTATTTTAGTTAACTGAAGCGCCGAATACTTGTAAAACATGCAACATACTACTGATTTAAATGAGCTCAATGGGGCACTGATTTCAAACTTCAGGTTAAAGGCAAAAATACTGTCTATATTGTTCGGCGTAGTATTATTTTTTCAATTATGCGCAATTACTTTTATTGCCACCCAAACTGATATTATTGGCACGCAGGTGCCGCTTAAGATGGCCATCATCGGCCCGCTGATGCTGGCAATGGCGTTTGTTTCTGAACTGATAGCTTTCAGGTATATGAAACGGGTGGAAGAAAGAACGATGGTACTAAAAAAATCACTCGTTTATTTTGTAACTTTTATTGAAGTAAGTTTTCCCTGCAGCGTGATGTTTATGGTGGGGAGTTTTCTTATAAACAGTTCGCTCTATCCTGTGATCCAAATACTCAACTCTCCGCTTTTCATAATGATTTTTATTATGATTATTTTATCTTCCCTTCTTTTAAACCCAAAACTTTCTTTATTTGCCGGAGTAACCGGCGCTATCGAATATTTTTTAATCAATCTTTACTTTATACCGCACATGCATAACGCATCTTTTGTTGACTATGCCAATGCCGGGGTAAAAAGTGTTTTTGTAATTATCAGCGGCCTTTTATGCGGATTTGTTTCTAAAAAAATACGCGAAGCGGTAGTTTCTTCCCTTCATTCAAAAAACGAATTAATTCATAATCTGGATAAACGGGTGGCCGAAAAAACCGCCGAAGTGGTAAAGAAAAATGAATTGCTGGAAGAAAAGCAAAAAGAAATTTTAGACAGTATTCACTATGCGCGGCGAATACAGTACACGCTTTTGCCGGCCGAAAAATATATTTCAAGAATTTTACAGAAACTTAAAGGGCAAAATAGTTAATCTTCTACCGCAACCAAATTTCTTTTGGTAAACACCCGCACCGGATAAATGGCCGCTAAAAATCCAATTCCAAGAACTGTTCCCGCAATTGCGATAAAATCGCCAAGCCGCGTTTCTACAGGGTACGCGTCAATAATATAACCTTCTTCAAATTTTATTAAACCATAACGCTGCTGAAGCAGGCAAAGGCCGTAGCCCAATAATATACCAATGGTAGATCCAATAAATATAATCATCAAGCCTTCTGCCATAAATATTTTTCTGATTAAAGAAACATCCGCGCCTAATGCGGATAGAATTTTAATGTCTTTCTTTTTTTCAATAATCAACATCGTAAGGGCACCTATAATATTAAATGTGGCAATTATCAATACAAAGGCAAGAATCAAAAAAACGATAAGTTTTTCGGTTTGCAGGGTTTTAAACAAAACATCGTTCTGTTCAAATTTATTTTGTACCAATAAATTTTTGCCGGTTATTTTTTGAATCTCTTCTTTTATTTTATCTGCATCAGCTCCGGGTTTTAATAAAATTTCTAAAGATGAAACCGAGTTGGCGGGGTATTCTAAAATTTCTCGCGCCTTATCATAACTTATAAACCCATAACCAAAATCAAAATCATCATTTATGCTAAACAAACCACTTGGATAACATTTGGTTTCATTAAAAGCGTCTTCCGGATTTAGCGAAGAGCTATGCCCTCGCTTGGGACAATACAAACTTATGGGTGTAAATAAATCACTCAGGCTAACTCCCAACCGGTAAGCAACACCTTTTCCCAATACAATTTGGTTTCCTGCGCCACTTTCGTTTGAGTTTTTTGCTTGTGGCGATAAAAAATTTCCTTCTGCCAGTAAAGTATCAAAACGGGTTACTAATAAAAAGTTTTCGTCAACTCCTTTAATACGTACAATCTGCATACGGTTATCGTATTTCAAAAGCATGTTATCATCCAATGTTTTTGAAACGTATGCAACTCCGTCAAGCTGTTTTATAGGCAAAATTAGCGCATCATTAGCCATAAAAACTTTTCCGGCAACCGAAGTAATTTTTACATCCGGGTTAAACGAATTGTAAAGTGTTTCCACCAATCCGGTAAGGCCGTTCATTCCCGAAAGTATAATTACCAAAGCACCTGTTCCCACCGCAATAGCCAAAACAGAAATCCAGCTGATAATGGTTATGGCATTAGTAGATTTTTTGGCAATAAAATATCGCCGTGCTATGTAAAGCGAAACGTTCAAACTATTTTTTAAGTAATTCTTCTATTTTCATGGCGTAATCCAAAGAGTCGTCAATATAAAAATGTAACTCGGGTATAACACGCAATTGTTTACCTAAGGCGTTACCTACGCGGCGGCGAATATCTTTGTTTTTTTCTTCAATCAATTTTAGTGCGCCCTTGCTGTTATTGCCCATAATACTCAGGTAGATTTTTGCCAATCCCAAATCGGGACTAACGCGCACAACAGTTACGGTAATAAAAGCACCTTCAAAAAGATTTTTTGATTCGGCGCGGAATAATTCCGATAATTCTTTCAGTAATAATTTATTTACTTTACTCTGTCTGATGCTGTCCATATTTTTTTCTTTGCGACACGAATTTCACGAATTAATTCGTCTCTATTTTACTTCTCTGAATATTCTATCCTTGCCGTCAAAGTTAGGTGCTTGTATTGATAAAACCTTGAGCGGAATTTTAGAGGTTACTTTTACATAGTGCCAGGCATTCTTAGGCACAAAAATGACATCGCCCTTTTTTATTTTAAAACTGTTGCCGTCAACTTTCATCACCGCCTCGCCTTCAAGTACTGTTATATGCTCGGCATGATGGATGTGTTTGTGTTCTTTGACCTCATTTTTAATAAAAATAACAAAACTGCTGGCCAGACTATCGGTATAAAGTGGCCGGCTATATATATTATCGTATTTTGGAGGAGCGGTAATAGTATCTAAACTCTGATATTGTTGAGCTTTTATAAAAAAAGAGCAAAGACAAAGTAAGGCACAGAAAACTACTTTTTTCATTCGGTAAAGGTACTTTATTTTATATACATTTCGGCTTTTATCGCCCTACAAAACGAAGATTCCAAATAGAGTTTATAAGCGTTTTTCTTTGTTTCTCGCATATCAGGGTGTTCGTTATTCAAAATAATGTCATACGCATGATTGTCAATCCACACTTCAGTTTTGGCAGTAACAGACAGGCCAATGCCTTTAAGTTTCTTAATAAATACTGGAAACGTGAAAAAATCTTTTACTGTTGAGTCGCGCCACTCTTCGAGAATTAGCGCCTTTTTGAATTCATCTGTGCTTTTTTTGTTTCCGGAAGAAGCGCCGGAATTTGCAAGGGGGCGCTCAAGGGGGAGATCGAAGAGATAAGAATCGTAGGCGACGATATTGCCGCGCATAATATTATTTTTAATCAGGGTTGGTAAATAATCAAAAGGCACATGATAAATGCTTGATTCTTTTTTTAAATCAACAGCGCGAATTGTCAGATTTTTTGTGCTGTCGGTTTGCGGCAATAAATTAAATAGTTTAAAAAATGCTTCTTTACTGCGGTTTAAAAATAATGCATGTAAGTCCTTAGAGAAAACCGTCGAAAAATTCCCAGATAACCAAAAATAAATGTTTTGCCCTTCTTTCTTAAATATCGGAGCACAACATAGCAGTTTTGCGCAATCGCCATGCGTATCCCACTGAAAGCAGATTTTTAAACCTGCCAATGGAATTTTTTCAAGTTTATTTGAGGACAAAATTTTATGAAATATTTCTTTTGAATTGGGCACTAAAAAAGAATTATCGGTAAAAGATAAAGCCTCATCCTTTTCAATGCCTGCTAAAAGACTTTGGTAAACAGCATTACAAAATCCTTTATCAGAATCATTAAGAGTAATAACTGAGAGCCCTACCTGTGCCGTGGCTAGCTTTACCCCAAAGAAAATAATAAATGCTAATTGCCTCATAATCCTCTGTAAATATACGCTTAAGCACTTATTTAAACCTCCGAAACCAAAAAATAAGCCCAAAACGCTTGTTTTTTGCGGCTTGGCGCCTTATATTTGTAGCGAATTAATTACCCACCCTTCACAAGTGCGTAGTTAATTTATCAAGAAGTGGTGAGAGAATAGGCTCGCTGATACCACTGGCAACCAACTAAAAGTGCAGATTGAAAGATCAGCATTGGAAAACAGGTGCCAAATCCTACTCCGATGAAAAGCGGGGACAGATAAATTAAATTACGAAAAATGAAAAACAAAAAGAACAATTCAAAAAAGTCGGCCGTTAAAAAGGCAGTGACTACTCTTTTAACCGCAACGGGAATTCCTACAGCTGTGCGCATTATGTGCTGCTGCAGCGCCTGCCCCTGTTGCTAAGCCAAATTTTTTAATAAATTAAGGTGCTTGGCAAAACCGGGCGCCTTTAAACATTTTATATACATTGCCTACAATTATGAGTGAGATTAAAACATATACCCACGATAAACCTTTTGAGCTGGAAGCCGGAGTAACAATTTCTTCTTTAGAGATTGCTTACAATACCTATGGCACACTTAACAAAGAAAAAAATAATGTTATTTGGGTTTGTCATGCGCTCACTGCTAATAGCGATGTATTTGATTGGTGGAAGGGCCTGTTTGGAGAAAAAGATTTTTTTAATCCCGCGGAACATTTTATAGTTTGTGCAAATAATTTAGGGTCTTGCTACGGAACTACAGGCCCGCTTACACACAACACCGAATTTAACGGAGCTTTGTTTTCGCATTTCCCCAATGTAACTATCAGAGACATGGTTAAGGGACACGAATTACTGCGCCAACATTTAGGAATAGAAAAAATTCATACGGTAATTGGTGGTTCGCAAGGAGGGCAGCAAGCGGCCGAGTGGAATATTTTAAAGCCCGAATTATTTTCTAATTTAGTTTTGGTTGCCACCAATGCGCAACATTCTCCTTGGGGAATTGCTTTTAACGAAAGCCAGCGTTTAGCAATTAAAGCGGATAGAACATATTACTCTAATAATGCCGAGGGCGGACAAAAAGGTTTGGCGGCGGCGCGGTCTATTGCTTTGTTGAGTTATAGAAATTACGATACTTACGGAGAAACTCAAAAAGAAACAGAGATTGAAAAAACGGATGATTATAATTCTTCTTCGTACCAGCGCTATCAGGGAGAAAAATTAGTGAAACGTTTTAATGCGTATTCATACGTAGCACTTTCAAAAGCGATGGATTCGCATAATGTGGGTAGGGGAAGAGAATCGGTTGAGAAGGCTTTGTCGAACATAAAAGCAAAAACTTTAGTGGTCGGTATTTCAAGCGATTTGTTATTTCCATTGTCAGAACAGCGTTTTTTGGCAAATAATATTCCAACTGCTTGTTACGCCGCTATTGATTCTTTTTACGGACACGATGGATTTTTAATTGAAACAGAAAAATTAGCCAAGGAGCTTAAAAAATTTTACGAGAAAACGGGCGACGAACTAATAAAAAAGTATAAGGAGATAGTATAAGCGTAAGAGAAATAAAAAAATATAAATAGAAAAGAAACCAGAAAACATGAGCAAGTTAAAAATTGGATTATTTGGGTTTGGTTGCGTAGGGCAAGGACTGTACGATGTATTATCAAAAAGTTCGGGTTTCAGAGCCGATATCACCAAAATATGCGTGAAGCAAAAAAATAAAGAAAGGCCCATTGACGCAAATTATTTTACGTTCGACCGGAATGAAATTCTCGATAACCCCGAAATAAATGTAATCGTTGAGTTGATTGACGATGCCGACGAAGCGTATAAAATTGTAAAATACGCTTTAGAAAAGGGTAAAAATGTAGTCACAGCCAATAAAAAAATGGTGGCTACTCATTTAAAAGAGTTGGTTGAATTACAGACAAAATATAATGTTTCTTTATTGTACGAAGCAAGCAGTTGCGGATCGATTCCGATTGTGCGTACGCTGGAAGAATATTACGATAACGAATTACTCTTTAGCGTAAGCGGAATTTTTAACGGAACGTCGAATTACATCTTAACAAAAACTATTTTCGAAAACCTGAGTTATGCCGCTGCACTAAAACAAGCGCAAGAGTTAGGCTTTGCCGAAACTGACCCTACCAATGATGTGGAAGGATTTGATGCGAAGTATAAGGCTATCATTTTGGCCGCCCATGCCTTTGGTTTATTTGTTGAGCCCGAAAAAGTTTTCAATTTCGGTATCAGCACGCTTTCTGATTGGGATGTGACTTACGCTAAAGAAAAAGGATTAAAAATAAAATTAATTCCAACCATTAAAAAACATGAGGACGGAAGTGTTTCGGTTTTTGTGGCCCCCCAATTTGTAAACTCATCGAACTATTTATTTAATGTAGAGAATGAGTTTAACGGAGTAATTGTAGAAGGAGCTTTTTCGGACAAGCAATTCTTATCGGGCAAAGGTGCAGGTGGTCATCCAACCGGAAGCGCGGTGTTGTCTGACATTTCAGCTTTGTCGTACGAATACAAATACGAATACAAAAAGTACAAGCAAAACGCCAATGTGCAATTTAACAATGATGTTTTGGTAAAAGTGTATTTGCGTTACGAAGATGATAATTTTATTAAGCAATTAAAGTTTGAAGAGATTTATGTAAAGCATACCAGCGATAAATTTAAATACGTGATTGGTTTATTGCCTATAGGCGAACTGGCAAAGCATCAAAAATATATTCAGGAACACAAATTGTTTGTGGCTTTAACAAAAGAGTCGCCCATAATACCCATCACAAAAAAAGGAAGTAAATTAGCGGAGAAAGAATTAGCCCATGCAAATAAAGATTAAAAGATTTGACAGCGATTATGGTTTTGAGGCTACCAATGAACATGGTAAAAGCCTTATTATGGACCGAGGTACGGCAGGTGGCGGACACGGACAAGGCGTGAGTCCGATGGAAGCGGTGCTGGCCGCCATTGGCGGCTGCAGCGGCATCGACTTAATCAGCATTCTTAAAAAGCAAAAACAGGAAATTGAAAGTTTTGAAATGACGGTTGACGGCGCGCGCGAAGCGGGCGCGGTGCCTGCTCCATTTACGGCCATACATATTATCTACCATATAAAAGGAAACGTAGATAAAGAAAAAGCGCAACGCGCCGCCGATTTATCAATAGAAAAATATTGCTCCGTCTCTAAAATGTTAGAAAAGAGCGCAAAAATTACCTACGAAGTAAAAATTAGTTAGACACTAATTACACGAATTAATTAATGAAATTCGTGTCAAAATAAAAATATGAAACACAAAGAATCGAAATCCATCCGCATACAAACTGATCGCAGTCAGCACAAAGAACACTCAACACCGCTATTTTTAACCAGCAGTTTTGTTTTCGACAGCGCCGAAGATTTAAAGGCGGCCTTTGATGAAAGTGAAGAAGCTTATATTTATTCTAGATATTCAAACCCGAATACAGATGAGTTTATTGATAAAGTTTGTGCTTTAGAAGGAGCAGAGGCAGGTTTTGCAACTGCATCCGGTATGGCCTCGGTGTTTGCTTCATTAATGACATTTTTAAATTCGGGCGACCATATTGTAAGTTGCGCTTCTATTTTTGGAGCAACACATACTATTTTGCACAAGTATTTTCCTAAATGGGGAATTTCGTATTCGTATTTTGACGCTAACAAACCCGAGGAAGCGGAGAAATTAATTACTCCAAAAACCAAAATTTTATTTTTAGAAACACCAACTAACCCTGCAATCGAAGTAATTGATTTGGAGTTGATGGGCAAACTGGCAAAAAAACATAATTTGCTTTTGGTGGTCGACAATTGTTTTGCAACACCGATATTGCAGCGCCCTATTGAATACGGAGCAGATTTGGTAATTCACTCTGCTACAAAATACATGGACGGGCAGGGCCGTGTGCTTGGCGGTTGTGTTGTTGGAAAAAAGGATTTGATAAAGGAGATTTATTTATTTTCTCGCGTTAGCGGACCTGCTATGTCGCCGTTTAATGCTTGGGTGCTTTCTAAAAGTTTAGAAACGCTTTCTTTGCGTGTTGAGCGTCATTGCGAAAATGCCTTATTTGTTGCTGAAAAGCTGGAAGGAAATAAATCTTTGGATTTTGTGCGGTATCCGTTTTTAAAATCGCATCCGCATTACGCCATTGCTAAAAAGCAAATGAGCGCGGGTGGTGGTATCGTTACTTTTTCTTTAAAAGGGGGTTACGAAGCGGGAAGTAAATTCATGAATAAATTAAAGATGATAAAGATTTCGCCAAACCTGGGCGATTCGCGTTCTATAGCAACGCATCCTGCATCATCTACACATTGCAAATTAAGTGAGGAAGAAAGATTGAAAGTGGGAATTACTCCGGGCTTAATAAGAATCTCGGTAGGATTGGAAAACAAGGACGATATATTAGAAGATATTTTAGAGGCTTTAGGATAATTAATAATTTTATAAAAAGAACCCATGAAAAACTATCTAATTATTTTATGCGTGACATTAACTACGCTTGGAACTTTTGCACAAACAAAAGACAGGAAAAACAATATTTCTGTTGGGGGCGGGCGCGAAAGTTATAATGGCGATTTAGGCAATTATTGGTTTAAATACAAAGAAGAATGGTACGGTTTTGTAAAATTGAGTTACAGCCGCTATTTAAATAAATCTTTTGACGGGATGATTTTTGCTTCTGTGGGAGATTTGGGCCATTGCCGTGAGAGTGACGATCCGGTTACTGTACTTAATTATTATTCCCGAATGAAATCCGCCATAGTGGCTTTAAAATACAAATTCGCAAACGGATATATTTTAAAGGAAGATTCTAAAATTTTGCCTTATATTTTTTTAGGCGGCGGCGTTAATAATCTCACCGATATATGGAACCATAAGGATGTTAATCCGGGTAATTATACTTCTATAAATGGAGGCCTGGGTGTTACTTATAATTTTACCGAACGCTTTAACTTAAGTTACAACCTTGGCTTCGGCTATTTCACTTCGGATGCTCTTGATTATATAGTGAAAGGGAGCAATGATAAGTATATGCAGAATACCTTTTTAATGGGGTTTAATTTTTAATAAAGGCAAAAAAAGGAGTAGTGATTAGCTACTCCCTTTAATTTAAAGAAAAATTAAAATTACTCTTTCCCTACAATCACTTTCTGATTGGTAATTTTTCCACGCGAATTAATAAAAACAAAATAAGCACCCGGTGTATTTATTTGCACGCGTGCTTCGTTATTTTGTTTGGTAATGGCGGCGTTTACTTCTTGACCGAATACATTATATACTCTCAGCAAATCAGAATAATCAACATGGGTGATGGTAAATGATCCATCAACTGTGGGGTTGGGGTAAACTTTGATTGTTGAATTTTTTTGCACAATGGCACTCTGCCCCGTGGTTAAAGAATCGCATGGATAAATTGCCAGACCCGAAACGCCGGTTGCCGAAAGATTTTGTGAAGTCCACAATTTACTTCTTAAAGGATCGGTTTGTAAGGTCGCTACCATTCGGTTTTTTTGCCCTTGTGTAAACATTAACTGACAACCGGTTCGGTAATCCATAAAATTTTGATAATTATCATTTAAATCGGGAGTATCGTTATGACAGGTGTTTATTGGATTTGCCTGCGTGCTGTAACAAGAAGTGCCGCCAACACATGGAGGCGTATCAGAAACGTAATCATCATAAAAGCAATTATTGGGGTTACCGGCGGCGTTGGTGTAGCCAAATGTGTGATACAAATTAAGCCAGTGTCCGCTTTCGTGCGCAAGTGTGGCGCCGGTATATATTGTGGTTACGGCCGGTGCGGTGTAACCGCCGCCGGGCATAGTTGCAATAGCAGATGCGCCGGGCATGGGAGGATTATCTACCACAAAAACTTCGTAGTATAAAGGCAAGGTTAAATTACCATTGTTCCACGAGTTGAAAGCCGATTCGTTTACTACACCTTGCGTTGCTTGTCCGTATTGATCTTTTTGAGCAAGCTTAAATTCAACTTCCACATCGGCAACAATACTTTGAAACGCAGGATCAATCGAAGTAACAACATTAGTGATATAGGGATTGCGCTTTCTGAAGTAAAGAGTAAGCTCATCTACTATGCTTTGAGCAGTAGCCGCATCATACGTGGTAATGGTGTTTTCCTTATGGATTACAGTGGGAATCACGTAAATGGTGCAGCCCCCCTCAACTTTATACGACTCTAGATTAGCGATAAATTCTTCCGTTAATAATTCCAAATTATCTCTTTTTACTTTTAACGAAGCATCTTTTTCGATAGCGTGTTTCAGCCATTCGTCGGTTCCGCATTGCTGCGCAGGTAAATTAATTGCCGGCTGCTGGGCAAGGATAGTTAGTGGAGAGAGAGCGAGGGCAGTGCCAAGAGCAGAGATAAGTACTGTTTTTTTCATAGTAAAGGTTTCTGGTTTTAATCAAAGGTATTTTATAATGTGTTAGAGTACAAACCTTATTCAATTATAAATTACAGTTCTAAATGGATATTTGAATAAATTTTGCTTGTTATAAATGCTAATTATAAATTACAGTTCATTATTTATTTGATAAAACTTTACGAGCATAAAAAAGGAGTAGTGATTAGCTACTCCCTTTAATTTAAAGAAAAATTAAAATTACTCTTTCCCTACAATCACTTTTTGATTGGTAATTTTTCCACGCGAATTAATAAAAACAAAATAAGCACCCGGTGTATTTATTTGCACACGCGCTTCGTTATTTTGTTTGGTAATGCTTGCGTTTACTTCTTGGCCGAATACATTATACACACGAACCAAATCGTAATAATCAACATTGCTGATTGTAAATGTACCATCACTTGCAGGATTGGGGTAAATGCTGATAGCGGCAGTTGCATTGTACGTTTTAATGCCGTTTAAAGGTTGGGATTTAAAATGTACGTCATCTATTTTTAAAACCGAACCTACAAATGTGGTAGCAGAGTCTCTCCAAATAGTAGATTCAAAGCTTACAATTACACTATCAATAGGGTTCATTGTGTTAAAGGGAACTTCCATGTATTGGTAAGTTGCCGCAGCCGGATAAATGTTGCGTCCGCGATTAGTTACCTGACTTCCGTTTTTCTTAAAGGTCATATCAACAAAACCCGAATCGTTATTCATTGGCGCGTATTTATAATAGAAGCATAAAGTATCAATTGGATTGGTGAAAGGATATCCTCCTTTTTGATTGCAAGGACCATTGCAATTAGGGTAGTAACCCGTGCTTACCCTGGCACCGTTGGCCATCGGCGTACCGTTGTTTTTCTGGTTAAGATAGGTTGTAAGTTGTACGGCATAAGACCCCGCATTTTTATCTGTTGTTTTTTGAACCCCTGTAATTCCATTACCTCCGTTGCTATTAATATACCAGCTGTTTGGTTTTTCGTAGGTTTGAGGCTGCCATAATTCAAAATCACCATTAAAATTAGCAGGCTGTGCTATGCCTGTAAAAGAAATGCTGTCTAACTGCAGCATATTCCCTGCGCGCTGCACATTATTAAAAACGTCACTGGAAATAGCGGCAAATACCATTGTATCGGGCGTGCCTGCAATAGGAGGATTAAATACAAATTGGAAAGGAGTATACGTATTGTGAACGCCACCGAATTTATACATGTATAAACCTAAACAAGTTGCGCCATTTTTAAAGGCAACAAGTATTCCGCCCGAATCGATAGACACACTGTTATTTTTATAATAGCCGCGGATACCTGATGGTATTGATGTACAAGCTACACCACCCGGCCACTGGCAAGGGTTACCTCCACCCGGATTTGGAGAGTTAACTATAAAAGCCATTGAGGTATCGGTACCAACGGCCACAGTATTTAACTGAACAGCAAAACTACCATGGTAAGGATTTGCAACTTTTAAACAATTAAAAACTCCTGATTGATAGAAGGTCTGAGAATTGGCGGTACTGTAAAACATCAGTTCATCGGTTGTTCCGGTTGTCCAATTTTCAAAATTTCCGTTTGGAATTGCGTTTTGTGCCTGCATTGAAAGGGTAAACAAGGCGGCCGCGCTTAATGAGTAGATAATTTTTTTCATAGGCTGTAATTTAAGGGTTATTAATTTGAAATTAAAGATAATTAAAATTTCTGAAACAAAAATTTTAACAAATTTATACGTGTAAACACCTATAAAAGCTGATTTAGCTGAGTAGAAGCAAAAAGGAATGAAAATTAGTGGAAAACTTTAAAATCCGCCGCCCATGCCATCCATCTGGCTGCTATCGCCCTTTTGCTGTTTGGCTTTCTTAAAAATGCTTACATCCATTTTACCAAAAAGATAGGTAACCGATAAACGTATATAACGACTTTGTCTGCGGCGACTCAAATCCTGAATATAATAAGGTGTGTCGTAATGACTGCCCATACGATTTGTATTAAAGCAATCGCTAAGCAATAAATTAAACATCCACTTAAATTTATAATTGTAGCTAAGCGTAGCATCCATATAATACTGTGGCCTTGTTGTTCCCTGTGGTAAAATTTTTGGCGCCTCGTAATTTCCGTTTAATTGCAGGCTTATGCTTTTTGGAAATTTATACAACAACATTAATTTAGAAGTATAGCTATACCCCGAATTGGTTTGTATGGTAGTTGGCGTAGGACTCCAGCTTACCTGTGTATAAAAATAATTAAAGCTGGCTGTAATATCAAGGCTTTTAAAAACGGTTGCCTTTAACGTGTTTTCCCACCCGTAACGATAAGAGTTTTTTCCGTTTTGAAAAGTATTAATTAAAACCAAACTACCCGGACTTTGCGGATAACTTACATTAGTGATCGGGTTCTCTGTATACCTGCCGTAAAAAGACGTCAGGTAATTTAATTTGCCCCAGGTAATATTATAATTTAACTCGGCAAGGTTATGAAACTCGGGCGTGAGCTTTGGATTGCCAATACGAATATTAAATTGGTCGCTTGCCATAACAAAAGGCATTAGCTGAAAAAAGTTAGGGCGCTCAATCTTACGCGAAAAATTTAATTGCACTTCTTGATTATGCGGAAGTTTTTTAGAAAAATAAACGGCCGGAAACAAAGCATTCATTAAATTATCAATGCCTGTTGGGTATTGGTACGAAAAAGATTGCCCCTTATTGGTAAGCGTCCCTTTATAATACGAGCTCTCGTAACGCAAACCTCCCTGATACCCTATGCCCCAAATCTTGCTGCTGTAATTTACATAAGCCGCTGTAACCAAATTATCAATAGCGTAGTGGTTGGTTAAAGAAGTATCCTGCTTATAATCCAAATCGGCAAAAGTTTTAAAATAAGTATTTTGTTCGTTTGTGCTGTGACTGTAATTGGCCTTTACGCCCGTTTCAAATTTTGTATACTCATTTATGGGGTTTACAAAATCCAATTGGTAATTATACATGTTGGCGCCCGAATTACCATCGTTTTTGTAGTAATTAGAAAGATTAGGGTTTGATGCAGTATTGCCTAATATATAATTTTCGGTTGTATTTAAATACCCGCTGTTTCCGTAGTTGTGGTTAAAATTAAAATCAGAGGTTAATTCTTTTCCGGCTGTTGGAAAAGTTTTTCGGTATTGAATCTGCCCTGTAAAATTAGTAAACCAGCTTTTAGAATCGTTGGTACGAAAACCGGTATTCAATAAAGTGTTACTCGAGTCAAAAGTTTTTGAGTTTTGTTTATCGTAAGTATCAAACTGCCCGTGCACATAGTTTCCTGAAACAGTTATGCCATTGCGGTTATTGATATTATAATCAAAACCGGCGCGGCCAAACTGAAACGCGTTTGTAAAACGTGCAAGATTAGTTTGATTAAAATAACTTGTTGCAGTGCCGTTATTTAAATTTGTTCTGTCGGTAAACCCATCGTTTAAATTGGTTTGCTGATTATAATTGTACATAACAAAAAAGTTAAACGGATTTTCTTTTACGTTTAAATTAATCATGCCGGTGTAACGATCGTTAGTTCCTATGCCTGCCATAGCCATGCCATTGTAGCCCGGCTTGGTATTTTTTTTCATAATCACATTTAAAATACCACCCGTTGCAGATGCATCGTATTTTACAGAGGGGTTTGTAATAATTTCAATCCTGTCAATTTGGTCGCTTGGAATTTGCTGCAAGGTTAACGTAGTGGGCCTTCCATCCACATAAATCATCACGCCGTTATTTCTAAGCGTAACATTTCCATCCGCATCTACAGTAACGCTCGGAATATTTTTTACGGCATCCAAACCAGTGCCGCCTTTTGCACTCATATCCTTGTCAACATTATATACCTTGCGGTCAATGCTCATAGTCATGGCGCCTTTTTCTTCCGTCACAGTTACTTCTTTTAGCAATGCGGCATCAGTTTCCAGTAAAATATTACCCAAATCCTTATCCACATTTTGCATATTTACAAAAAT
The DNA here is from genome assembly GCA_038214655.1 of Bacteroidia bacterium. Lineage (GTDB taxonomy): Bacteria > Bacteroidota > Bacteroidia > B-17B0 > Aurantibacillaceae > PALSA-968. The sequence goes on along the minus strand of JBBQRR010000002.1, from coordinate 92,943 downwards.
ACGCTGCTCGTAGTTTTTATAACCCAAAAAACTAATGCGTAAACGATACCCGCCAAAGGGTAAATTTTCTAAAGCAAAATCACCGTTAGATTTAACAAGGCCCCCGGCAATAACCGAGTCTTTATCAAACCACATTAAAGCCACACCGGCAAATTCAACAGGCTCCTTTGTTTTGGCATCCAAAACTTTTCCGTATAAACGGGCAAAGCTCATGTTTATACCTTTGGTATTGGCATTGCCGCCGCCCATGCCTCCCGGAAATTGTGCAAAAACAGAAATAGAAAAAAAACAGCTTAGTAAAAAAGTATATATTTTGTTCATAACGACCGCAAAGGTACGCAAGGTTTTGTATTGTGAATAATCTGTTTGTGATAAACGGCAAAAACCTCGTATTTTAGCTTTGTAAAATAGGATTTTATCCCCCGTTAAGGGGTAGTTTTTAAAGTTTTTATGCTGAAACCATTTTATAAAAAGACCCAATTAGAAGCCGGCTGCGATGAAGCAGGAAGGGGTTGCTTAGCCGGCCCTGTAGTGGCCGCTGCGGTAATATTGCCAAAAGGGTACAAAAACAAACTTATAAACGATTCAAAACAAATTCCTGAAAAATTGCGTTTTGAGTTGGCTGAAACCATTAAAAAAGATGCACTGGCATGGGCAGTTGTGGCGGTTAGTCATACCGAGATTGACAAAATAAATATTTTAAACGCATCTATTGTTGGTATGCAACGCGCTGTTGAGCAATTAAAAATAAAACCCGAATTTTTATTAATTGACGGAAATCGGTTTAAGCAGCATAAGAACATTCCGCATTTATGTGTAATTAAAGGCGATGAGATTTATATGAGCATTGCGGCCGCATCTCTTCTGGCAAAAACGCATAGGGATGAATTAATGTTGGCTTTACATCAAAAGTTTCCGCAATACGCCTGGGATAAAAACAAAGGTTATCCTACCAAATTACACCGCAAGGGTATAGAACTTCACGGGCCCTGCAGCCATCATAGGATGACTTTTACACTCTTGCCTCCGCAGCTTTCGATTTTTTAATAGATTTTCACATTTGCTTATTGATAACCTCTTACTACAGATTAAAAAGAGGCTTTTACTTGAGGTATCTTTATCAGGTAATTGATAAAGAAAATTGGTTTTATATCGCTTATTGCTGCCGCCTTGTTGTGCGGTACCTGGGGCTATTTTTACCTGCAGAATTTAAAAAAACCAACCCTGAAGCCTTTTGATGTATTACCCGATTCGTGCACTGTTTTAGCCGAAATTAAGGAACCAAAAGATTTTATGGCACAACTTACCCAAGGTAATTTAATGTGGGAAGAGTTTTTAAAAATAGGCGATGTCGGCAAATTTAAAGCAGTATTGTCATTGCTGGATTCGCTTACCAATGAGGACGAAACAAAAGAGTATTTGGGCAAAGAACCATTTTATGTGGCACTTTACGGCAATGAAAAAAAGCAGGACGCTGTTTACGCGTTTAATCTTTCGGATGTAAACGAATCAGGCAAAGCGCTTTTATTTTTCGAGAAAAACTTTTCCGCAAAAAAAATAAGCAACGGATTTTACCAATGCGTTTTAAATTGCGAAGGCAAAAATGATTTTTACATTTTTACCGAAGCCGGCCTTGTTATTGCTTCTGGCAATAAACAACTTATCGAAAGTATATCCGATAAAAGTAATAAGCAAACGCTCTCACAAAATAAAAGTTTTACCGAAACTTATAAAACCGCAGCTAAAGATAAAGGGCTTGGCATTTTTGTGCATTTTCCTAAATTTTACAACCGGGCATGGAATACATATTTCGCTTCTATCGGCACAGAAAGTTTTTTTGCGGATGCTTCCGAAAAATGGATTGCCACCGATGCTGGCATAGAGCCGTCTGATATAAACCTGCAAGGCTTTCTTCCGGCAGATTCTACAAAAATCAGAAAGATAATTCAAAATCAGGACCCGGATGATTTTAAAAACCTGTACGAACATCTGCCTTACAATACTTTTTCGTTTGAAGCAGTTAATATTAGCAACTACGGCCAGTTTTGCAGAGATAATTATACCGGAAACAGCGTTGCGCGAAAAAGTGATCTAAAAAAGTACTCAGATAGTTTATCTGCCGATGCACAGACAGAAATTAATTCTTTCATTGGCAATTATGCCGCGCGCGTAAAGGCCTCATCAAGCGATACCACCTACGGGTATGGTATCATCCGAGTATCAGACGAAGCAAGGGCCGTATCGTTTTTTAAAGCTGTTGCCGATAGTAGCTTGATAAATTCTGATTCAGCTAATTTGTTTTTGTTTGCCGATAAAAAAATATTTTCCCGGCTGTGCAGCGGATTTTTTGATGATGGATATAAATACGTTTCGGTGCTTAATGAAAGCGTTGTTTTTTGTAATTCGGTTAAAGGACTTGGCGAGTACCGAAAATCAGTAAACGAAAAAGTGAATTTAGCAGGCAACGAACGTACCGTAAATTTTTTAGAACGTAATTTTAATACCGATTTAAATTATCTGTATTACAGCGATGTATTTAAAAATAAGGAAACCATAAAAAGCAGTTTATCTAAAGTGGTAAACAGCAAGCTGGATGAGTCGCCGGATCTCTTCGAAAAATTTGATGCTATTGCTTTTTCACTGCAAAAACTTGAAGGAAGCATTTTTTATAAGGTGCATGCAGGCTTTAATCCCAAAAATAAAATGTACCAAAATACATTGTGGGAGGCACTTGCGGATACCGACTTATACCAATTGCCAACTCCGGTGATAAATCATAAAACAAATGAAAAAGAATTGGTTTGCCAGGATAAAAATAATAACCTGTACCTGTTAAGCAATACGGGTAAAATAGTATGGAAGAAGAATGTGAGAGAAAAAATACTGGGTGAGCCTATACAAATAGATTACTTTGCTAATGGTAAACTACAAATACTTTTTGCAAGCGAGAATTACATTCACCTGATTGACCGTAACGGAATTTATGTACAAGATTTTCCAATAAAAATAAAAGCGGGTGCCGCCGGTGGAATTACGGCCTTTGATTATGATAATTCTAAAAATTACAGATTGTGGGTGCCACTTAAAAACAATACCGTTGCGTGTCTTACTACCGCTTGCAAAATGGTGGAGGGATTTGTGCCGATTACAACTAAGGCACCCTTGGCAAGACCCATAGAGCATTTGCTTTTGCAGCAAAAAGATTATTTTATTTTAACCGACACCTTGGGTAATGTGTACGTAACAAACCGTAAAGGAGAGCAGAGACTTACTATAAGTAATAAACTTATTGCAGGAAACTATCCTGTATATATGGATGCAGGCAAGGATTTATCTAAAACATATTTGTGTTTTGTAGATTGTAAAACAAAAACCTTACGAAAACTTTCTTTGACGGATAAAATGGAAGTTTCTTTGCTTAAAACGGATATGGAAGTAGCAAATTATTTCTTTGATACTTTGCAAGACGGAGCGTCACCATTTGTGGCTTTAACCAATGTAAAAGAAATTAATTTTTACGATTTCTTTGCTAAGAAGACAACAGAGCTAAAATTAAAAGAAGAGAGTACCACAAACGGCGAAGCCTTGTGGTTTGGCAATAAAAAAATTTATGTTGCGCTCGAAAAAACTACCGGCACTTTATTATTGATAGACGCCAAAACACAAACGCCGATAGAAAATGAAATTAAGCTAAGCGCACTGCCGGCTTCATACAATCTTATAAAGGGCCAAAGCAATTATCTGGTTGGATTTTATCGCAATAAAATATTTTGTATAAAACCCTGATTATTTACCGGAAGAAAAAATCTTTTTAAGCAAAGAAATATCCGATTTGTTTTTATTTGTCAAAGAAAAACTAATTGTATCTTTTTGAGATGATAAAAGGCAAATTTCGCCGGCAGCCGAATCTGTGCTTACACTCTTTTTAAAATTACCCATAAGGGTGTCGAACAAAAAGTTTTTGTAGCTGAATTCGCTACCCAGCCAATAATACAGGTGATAAGAAGCGGGCGGAAGGTATTCGGCCAGCAACTGAAAGTTGTTGGCAATAAAATGATGGCGAATAATTTTATGACTGTCGTTTTCAAAAAACACCAGCGCGTCGTAGTCACTGCGGTTCACTAATTTTATAACCGATAAGCAATTTGTGTCTATTCTGTTTTTTCCAAAAACGCCCTTATAAGGCGACTCGGGTGTATTAATATCCGACTTTTGGTAAACAAGCGCATCAGTTAAAGTTTTGGAATCTGTTTTTAAAGAAGGCTTTTCGTATATGCGAATTATTAAAAGCAATAAGGCCACGGCCACAGGCACACTTATTAAAATATATTTTAACTCGGTTTGGCGGGCATTGGATTTTGGCGGCGCGCTCGTGCCGGTAGTAGTATTTGTTTTTTTATAGTGCTGTTGGTAATACTGCCGGCGTTTTGCCTCTTCTTCGGTAAAACTGTAATTTTTCCTTTCGGTCTTTTTTTGCTGCGTAGTACTTGATGCAGTAAATGTGGCTGCCCTGTTTATTTTAGCATCATATTTACTGCGTCGTAAAGGATTTATTAGCGTTTCGTAAGCTTCTTTAATTTGTTTGAATTTTTCCTCCGCCAGGTAGCCTGTGTTTTTATCGGGGTGATAAATTTTTGCAAGCCTGCGGTAAGCCGCTTTTATTTCGGCGCTTGTGGCGCTTGTGGCCACCTCCAACAGTTTATAATAATCGGTTAAACTCATAAAAAAAGCCTCCTGCTAATACAAGAGGCTTTAAATTAAAGTGTAAAAATTTTATTTAGCAACGGCTTTATTTTCGGCGGCAACGCCTTTACCAATACTAATGTCTTTGTTAATATACACGTCAGCAAAATTGCGGTAGCGCATAGCGTTGTTATAAGCGTTGCGAATACCAAATTGTGTAAGGCGGTAGTTTCCGTCGTACCATAAAACCATAATAGGGGCATCGTTCATTAAAATCTGCTCGGCCTTCATAAAATAAACCATACTGCTATCTATGCTAATAGCATCACGACCCATTACAAAGTATTTATCGAAAGCAGCATTTTTATAACGCGCCGTGTTAGGATAGGATTTTTGATTAGGATCAGTAGGAACGTTAGCGCCATAAAAAATACTTAAGAAAGATTCCGGGCTTGGGTAATCAGCAATCCACGCATCGCGTACAATATCCATTTGCCCCATTTGCGATTGCTCTAATTTTTGCGACATAGGTACCACATCAAAATCCACATTTACATTCAGATTTTCTAAAAGCTGTTTTTGCACTTCAACCACAATGTTGCTGTGTTTTGCACCACCACTGTTTAAAATAATTTTAACCGGTGGAAAAGCCCTGCCATTAGGATAACCGGCTTTTGCCAATAATTTTTTAGCAATCTCAGGATTATAATCATACCCCTGAATTTTTGTAATATCATACCCGTCGCGCAAAAAAGTAGGAGGAGTTATACCATTAATGCCAGGACCAAAAGCCTGGTTGTTTAATATTTCTTCTACAATTTTTTTGCGGTTAATGGCAAGGTTAAAAGCTTTACGTACATCCGGATTATCAAACGGAGGGCGGCTAACATTAAACGTGTAGTACTGAGAAATCATTTCGGCGCTATTATCCAATAAATATTTTGGAGGCTTACCCTGAAAATCTTTGATTTGTGTTTCAACCATCTCTTTAATAGATTGAGAAGGTAAAGAAGTAATCATATCAATTTTACCTTCTTTAAACAAGGCAAGCTCCTGTTCTTTGGTAGGAATAAACATAATCAAAACAGAATCCAGAAAAGGAAGTTTGTTACCTAAGGAATCGCTACCGTAGTAATTATCATTTCTTTTTAAAACAATTTTGTCTTTGCTCGAATGTGCCACGTCAAATATAAAAGGGCCGGCACCGGTTTTTAAATTTTTACCGTAACGGTCAACCGACTCTTTAGAAACTACTACGCAGGTTGGCTCGGCTAAAATTTGTATGAATACGGGACTTGGGTGTTCTAACGAAATTTCAAGTGTATAATCATCAAGAACTTTTACTCCGTCTAAAGAACCTTTGCCTTCAAAAAAGTTGTTGGCCGAAAGAACGCGGTCTTTAAATGTGCTTCCGAAATTTAGGTTGTCAGCGTTTTTAGTACAAAGCAAATCAAAAGAATATTTAAAATCAGAAGCTTTTACTTCACGTCCTTTTCCGCCCGAAAAACATTCGTCGTCCTGAAAATAAACACCTTTGCGTAAATGAAAAGTATATTTTGTTCCGCTTCCATCCATTTCCCATTTCTCGGCAATGGCTGCTTCAATTTTTAAAGTAGAGGTATTAAATTTTACAAGCCCTTCGTTAATCTGGCTAGCTAGCAAACTTGATGTTGCATCTACAATAGAAATCGGAAACAAACTCTGGTAAGGCTCAGACTCGGCTACGCGCACACATCCACCGTATACACGGCCGCCTTTTGCTTCGGCATTTCCGTTATTACGGTTATTATTTTTATCGCCGCCGCCGCAGGATGCTAAAAGTAGTGCAGATGCCGCGGCAATTATTGCTAAGTTCCTCATAAAAAAGGGTTTAGTTCTCGTTTCTGTAACTCACAAGATTAAGGCTAATTTTTAAAATACGCAAATATTTTTCAGGAGCAGAAAACTACTGGTCAAAAGGGTCTTTATCGCCCGACATATCGTCTATAATCGACTGATTTTCTTTGTCATATTTACTACAGTCCAGTTCAATCTCGCTCATGTGGGCCGGGCGGTAAAAGTCGCCTCTTGAGATTTTGATAGTTTTATCGGCATAAACCTTTGTAAAAAACTTGCCCCAAACAGGCAGGGCCATACGGGCGCCCTGGCCATACTCCATGGTGTTAAAGTGCACACTGCGGTCTTCGCCTCCAACCCAGCAACCGGCAACTAAATCGGGGGTCATTCCAATAAACCAACCATCGCTATTGTTTTGGGTAGTGCCTGTTTTGCCTGCAATAGGGTTGTTTAGTTTGTATTTATAGCGCAGTTCGCAACCGGTTCCGTACAATACAACGCCCTTCATTAATTCGCACATTACATAGGCTTTTTCTTCGTTAAAAACCTCGTCGGTATTAGGCACAAATTCCTCTAAAACTTTACCGCTTTTATCTTCTATACGGGTAACAAAAATAGGTTGCACATACGTTCCCTGATTGGCAAAGGTAGAGTTGGCGCCCACCATTTCAAACACCGAAATATCGGCAACACCCAGGCATAAAGCAGGAACGGGATCCAGGGGAGCAGTTACGCCCATGCGCCTGCATAAATTTACCACTGCACGGGGGCCAAATTTTTTCATTAGTGCTGCGCTGATGTAGTTAATTGACATGGCAAGTGCCAGTTTTAGGGTTTGAGGCTTGCCTTCAAATTTTTCTTCGCCGGCCGAATTATCGGGGCACCATTCTTTACCGTCTTCGGTGGTAATACAGGTGCGTACATTAGGAATTTGATAGCAGGGCGAGTATCCTTCCTGAATGGCTAAGGCATAAACAAAAGGCTTAAAGGTTGAGCCCACTTGCCGGCGCCCTACTTTTACGTGGTCGTATTTAAAATGTTCGTGATTAATGCCACCCACCCATGCTTTTATGTAACCGCTTTGAGGCTCCATCGCCATAAAACCACATTGCAAAAAGCTTTTGTAGTAGCGGATAGAATCGTACGGAGAAAGTGTTGTGTCAATCTCGCCATGCCAACTAAACACGCGCATTTTTACAGGTGTATTAAATACTTTGGTGATTTCTTCTTCTGACTTTCCGGATGCTTTTAAACCTCTGTAACGATCGCTGCGATGAATAGAGGAGGTCATAATATTTTTTATTTCATCTTTATTAACGTTCCAGGCAAACGGAAAATTTTTCTTTTTTTCCTGATTAAATTTTTTCTGTAAAAATGTCATTTGCTCAATGGCGGATTCTTCGGCATATTGTTGCATGCGCGAATCGATGGTGGTATAAATTTTTAAACCGTCGCGGTAAATATCGTACGGCTTGCCGTTTTCTTTTTTGTGGGTGAGACACCATTCTTTTAAAAAGTTATCGCGCAAATATTCGCGGAAATAAGTGGCAAGACCCTCGTTATGATCTTCTGATTTAAAATCTAAATTAAGCGGTTGTACTTTTAGTGAATCGTATCTTGCGTTGGTTAGATAACCATACTTTTTCATTTGAGAAAGCACTACGTTGCGGCGGTGTTGTGTGCGCTCTTCAAACCGGCGCGGATTAAACATGGAAGGATTTTTAGCCATACCCACCAACATCGCGGCTTGCGAAAGTGTAAGTTTATCGGGCGTGGTATTAAAATAAATTTGCGAAGCCGATTTTACCCCAACAGCCAAATTCAAAAAATCAAATTTGTTGAGGTACATAGTCATTATTTCTTCTTTGGTATATAGCCTCTCGAGGCGAATAGAAATAATCCACTCTTTAAATTTTTGGAGAATACGCTCTACTTTACTTTTTGGCTTATCAGAAAATTGCATTTTAGAAAGCTGTTGTGTAATAGTGCTTCCACCGCCGGCGCTCATGTTACCTGTAAGCAAACCACTAACCGAGCGGAACAGGGCTTTTAAATCTACTCCGCTGTGCTCGTAAAAACGAGCGTCTTCGGTAGCAACTAGGGCGTTTACTAAATTGGGACTAAGTTCATTGAATTTAGAATTAACGCGGTTTTCTTTATAGAATTTTCCTAGTACACGGCCATCGCTGCTGTAAATAATGGAGGCCAAGTTGTTTTTTGGATTTTGTAACTCTTCTACATCGGGCAATTCACCCAAAACTCCGAAAGCTGTGAGCGAAAAAAGTAAAAAAAGAAAAACTACGGGAATAAACACAAGGCTCCATGTAATGAGTATGTATTTTTTATTGCCGGAAGGTGCGTTTTTTGGAGCTGACATATTATAAATACAAATGTAAGCATAAAGCGTAAGGAAAAAAGACAAAAATATTATTTGAGCCGATTTTATTATTATTCGCAATGTTTGGCAAGGTATTCGGGCCAACAAAATATCTGTGCGCGTGCAATTTTAAAGAATAAACAATAGCTTTGCCGCATGTTAAACAAAATTGCGGTAGAGGGAATAAAGTTGTATGGGTATCATGGTTGCCTTGACGAAGAGGCAAAAATAGGAGGGAACTACATTGTTGATGTGTATCTGGATACCGATTTTAGCAAAGCGGCAAAGTCAGATGATTTAACACAAACCATAGATTATTGCGCGGTTTACGAAATTGTAAAAAAGGAAATGGCCCTTCGCTCAAAGTTGATAGAGCAGGTGGCAGACAGAATACATAAAAACATTACAAAAAATTTTGCCACAGTTACAAAGGCAAAAGTGCGGCTTACTAAATTAAGTCCGCCAATGAACGGTAATGTGGAGAAGGTTTACGTGGAGATAGAATAGTTATAATCTGATTCCCAAAACAAGCACATCGTCAATTTGTTCGTTCTCTTTTTTCCAATCCAAAAAAGTTTTGTGTAAAATTTCTTTTTGCTCTCCCGTATTTTTTTGAGAAAGAGACGCAAGTATATTTTTAAAGTCGCCGGCAAAAAACTTTTTGTTTTGCGGTCCGCCTTTTTGGTCGGCGTAGCCATCGGTAAATAGGTAAAGCATATCGCCCTTAGGTAAATCAATAGTATGGTTTGTAAAATTTTGTGTGGCCATGCCAATAGTGGTTTTGTCGGCTTTAATTTCTATAAGAAGGGAATCACGCACCAAACATAAAGGGTTATGGGCGCCCGCAAATTGAATTTGATTTTTCTTTTTGTTGATGGCCAGTAAAGAAATATCCATGCCGTACTTAGCCGAGGCATTTTCGGTTTCTTGATGCAGCGTTTTAAGAACAGATTTATTGAGCTCGTCTAAAATTAAGGAAGGTTGGGTAATTTTTTTATCTGCAATAATATTTTCGAGCATATTAAAGGCCATTACGCTCATAAAAGCACCGGGCACGCCGTGGCCCGTGCAGTCAACAGCTGCAACAAAAATAAAATCGCCCAATGGCTTAATAAAATAAAAATCCCCGCTTACAATATCTTTTGGCATAAACAGGATAAACGAGCCGGGAATGTTTTGCCGGATAAATTCTTCGGACGGAAGAATAGCGGTCTGAATATTTTTTGCATAATCAATACTGTCGGTAATAAAAATATTTTTTTCTTCAATTAAATTTTTCTGAAGGTTGATTTCTAGATTTTTTCTTTCAAGCCCCAGGTTAATTTTTTTCTTTTCGCTATAGCTCTTCCAAATAAAAAAGATAAGAATAATAATCAGCGTCAAACCGCCAATAACCGAGTACATAATAATGCGCTGGCGGTGGATATTTGCTTCCTGCTCGCCCATTTGCAGCTCGCGTATATTTTTGTCTTTTTGCAGAAGCTGAATTTCTTTTTCTTTTTTCTCGGTTTCAAAACGTGTTTGCATCTCTGCAATAATTTTACTGTTTTCTGTATTCATCATCGAATCGTTGAGATGAGAGTACAGTTCTACATAATGCAAGTCATTTTTAAAATCATTTTTTTTAGAATAAGCCACCGCTAATAATTGATAACAAGGCTTCATCATATAAAGGCTCCCCATTTCTGTGGCCTGTTGTAAGGATATTTGTTGGTATTTAATGGCATTGTTATATTCTCCCATGTGCTCAAAAATATCGCCGATATTACTATACGAAATAGTCTTGCCTAATTTATTGCCGGCAAATCCGTACAGGTCTATTGTTTTAAATGCATAGGCAAGTGCCTGTTTGTATTTGCGGGCGTCCATTAAAATAACGCTGAGGTTCGAATAATTTTCGGCAACCCCGTCATCATCTCCAAAGTGTTTGCGTATATCGAGCGACTTAAGATAATACTCTTCGGCTTTTTGCGATTGTTGTTTATTGCTGTAAATAGAACCCATATTACTGTAACAGGAAGCCACTCTTAAAGAATCGCCGGCAGCCAATAGCATGTTCATAGAAAGCATATAGGTTTTCAGGGCCTGATCATCATTTCCCATTCTAAAATAAATATTTCCCAAATTAAGATAGGTGTATCCTACGCCACGTTTTAATCCAAGCTCTTCTCTGATCTTTAAAGTCTTTAAGTGATATTCAAGTGCAGTTTTAATATTGCCGCGATCCATATAACAATTTCCAATATTATTGTAGGCGGATTGCAAGCCGAATTTATAATGGAGCGAATCGGCAAGCTTTTCGGCTCGTAAACCAAACGAAATAGCTTTATCATATTCTCCAATGTCGTCGTATTTGCCTGTCAAGTCGGTGTATAAAAGTACCAAAAGCGTATCCTGTTTGTGAACAGAAATTAACTTTAAAAGCGAATCAATAGGGCCCCCAAAAGAAGCGGTTGCTGATGTTAAAAGTAATATGACAAAATATTTTTTCATTATAGTCTGATGCCAATTACAAGTACATCGTCAATTTGTTCGCTGCTACTCTTCCAATCTGTAAATGTTTTGTAGAGTATCTCTTTTTGCTGTAAACTATTATTTTTAGAAATGGAAGCAAGTAAATTTTTAAACTCGCTTACAAAAAACTTTTTGTTTTGCGGGCCGCCCTTTTGGTCGGGATAACCATCCGTAAACATATATAGCATATCGTTTTTCTGCACCTCTACGACATGATTTGTAAATTTTTCTTTGGCCATGCCGATGGTGGTTTTGTCGGCTTTTATTTCCATAAGTTTAGAATCACGCACTATACATAAAGGATTATGCGCACCTGCAAATTCAATTTTATTTTGCTTTTTGTCAATAGCGATTAAGGAAATATCCATTCCGTATTTGGCTGAGGAGTTTTCGGTTTCCTGGTGCAAAGTTTCAAGTACCATTTTATTTAACTCATCTAAAATTAATGCGGGCTGCAAAAGTTTTTTATCGGCAAGAATATTTTCTAACATATTAAAAGCCATTACACTCATAAAGGCCCCGGGTACACCATGGCCGGTACAATCCACCGAGGCAATAAAAACAGAATCGCCTATTGGTTTCATAAAATAAAAATCCCCGCTTACAATATCTTTGGGCATAAACAAAATAAAAGAGTCCTGAATATTTTTATGGATAGTTTCATCAGAGGGCAAAATGGCGTTCTGAATATTTCGTGCGTAATCTATGCTATCGGTTATAAGCAAATTTTTACCTTCAATTAAATTTTTTTGAAGATTAATCTCGGTGTTTTTTAATTCAAGCCCGGTGTTTATTTTTTTCTTTTCGCGATAGCTTTTCCAAATAAAGAAGATGAGCGTGAGAATTAGGGCAAGCCCGCCGGCTACCGAATAAATGACAATACGCTGACGATTAATATTGGCCTGTTGCTCGCTCATCTGTAGTTCGCGTATGTTTTTATCTTTTTGAAGCAGCTGAATTTCTTTTTCTTTTTTCTCGGTATCAAAACGGGTTTGCATCTCTTCTATATTTTTGTTGTTGCCCTCATGCATAATCGAATCTTTGAGTTCGGTGTAGAGCTCGAGGTATTTAAGGGCATTTAAAAAATCATTTTTATCTCTGTAAGCAAGTGCAAGTGCCTGATGTGCATACATTGCTTTATTTTTACTTTTGGTTGCTTCTGCAATTTTCAAAGCTTCCAGAAGAAAGGGTATTCCCTTATCAAATTGCTTTATATCTGCATATACACCGCCAATATTCATCAAGATAGTAATCTGGTTGAGTGTATTTCCCAATTCTTTTTGAGCCTGTAAGGATTTATTAAAATATGAAAGCGCCTCATTATGTTTATTGGTGTTCCACATTAACACTCCTATATTAGCGTATTGAGAAGCTAACATGTTTTTTGGTCCGTTCTTTTCGTAAAAGGCCAGCGTTTTTCTGTAATAAAAAAGTGCGCTGTCATATCTAGCGGTAACAGTATGTATCATTGCAATGTTTCCGTAGGATTTTATACGCGTCCTTTCAAAATTAGATTTTGAGGCAATGTGCATGGCCGTATAATAATTCTTCAGGGCCATTGGGTAATCTACCTGATAAAAATAACCAAAACCGAGATTAAGATAACCTTGGGCAACAAAGTTTTTGTCACCCGAAGATTCAGCTAGTTTCAGGGCTTTAATTAAAAGTTCAATAGACTTTGTGCGATTTCCAAGTTCTCTTAAAATTTCTGCAAGCAAATAATAGCTTTGAAATTGCCCTTTAAAAAATTGCAGTGAATCGGCAAGACCAAGAGCTTGTTGGGCATAGTCTTGGGCTTTTGTAGCGTTTCCACCGGTCATGGTTTCTCTGGCGATGGTGTTAAGCAGGCTTACTTTTGCAGTATCGCGAGCTTTAGTAGTTGCCAGTTTAAGTAATGAATCGAGATTGCCTGCGAACAAAAAATTTACAGAAAGAAAAAATAGTATAGCAAAATATTTTTTCATTACACTTTTATGCCTATTACCAATACGTCGTCAATTTGTTCGTTGTTTCCTTTTCGTTCCGTAAAAATTTTCTGAAGAATTTCTTTTTGCTCTGTTGTACTTTTTTTAGATGCAGAAACCAGAATATTTTTAAACTCGCCGGCAAAAAACTTTTTGTTTTGCGGCCCGCCTTTTTGGTCGGGATAGCCATCGGTAAACATGTATAGCATATCACCTTTTTGCAATTCAACGGTATGATTTGTAAATTTTTCTTTGGCCATGCCAATGGTGGTTTGATTGGCTTTAAGCTCAGCCATTCCTTCTTCTGAGTCAGAAATTAAAAGGAGGGAATTATGCGCCCCGGAAAATTGCAAACGCATATTTTTTTTATCCCAGGCAATTAAAGAAATATCCATTCCGTATTTTGCCGAAGAATTTTCAGTTTCCTGATGCAAAGTTTCAAGCACCATTTTATTTAGCGCATCCAAAATTAAAGAGGGCTGAGACAGTTTTTTATCGGCAAGAATGTTTTCTAACATATTAAAGGCCATCACGCTCATAAAAGCGCCGGGCACGCCATGTCCTGTACAATCTACCGAAGCAATAAAAATAAAATCGCCTTGTGGCTTAATAAAATAAAAATCGCCGCTTACAATGTCCTTGGGCAAAAACAAAATAAACGAATCGGGAATGTGTGCGTTGATAATTTCAGCAGAAGGTAAAATAGCGTTCTGAATGGTTCGCGCATAATCAATGCTATCCGTAATAAAGATGTTTTTTTCCTCAATCAAATTCTTCTGCACATTTATTTCAATATTTTTTCTCTCTAATCCGATATTTATTTTTTTCTTTTCGCGATAACTTTTCCAGATAAAGAAAATGAGAACCACAATTAAAACCAATCCTCCAATAACCGAATACATTACTATGCGCTGGCGATGAATGTTTGCCTCCTGTTCGCTCATTTGAAGTTCGCGTATATTTTTATCCTTCTGTAACAGTACAATTTCTTTTTCTTTTTTTTCGGTTTCAAAACGGGTTTGCATCTCTTCAATATTTTTGCCATTGCCTTCGTTCATTAAAGAATCTTTAAGAGCCGCAAATTGTTCAAGGTTTACAGCTGCATTTTTAAAATCACCCACGGCGTAATACGAAGTTGCAAGGCCCGAGTAACTTTCCTTTTGCCCGTCTTTATCTTCTATTTCTTTTCCTACAAATAGGCTCTTAGAAAATGAGGATATTGCATTTTTGAAATCATTTAGTTTGTAATAAATTTTGCCCAGGTCGTTGTAAGAGGCGCAAACTCCGTTTTTATCACTTATTTCCTCGGATAGCTTAAGTGATTTTAACAAATACGTAAGAGCCAGGTTGTATTTATTTTGTTTAGTATACACTTCGCCGATATTGCCGTACGAATTTGCCATGCCTTTTTTATCACCAAATTTTTCTACTATTTGCATGCACTTTAAGTGGTAATCAAGTGATTTGTCGAGACTATCGGCTTCAGAATAAATGAGACCGATATTATTATACGTGTAAGCAACATGAAGTGAATCGTTTTTTTCAATCCGTATGTTTAAGGTTATAAAATAGTACTCAAGGGCTTTTTTTAGGTTATGTTGGGCCCTATAAACATTTGCAATACCATTCGTTGCTCCGGCAATTCCGGCTTTATTTCCCAAGTCTTCTTGTAATTTTAGCGATTTAAGCATGGCTTCCATCGCCTTGGACAAATCTCCTTTGCTATAATGTGTAAATCCAATCCAGTTGTAAGCAATGGCAAGGCCTTCCATATTATTTATTTCTTCACATATAGCAACAGCTTTTTGTAAAACAGAAAGCGCTTTAGAGTAGTCGCCTAAAAAATAATAAGCTACTCCTTGGCTGCGATAGACGCCTGCTGTAAATTTTTTATAGGCTTTGTTTGTGCTATCGTAACCGGGGCTTTTACAAAGAGCAGCTGCTTTATCCGAGTAGATAAGTGCTTTTTCAGGATCATTACTGCCATGCGCGCTAGCTATCAGGAGCAGTATTTTTATTTTTTGGGTATCTTGTTTAGCCGACTGAAGAGCCAGATCTAAAGAATCTGTTTTTGATTGCGCGAAAAGAGAGCAGGAATAAATAAATAAAAAAATATAAGTTAATTTTTTTATCATATCCGGATGCCTGTTACCAGTATGTCATCTAATTGCTCGTTGTTTCCTTTCCACTCGTTATGTTTTTTTTCGAGTGCAATTTTTTGTTCGGCGCAAGGAAGGGGTGCTATTTCTTTTAAAAGAGTTCTTAAAGGCTCGGCAAAGAATTTTTTATTATCTGCGCCGCCCTTTTGATCGGCATAACCATCCGTAAATAAATAAAGCATACTGCCGGGCTCTACGGTAATCTGTTGATTAGTAAAATTTCCCTGTGCGCCGCCAACGTACATGCGGTCGGCTTTTATTTCGGTGAGCTCCTTGTGTACTATAACCAATGGATTACGTGCGCCGGAAAATTCTATCAGGTTGCCTTTAATTTTTATAACCGACATATCCATGCCGTGTTTGGCAGAGGATGTTTCGCTTTTTTGGTTGAGCGATTCTAATACTTTTTTATTGAGTTCGTCGAGAATTTGCGCGGGCGATATTTTTTTATTCTCTTTTACAATTCGCTCAAGTAAATTGTAACCGTGTAGCGCCATGAAAGCACCCGGCACGCCATGTCCAACACAGTCGATGGCAGCGAACAGGGTTTCTTTTTTTTCTGAAGAGGATAGCCAGTAAATATCTCCGCTTACAACATCTTTTGGTTTAAATAAAATGAACGAATCGGTGAATGATTCTTCAAAACTCTTAGCAGCCGGGAGAATGGCGTCTTGTATGCTTTTTGCATATTCAATACTATCGGTAATCTGTATGTTTTTTTCTTCCAGAATTTGTTTTTGTTGCTGAATGGCTATGTTTTTTTCCTCCAATAAACCATTCGCCTTCTTTTTTTGCTTGTAGCCCTGCAAAACAAAAAACACAAGCGTAAGCGCAAGAGTTATTCCGCCCAAAGAAGAGTAGATGGCTACTTTCTGCTTTTTTATGTTAGCGAGCTGCTCTACAGACTGAAGTTCTTCAATGTTTTTGTCTTTGGTGAGCAGTTCAATTTCTTTTTCTTTTTTATCGGTATCAAAACGCGTTTGCATTTCGGCCATACTTTTATTTTTTTCGTCGCTTAGTATAGAGTCGCGCAGGTCAGCATACAGGTTCAGGTATTCGTACGATTTTTTAAAATCGTTTTTGTTTTTATATACAGCGGCAATGCCATTATAACATGTGGCAATTAAATCTTTTGCTTTTATTTCTTTCGCAATTTTTAGCGCGTTAGCATAGGCATCCTGTGCTATTTCAATTCTTTTTAACTGTAAAGAAACATTTCCTATAAAATTATAGGTATTGGCAATACTATATTGCTCGCCGGTTTTTTTAGTCAACTCAAGTGCTTCTTTATATTTAAGAAGAGCCTCTTCGTACTTCTTTTCGTTTTCTAAGATCGAACCAATATTTAACAAATTATAGCATATGCCCTGTGTATTATTTATTTCGCGGGCAAGCCTTAAGCTTTCATTAAAATATTCAATGGCTTTGCCAAAATCTTTTTTCTTTTGATAGGCCGAACCGAGATTATTGTATGCCGAGGCGATATTATATTTATCGCCAACCGATTTAGAAAGGGCTAAGGAAACCTCATAATTTTCAATCGCCTTATCTAAATTGCCAAGCGAGCTGTATAAAATTCCAATATTGTTACGCGCTTGCCCTATGCCGGTTTTATCATTCATTTTTTCGCTTAATTGTAAAGAACTTAAATAATACTGCAAGGCTTTATCATAATCGGAAAGAAAATAAAAAACAGAAGCAATATAATTATAAGTGTTAGCCATGCCGGCAGTATCATGTGTTGTTTTTTGTATCTCCAGCGAATTATGATAATTTTTAAGGGCTTTCGTATATTGCCCCAGTAAATAATACACAATGCCCATATTGTTTTGCGAGCTTATCATGCCCTTTTTATCTCCGATAGCTTCTTTTATCTTTCGCGATTTTTCATAATAATCAAGGGCCTTAGGGTAATCACCTTCCAAATGATAATGTACTCCCAACGTGTTAAGCGCACTTGCCTGTCCCGGTTTAAAATTTAATTGTATAGCTAAAGCAAGGGCCTTATCGGCATAAAATTTAGAAGAGTCGGGATTGATGCGTGTAAGGCTGTAAGCAATATCATTGTATGTTTTAGACAAAGCGGTATCTGCCGATGGATTTGCGGCAATAATTTTAAATAAAGAATCAAGTTTATGTCGTACCTGGGTAAAGGCAACAAGCTGTATGAGTAAAAAAAATAAGAGAATTATTTTTCTCATACCCCGAAAAATTTATGAATTAAAATTCGTTATAGGTAACGGGCAGAGAAGGTACGTATTTGGAAAACTCTTCTCCCGATTCTTTCATGTCGGTATCCCGCGCATCATAATGCCAGATAATTTCGGCCTCGTATCCTTCTTTGTGTATTTTTTCGAGCTGATAAAAAATATCTAAAATAAATTTGGCCGATGTAGAGTTAAAATATTCGAGTTTAAAATCGATGCTTACTTTTTTTGATTTACCGTAGCTGTTTTTTTGAAAATAAAGTACAGAACGGTATCCGTCAAACCAACTTATAATAGGTCCAAAAAATTTGGCTGTGTTTTCGGGCCTCGACTCGCCTGTAATTTCAAACTTATTACTTACCGGATCGATAATTACTTTGGGGGTAGTTTGCGTAGCTTCTAACAGTATTGCGTCCATAAACTTATTTACTTACTATAGTCTGTAAAACAAAAAAAGAAATCTCATCACTAACCGGTTTAAACTCAAAACTGATTTTGCAACCGGTTCGAATCGACATGTCAATAATTCCCAGTCCGCCGCCGCCGCGTGGGCTTTCGGCCATTTTTTGACGATATAATTCTTTTAATCCTTCTTTATCGAGCGAATTTACTTTTTCAAGCCTGCCGGAAAGTAAAGCTACGTGGTTGTTGTGAATATAATTTCCGGTTTGAATGGTAAAATGATCGTCGTATTCGGAAATAGTAAAAATTGTGGCGGTGTGTTTGCTGGGAAGTTGTTCTCCTTCTAAAACATAATTATGGCGACTGATATTATCTAAACATTCAACCACCACGGCGTAAAATCTTTTCTTTACCTGAAAATCCATTTCGGTGGTATCGATAATTTTTTTAACCGAAGATAGTAGGGAGGTAACTACTTTATGTGTAAAATCACCAAGGAAAGACATAACTATATGTCGCTCGTTCATGTATTTGTACACCTCGTGTATGGCAAGTGGTTCTGTGCTCATGTTTGGCTTGTTAAACAAATATAACAATTTATATTTTCTACCGTAATCATACGGAATAAAGCATGGTTTTTATGATATATTTTAAATCTGTATCTTTGCGGCTCATAAAAGGGTCCTGTGGCCGAGCGGCTAGGCTCAGCTCTGCAAAAGCTGCTACCCCAGTTCGAATCTGGGCGGGACCTCAAAAAAAGTAAATCCCCTGAAAACCAATTATTTCAGGGGATTTTTTATGTTTAAAACTGAGCTAAGAAGGCTTATTTTGACGGTTCAATGGCAAGATGGGCCGCCAGTGCCATTTTTATTTCGCCATAGGTAAATTCATCTCCAAGAGCTTGTTTGATGGGCCATAAAATAAAAGTATCCAGTTTTTTAGAAACCGCTATAACAGCCTGCGTTTTTTCGGGAGAAATAAAATCGGAAGCCGGTAAAATACCTTTTGCAACAAGCGCCGCAAGATGGCCCTCAATAGTGCCCGGCGACATGCTTCGCTCTTTGGCAATGTCTTCAATGTTTTTTCCTTCTTTATATAATTTAAAAGTTTCAAGGCGTGTGTCGGGCTTTGGTTCTTTTTTTTCGCCTTTTTTACGCCCTGGTTTTTTATCTTTTTGCGAACCTAATACTATTTCCTCAACGCGTGGTTCCGCCACTAATTTATTTACTTCCTGTTTATCAAAGGCTGAATCGTTTTGCACGGATTTACAAAAAAGAACGGCTTTGTTTATTTTTTTTATCTGTGCGTAGGGCAGAGGCTCCAGTTTAGATAATTCCGTAACATACTTCCCTACTTTTTTTTCTGCTTGTAATTTTTCTATTTGTGCCAATACAGCGCCCGATATTTTTTTTAACAGCGGATTAAAATAAGTATCTGCTTCGTTTACTCTTTTATTTATAAGTTCAAGATAATTAGCTTCCTTTCCTCCAAAAATCCGCATAAGTTGTTGCGAAAAATTATCGGCATGCACTTTTAATTCGCGTAGTTGTTTGGCCAGTTGCTCCGCCCATTTACGGTGTTTTTGTTTGCCGGATAGTTTTTCTTTTTTTGTGTACGAAGCAGCGTGCTCATCAAACACGTCAGCTAAATCCGTAAAATTAAAACACTGCAAAAGATAGTCCTGCAAAAATAAAAGAGTTTCTTTTTTTATTAAGTCGTTAGGATTTTCCTGTACCGATTTTGTTTTAGAAAACTCATTTACTTTTTCATCCAGCGCAAGGCTGCTGAAATTTACCTGGGATGTAAGCACAAGTCCTTGCAAAGAACGTAAGCGTGATAACGCCACATAAATTTGCCCGGGTGCAAAGGCACCGGCAATATCAATAATTGCTTTATCAAAAGTTAAACCCTGACTTTTATGCACGGTAATGGCCCAAGCCGTTTTAATGGGGAATTGTGTAAAACTGCCGGCTACATTTTCTTCAATTTCTTTGGTAGATTCGTTGAGGGCGTATTTTATGTTTTCCCATTTATATTTTTCTACTTCAACAGCTTCGCTGCCATCTTCAAAAGCAACTTCAATTTTTTCGTTCGATAAATCTGCTATCACGCCTATTTTTCCGTTAAAAAAACGTTGCTGGCCGCTAGGATCGTTTTTTACAAACATTACCTGCGCCCCTTTTTTTAGCTCAAGCGTTTTGTCAATGGGGTACGAAAATTCGCTGAACTCGCCGCTTACTTCTGCTTCAAAAAAATGCGGCGTAGTTTGCAGTTCATTTAAAAAGCCACCATTAATAGTTGCGGCTTTGTTATTATGCGTGGTAAGTGTAATGTAATTTTCTTTAGCGGATGATTTAAAGCCGGGTTTGTAAAACGTATTTAATAGAGCGATGTCTTCAGGAGTAACACAATTGTTTCTTAAATTATTTAATAAAGAAATAAAGCCGGCATCATCCTGGCGATAAATTTTATCTAATTCAATATACACGGGTTTTTGCTGTTGCAGGGCGCGGGCGTCAAAAAACCAGGGACTATTATAATATTCTTTTAAAACACTCCATTCTTCGTTTTTAACAACGGGAGGCAATTGCAGTAAATCACCAATAAAAAGAACCTGCACGCCGCCAAAGGGCGCGTAATTTTTTTTGCGGACGTATTTTAGTACTACATCAATGGCGTCGAGTAAATCGGCGCGCAGCATGCTTACTTCGTCTATAATCAATAATTCCAACTCGCGCAGCAATTGCCTTTTGTTTTCGCCCATTTGCTGATTTTTAATCAGCGAAGCGGGGTCGTTCATTTTAAAAGCGGCTGAGTACATTGTGCCGGGCTGATTAAAAGGCACAAAGCTTCCAAAAGGTAATTGAAAGAGCGAGTGAATGGTTACTCCGCCGGCATTAAGCGCCGCAATGCCGGTAGGCGCGGCTATTAGGGTTTTTTTGTGCGTATTTGCAACAATGTGCTTTAACAGGGTTGTTTTGCCTGTGCCGGCTTTACCGGTAAGAAAAACATTTTTATGTGTGTGGTTAATAAATTTAACGGCCAGTAATGCGTTTTCTGAAAGAGGGGATTGCGGAGTCATATTCTTAATAAGCACACAAATTTATATACTTTCCTGTTTCCCACCCCAATAAAATGCTAACTGTTAAAAACTCGTATTCTTAAGAAAAGTCTTTTTAATTTGGCTTTAAAATCGTAATTTGCATACAATAACACCACTTTGTGTTCGTTTATATATAGCATGGGCAAAGTAAAATATATTGCTTTTATAATTCTTTTTTTTGAAGGCTGCTTTGCTATTGCAGGAGACGACTCATTAAAAGTACAACAGGTAAAAAGCAAAATAAGACCCCTAGCTTCTGCTGAGGCAAATGCGGAAGATGGAGATTTACTTTTTTTATTGGAAACATTAAAGGGGAAAGAAATTATTGCTGCGGGCGAAGCCACGCATGGTTCTAAAGAATTTTTTACCATGAAGCACCGCCTTTTTCGTTTATTGTGCGAGCGAGGTGATGTAAAAATATTTGGCCTTGAGGAAAGTTATGCGGCGGGTTTAATGGTGAACGAGTATATAAACGGAAAAAATAATTTAAAGGCTACGGATGTGGTGATGAAAATGTCGTTTATGTGGCGTACCAAAGAAATGAAGGAGATGATTGAGTGGATGAAGAACTATAACGATGACATTTTGCACAAAGACAAAATAGTATTTTTTGGTTTTGATTTTCACGGGCCACACCATGCTACAAAACTTTTATATAAGTATTTTGAAAAAACAGATACCACTTATCTCTCAAAGGTAAAACCATTTTTAAAAAAGTTTGAGGAAGTAACTTACCCGAAAGAAAAAATCAGCGCCAAAGAATTTACGGAAAACGCCAATTCAATTGCCCAAATAAGAGCTACCTTAAAAAATAATAAAGAAAAATATATTTCACTGGCAGGAGAAGAGAAGTGGATTGAGACAGATCATTTATTAGAATGCCTTTTTCAATATACGGATGCATATAAGAGTGGAGACGTAGATTTTTTTAAGCGCGACCCTTATATGAGCAGTAATGTAAAGTGGATGCATAATTTAAAACCGGGTAATAAAATGATGTTGTGGGCACATAATGAGCATGTGGCCTCCGGTGGAAATTTACCGGCTATGGGCAAATTAGTAAAGCAGGAGTTTGGAGATAAGTTTTACAATATAGGTTTTGTTTTTAATGAGGGCGAATATACGGGCACTAAACAATTTAAATGCTCAACGCTCGAAGCCGGTGTGTTTTCGTTTAAGCCGGCGCCTCTTGGTTCATTTTCGAACATTGTTGGTCTTACAGGTGTTAAGATTGGATTTTTACCAATGGATAACACGGGCCTGGATGAAAAAACGGCAAAATGGTTTTGCGGTACGCAGCGTGTGTACGAGGTGGGCTATCGGGGGTTTGATAATATGAAAAAATTGCTGCTTAAAAAAAGAAAGCTCAGCGAAATTTACGATTCGGTGTTTTTTATTGAGAAGGTAACTAACACGGAACATTATTTGTTTGGCCCGGCAAAGGGAGGCTCGGTCTATTTTAATCCTTTTCCTACCAACTAGGCAAAATTTTATCTGGCAATATTCTCAAGCCACTCAACAAAGTCGAAATTTTTATTAAGCAATTCTTCTCCGGCAACCTGATGCTCTTTTTTAAGTTGCACCACAATTGCTTTAAGTGCAGTTTTATTTTTTGGCATCGATAAATCCTCGCCGGCAAGGGCAATCCCTTCTAATATTTTGCTCTGCTTTTTAAAAGAAGGTTCCGGCGCAATAAATCGGCGCGCCGCCTGCAGGCGATTTTCAAAAAGCACATCATCTGTTTCGTTAAGTACAACCAGATAAAGCATGCGGGCATTAATTTGCAATTCTTTCCGGAAACTTATTTCGCGCTCGTTGTTTAAAATTTTGTTAAGCCATTTAATGGCCCCCTTGTAATTTTTTACCATTAACTCGGTGATGGCAATAAAATAAAACAAGTCAAAAAGTATGGGTCCAAAAGTTAAATCAACTTTTTTTAATTCGGGTTCTATTTCAGCAACAACAGCAACAGCTTTTGCGTGTTGTCCGGTTTTATAATACAGGTATAATTCGCTTTCGTAGGTATTAATAAAAACACGTGTTTGAAAAGTTGGATTTTTTATACCGTAAGTGGGAAGAAAAGTGCGTTGTTCTTTAAGAAAGGTTTCGGTCTCGTCGTATTTTCTAAGAAACAACATAATATTAGCCAGGTTGTTGTAATTTAAATGATAAATAGCGGGCAGGTCTTTTATAAACTGTGGCGCCTTATCCATAATGTTTTTAATTTCTTTATAGCAACGGTAGCGCTCTGTATTATCATTTTCGATAGTATGGATAAGTGCCATTGCAGAGTAATAATAATATTTGGCCCAGAAGCTGTTTATTTCAGAGTTTGGCGGAAAAACATTTTTAAGCTCTTTCTTTTTTGTACTTATGTATTTAGCGGTGGCAAGGCCTTTATCAATTTGAATTTGTATATCAAATGCAAACTGCATCAATACAGTTTGAACTTTAAGCGCGTCGAGTATCCTTAATTCTTCCTGTATGTTTTTATTTATGTTTTTATCATCTTCGGCATTAATAAATAAAATACTTTCCAAGTGAACCAAAATAAGAAGAACAGAAAATTTTTCGAGACTGTAAGCCTCCGTTTTTGCCTTTTTTATCAGTTTTTTGCAATGGCCAAATAGTCCGCGGTTGTACAAAATCTCTATAGAAGTAATAGTAGAGGAGTAGCGGCCCAGGAAAGTTTTTTCTTTGTTAAACGAGTTAAGGCTTTCAAGGATGTGGTTATACAGATAGTGCTTTTCGGAGGGAAGATGTTTTATAAAGGTTTCGCCGTCAAAGATTTTTTTAATTTCAGCCTCGTCGTATTCGGCCTGTGCTTCTATGGCGTCGAACAGGCGGGTATAGTTATTGGTTTCGCCAATGGTGTGGCGCGAAGAGTGTATTTTAAAATACCGCTTCTCAGACATGCTGAGGCTGTGTATAAGCTGATGAAGTTCTTCAAAAGGTTTCATGCCGGTATCAGATTTCCAATCAAATCAGCACTAAAGTAGTAATTTTTATTAATAAAAGGAAGTGTTGCTCTTTAATTTTCGCTTCGGATATCCAAGGTTTTACTACCGCTGTCATTTGTTAAACCGGGGTAAAACAATTAGCTAAAATGAGGACACTATAGTATTTTATTATTAAGTTTGCCATCAGTTATTTTAGGTGTAAGGATGGGTAAATTAAGGGATTATGTCAAGGCAAAAAAGGACACGCTAATAAAGTGTGCTACCCTTCTTGTAATATTTTTTATTTACCATAACAGGGCGTTCAATGATTTAATGCCCTATGCCACCGGCGATGGGCCTGAATATGTGATGACCACTGAAGCGTTCTATAATCACTTTAGCCCCGACATACGAGTTGGTGATTTCGAGTCATTTAAAAAAAGTTATTCCAATTCGCGTAAATGGGTAGAAAATTATAAGTCGGGGCATTTTGATAACATGCAGACGTATTTTTCGTCAAAGGATTTACAATTTATGTCGCAATTTGGTGGTGTTTACGTTGACAAGAAGGCCAGAAATTACAGCTATCATTTTTTCTTTTATTCCATGTTAAATGTTCCGGCAAGATATATTGCAGAAAAAGCCGGAAGCAATCCTTTAAGATGTTTTCAGGTAACAAATGCTTTTTTCGTAATACTAACCTGCTTTATTCTTTTGTTTACTTCCCGTTTTGCTTTATGGCAAACTGTTCTTATTGCCCTGTCGTTTTGTTTTTCAAGCGCCTATTGGTATCTGGGATGGACACATCCTGAAGTTTATACTGTTTGTCTGGTAACCCTTGGATTTTGGTTCTTTTTACAGAACAGGCTTTATCTTGGAATTTTATTGGTGGCTATTGCTGCTTTGCAAAACCAGCCCTTACTGGTGGTTCTTGTATTTATGGCAATCAAAACCCTTATAGATAAAGGATTTAATTTTAAAAATATATTCCGGATATTTTTATCATCGGTTCTTTTTTTGTGGCCTGCTGTTTTTTATTTTTGGCACTTTAATACAACCAATCTTATAAAAGACGCCGGGTTTTTAAGCACCGAGTATATCACATTTACCCGCGTATTTGGTTTTTATGTAGACGTTAATCAAGGGGTCATTTTAGCTATTCCGCTTGTATTAGCATTGTTTACTTTTTTCTTTATCCGAAAATGGATTTTCATTTTTATGAAAAAAGAAAAATTTGATTTTAATTATCTTTTCCCTCTTTTTTTAATTGTTATGACGTGTGTTGTTAGTACAATGGGAAACTGGAATCACGGGCAGGCGGTTGTAAACAGATACGCATCTTGGTTTAGTGCCATCATATTAATTTATACCATTTTTAGTATTAATCAATTCAGGCACCTCGTTAGTTTAACAATATTGAATTATGTTTTTATAACTCAAGCCTTAACCACATTATACCATGATAAATTTAATATGCTTGATTGGAGCCAGAACGAACATAAACCCTTGGCAAAATGGTTTTTAGATGAGCATCCGGGCCTGTATAATCCCGACCCCATGATTTTTATTATACGAACAAACCGAGATTATAATTCAAACCCTGCTGTTTCTCCGGTTTTCTATTTAAAGGATAATAGTGAAATAACAAAAATAGCTGTTCACAGAGACAGGGTAGACAGCTTAGTGCAGTACGGTTTTTCAAAACAGGAAATTAATTTTGTAAAACCAAAACTACATTATGTTAATAATTGGGCTTATTTAAACAAGGGGGATTTTGTGTGCGAGAAATCCGGAAGCGAGATATATCAGATAATTCGAAATAGAAAAGTAAAGGCCCTCGAACAGCGCATACGGTCGTATCCTGATTGGATGGCCAAGGAGGAAGTTAAAGCAAAAGAGTGGGGAAAACCCCTGGATGAAATAGTGAAATTAGATGCGGAATATTTAATGCAACAAGAAGAAAACGAAAGCAAGAAATGATGATGGCTTATATCAAGTTAATTCGTGTGCATCAATGGACAAAAAATCTTTTTGTTTTTGCCCCTTTGTTTTTTTCAGGCAAATTTTTAAATGCAGATGGGCTTTTCGAATCGTGCATAGGTTTTTTGTGTTTTTGTTTGGCAGCCAGCTCTGTTTATGTTTTTAATGATATCATTGATGTTAAAAATGATCAGCTACATCCCACTAAAAAATATCGTCCGATTGCTTCGGGTAAAATTTCGGTATCCGTAGCAAGTGTAATTTCTGCCTTGTTATCTGTATCAGCAGTTACTATAGCTTTTATCGTGAGCAAACCTTTTTTAATTGTATTAGCTATATATTTATTAATTAACCTTGCCTATACGCTTGGCCTTAAGCAAGTATCTGTTATGGATGCTTTTATAGTTGCTTTGGGTTTTGTACTGCGGGTAGCCGCCGGGGGTAGCTTATCAGGAATTATTGTATCACATTGGCTGTATATTATGACTTTTCTGTTGGCCTTATTTATTGCTTTTGCCAAACGAAGAGACGATGTGCTAATAATGAATGAAACCGGGTCGCAAATGAGAAAATCCGTTGCCGGCTATAATTTGGAATTTATCAGTAGCGCAGTAAGCATCCTTTGTGCGGTTTTAATCGTTTCTTACATACTCTATATAACCTCTCCCGAAGTAAACGCAAGGTTTGCAGGCAAACACCCCTATATTTCTACCATTTTTGTAATGCTGGGAGTATTTCGGTATTTGCAAATAACTTTAGTGGAAAACAACAGCGGATCTCCCTCTAAACTGGTACTAAAGGATTTGTTTTTAAAATTAATTATTGTAAGCTGGGTGTTATTTTTTGTTATAATAATATATTTTGTAAAATGATAAGTAATAAAGAACTAATAAAGTTTCTTGAAAAAACATCGATCAATTCGGGGTTTATAGACAAGCTGAAGATAAAATACAGGCCTGTTATTTGCCCTTTTGAGGATTTATTGAAATACACACTCAATAAAAAAAATTTATTTGATGTGGGATGCGGATCGGGCCAGTTTAGTTTAGTTGCCGCTAATTTTACAGATATTAAAAAAATTATGGGTATCGAAATTAGCGAGACCCTTGTTACCAATGCCAATGCGTTAGCAAAAAAATACGGAGCGGGAAAAGAGTTTATTTTTAAAACTTTT
Organism: Bacteroidia bacterium; assembly: GCA_038214655.1. Taxonomy (GTDB): domain Bacteria; phylum Bacteroidota; class Bacteroidia; order B-17B0; family Aurantibacillaceae; genus PALSA-968. The sequence goes on along the minus strand of JBBQRR010000002.1, from coordinate 65,605 downwards.
GATGGTGTAAATTTTCCGGATGCCATGGCTGACTATGAAGTTGTTTTTTTAATTGACGTTTTACACCATGTTCCTTCCAACCAGCAGCATTCTTTTCTAGAATCAATATTTAAAAAAATGGCGCCAGGTGCACAACTAATACTTAAAGATATTAATGCGGCCAGCCCGTTTGTTTATTGTAATAAAATGCATGATCTTGTTTTTGCAAGAGAGATAGGAAATGAAGTTTCTGTTTCAAAAGCAAAACAATGGTTGCAGGAGATCGGTTTTACCGTAAAAGAAGAATATACCAAGCAGGTTTTTGTATATCCACATTATTTTTTAATAGCCGAAAAACCTGTTGCTTAACCCGCCGCATCGTAAATAAAATGGAGAAGAAAAAATTAGTACTATTTGATTTTGACGGAACTATAACAACCAAAGATTCATTCCCTTTATTTTTTAAATTTACATTCGGAGGCTTTAAATTTTATTCCGGCTTTTTACTTTTTACCCCTTTGTTTTTATTGCATAAATTAAAATTATATGATGGCGGCAAATTAAAGGAAGCTATCCAGTCATTTTATTTAAAGGGAATTGAAAAAAGTAAAATCGAAAAGATGGGAGAAAGGCTGATACAAAAGCTAATAGCCGATAATATAATAAAGAAGGAATTCACCAATAAAATAGAAACGTATATAAGTGACGGTGCAGAGGTTGTAGTTGTGTCCGCGTCTCCCGATTTATGGATAAAGCCATTTTGTGAATTATACAAAATCAAATATTTGTGTACAGAACTTGCATACAACGAAAGCAAATTTACCGGAAACTTTAGTACACCAAATTGCAACCACAATCAAAAGAAGGTACGGATATTAGAAAAGTACAGTCTCGAAAAATACGAAGCTGTTATAGTATACGGTAATAGCAAAGATGACGAATGCATGATGGAACTGGCCACAGAAAAAATTTGGGTGTAATTAATAAGGTAAAGAAGATTTACTTCTTTTTGTCAAATGCAGGGTTGTAATAACAAATTATTCTCATTCCCTTAAAACAATTAATCTCTTTTACTCTGATAAATTTTTCGTTAAGCGCGTTTTCTACTTTATTTTCGCGGTCATATACGGCAGCAAAAGCGGCGGTATAGTATATTAACCTGTATTTCGAGAAGTCTTCCGTTTTAGGCCAATCAAGATTAAAAGGAGTTAGGATACCCTTGGCTAATAAATAATTGTGTTTGGTGACGTATTCTTTAATATAAAAGCACTTTTTGTCGTAATAGTAAGAAAAAATGTCCTGCACATCATTAGTAATAAAGGTATTTTTTGATTGAACGCTTTTAAGAAATACACATGCCTTGTCATAATCGTAAACGCTTTCTCTTGGATATATTATTTTTTTGAAGCTAAAAAAGGAAAGAACAAGGAAGAGCGAAAGTTTTAGGAAGAAATTAAATTTTACAAGTGAGAAGATGTATGTATAAAGCAAGACAAAACCAAAGACTGTAAAAAGAACATATCGTTTGAGAAAAATAGGTTGAATCCCTGCTAAAAAATAATTTAGATAAAGAAGTCCCGGCCCAACAACCAAAGCAAACAAAATCATCTTTTTATTCATGCCTTGCTCGCAAAATTTTTTAAATAAAATAAGAATGCAAAAAACAAGGAATGAAAAAACATATACGTTAAATAGCGATTGCGAATTAAAAAAATCATAGAGGCAATCCTTAAACTCCCTGTAAGTTGGTTTAGTCAACCAGAAATTTTTTAAACCATTTTGACCCAGATCCATTATGCGATGCATCCATGGATATAAAAGGGCAACAAAAACTAATAAAGAAAATAGAAAAAAGAGCAGCATTTTTTTATGAATACTGAAATTAATAGTTTGATTTAAGTATTCCTGCCTTTTTTTATAAGTAATGGGGATAAAATGAAAAAGTTTAAATTTTTTCCAAATATAGGTTTCGGAATCGGGGGCAGTAACGGGATGATACTTAAATAAGAGAAATGGAAAAATTAGCAATTGCCCGGCAACACTTAAAGTACTTAATATATGAAGATAAAATACCGCCGCATTTAGAAGGCCTAAAACAACGATTTTCCCGACCGTTGGTCTGTTTATCAAACTTAAAAAAACGTAATAAGACAGAATTACAGTAAGTAATACTAAAGAAAAAGCCCTCGCTTCCTGACTGTAATAATATAACTCACCGGAAGTTAAAAACATAATAGATGCAAAGATGGAGGTTTGCCAATTGAAAAAGCGGAGGGTAAATAAAAATAAAACTCCGGCCGTTAATGAACTGGCAACAACTGATAAAAGCCGCACCCCGTATTCTGTATCTCCAAATATCGGAATCCAGTAGTGAAGTAATATAAGATAGAGCGGCGGATTGGGATCATTTTCGAGCCCTTCAAGCAAAATTTCTTTAACCGTGCGGCCGCCCCCCCAATAAACGCTGTAGGCTTCATCATACCAAAAACCGGTTTGTCCAAGATGGTAATTTTTAAAGAAGAGATGTATTAAAAAAACAATAAACGCAATAACATATTTATATTTATTTAATATCTGCAGCATAAAAAATTATTTCACCGGCTGTAAAGATACAAATATACTTTGACTAAATATGCTTATGTATTTTTACCGCCTGAGCCCATAGTATTCAAAAAAAACTTCAGCTAATCAGAGCTAACCTGCAGCTTTATTTATTCTTGCGTTCTTCTGTATACAAATAAAGCGCATCCATGTCAATTTGTTTATCTAAAGAAAACCCGTTAATCTCCGCTTTTTTCTTAACGGCGTCGAGCAATTGTTTGTTACTTTTTATTTGCTCTTTCAGCTCTGTTATCCGCGAAATTTGAAGTGGAAAATAATGTGCGTAGGCCTTGTCAATAAATCCCCACCCCGGATTGTTCAAATTTGTAAATGTAGCCATTATCAAAATTACGTTGTGCTTTTCGATTTCTTTTTCAAGGTCTCTTGAATCAACAGAAAAAGACGTAGAATTATTTTTTTCGTAACCGGTGCGGTTGTAATACCAGAAGGACCAGTGATTGAAAATTTTATCATGTAAACTTAAAGCAGTAATATTCCAAAAATAACTGTCGGCTATAAACAAACCGCTTATTTTATCCGTAGAAGAATCTGTGTTAACGGTAAAAACGGGAGCCCAAAAATTTTCAGGAGATTTTAGGGGGTGTAATAAGTTTAAAGAAGCGGTTAGATCTGTGTCAACTGCGTAGTAAGGCCTGCTATTTTCAAGTGGGATCTTAAAGTTTACGGAAGGCAGAGTTACGTTTTGCTTTTGCTCAATAAAACTGCACAACGAATCAAATGCGTACGCGCAGCTCACGCATGACCAATGGATTCCGAATTTGGTATATAAAGCATAGGTTGTTTTACCTTTTTTATCCAGGTAGTAGCGATTAAAATCGAAATAGGAAACGCCTCTTTTTTTAAAAGAAGAAAGATAAGTACTGTACCAGGAAGAATTTTTTCTTGTAGTATCGTACCAATAAGGCGCATCTGAAAGACCAAAACTTCCCTTACTTGGTGCAAATACAAAAATAAGGGAGATATTCTTTTTGGCCAGGGTATCTTGCAATAGTTTTAGTTTATTGCTCATGCTATCTATGGAGCGGAAGGGAATATTTAATTTTCCTAAATGCGCATCAAGATGGGTGGTTGCCAGTAAATTGTTATTCCTACCAACTACAATGTCATAGGCATGCAATTTATTAAAAAAAGAGTAATCCAGTTGATTAAAAGACCTTATTAACAGAGGCCTGAAACCTACCGTATCATTAATATATTCTTCGTATTGAGGTTGAAATGATCCGTTAAACCAGGTTGAGTCATTAAATAACGGCTTGTTTTTTCTTGTATAGGCGCCTTTTAGGGATTCAAAAGAAAAAAACCTGAACTGCGTTTCTAATAATGGGATAAAGAATACCAATAATGAAAGGGAAAAAATTATTTTTTTAAGTGTCGTTTTCATTCTAAAACCTGAAATAAATAAAAGGATTAAAATTAGAGCCAATAATAGAACCCAAACAAATTATAAATAACACGATTCCAAGGGTACTTTTAAAAAAAGTGCTTAAAAGCCCCGGCGAGTTAAAGAGTAATTTCTGTTGAAATTTTTCAGCTGCAGTATTGGCCCATATAAAGCAGGAAATAAAAGCCAGCCCTAAAATCCAAATAAGCTTTTCTTCAAATAAAAAAACAAGCTGCCCTGTAAAATGAAATCGAAACATTTTTTTAATAAATAATATCGCCTGCGAAAAACTATCCGCTCTAAAAAATACCCAGCCAATAAGTACAAATAAAAAAGTTAGCGCAGTTGAAAATAATTTTCCAATTTTCTTGTAAACGTTTAATAAAAACAATCTTTCCATAATCAGAAAAAGCCCGTGATACGCTCCCCATATAATGAAAGTCCATGCAGCACCATGCCAAAAGCCGGAAATGATAAATACAAGCGATAAATTAAAATACAGCCGTAATTTTGAGTTTACTTTATTTCCACCTAATGGAATATAGAGATAATTTTTCATCCAATTACCCAAGGTCATGTGCCAGCGCCGCCAGAATTCTGTAATACTTTGTGAGATGTAAGGGTTGTTAAAATTTTCGGGCAATTTGAAGCCGAAGAGTAATGCAAGTCCGATAGCCATATCCGAATATCCCGAGAAATCAAAATATATCTGAAAAGTATATAAAAGCGCCCCGCTCCAGGCGTGATTGGTGGTAATATCTTCCAGTGGCAATCCAAATATATAATCAGCCTGTTCTGCCAATACATTTGCAATCAGTACCTTTTTTGACAGGCCAATAATAAACCTGAACAGGCCATTTATTTTAGTATCAATATTTTCATTTCTATTTGTTAACTGGTCGCTAATTTCATGATACCTTGCAATGGGGCCCGCAATCAGTTTGGGAAAGAAAAGGATATATAATAAGTAGTCTAAAAATTTTTCCAATGGTTTATGCACGCCTCGGTAAACATCAACTACATATGTAATAGTTTCAAACGTGTAAAATGAAATGCCAATAGGTAGTATAACATCAAGCATTTTTACAGGGCCGGTATTAAAGCAACCCAAGAGCGCGTTTGTATTTTCAATAAAGAAATTACAATATTTAAAGTAAAATAATAACCCTAAGTTAACAGATACCGAGAGAATAAGTAAAACTTTCCGAGCCCTTTTATTTGTTGATTTATAAAGCCGGCTAACAAGTATAAAATCCAAAAAGGTTGTGGCTATGATTACAAATATAAATTTTGGCGCGCCCCAACTGTAAAAAACAATGCTGGCCAATAGTAAAATATAGTTTTTATATCTCTTTTCAGAAATAAAATAAATAAATAGTACAATGGGCAGAAAAAACAAAAGAAATATGGAGGAACTAAAAACCATACAAAAACTTTAATTTACAAGTTTATTTTTTTGATTTAATTTCAGTATCATAAACAAATTTAACATCCAGCTCAAGCATTTCTTCAAAACGTATTTTTTTCTCAATGGCTTTTTGCTTTACTTGTGCAGTCCACTGCGGGTCAGCAAGAATTCTTGTTCTTATTTCGTTTAAATGGTTTTTTATTTCTTCGCTACCGTACTCAGCAGCGTACACAAACCTAGCATCTTCTTCAAGTTGCAATTCTACAGCGGTGTTATTTTGAGTGGCTTTTTGTTTTATTTGCTCAAACCAATTTGGGTCGCTTTTAATTTTTTCCATGTATTCGGCAATAATGGCATTATAAACCCATATAGGAGATTTTACAGGGGTATTTTCAGTAGTTAAAATAAATTCAACGTCTTTGTCCAATTGTTGTTTTTCGCTGATGTTGTTTTCTTTGGCTTTTTTCAGAATGGATTCTTTCCATTGCGCATCAGCGTTTATTTTGTTCGTTATAATTTTTCTTTTTTCATCTTTGCTTAAACAATATACTTCGTAGGCTTTATCAATAAATCCATATGGAAAAAGATCGAAAGTGGCTTCGGTTGCCATAATAATGATAACATCACGGTTCACAGTTTCATTTGGGAATGAAATCTTTTCAACCGACGTTTCCTGTTTAACGTTATGTTTGTAAATGTCTTTGTTGTAAAACCAATACACATCTTCTTTAAAAAAATGATAAGGCATATCATCTCCTACCAGGCACCACCAATAACTGTCGCCAACGGCCAGTACATCGGGTTTGGTTTGTCCGTTTTTATAATAAAATCTATAATCAGGATAAGGCATTGGTTTATGCGGAAGCGTTTTTGCTAAATTCAACAAAACGCCAATATCATATTCACGCTCGCGCAAAGAATCGCTTAAATAGGTTCTTGAATAATCAAAATCGGGAAGGTCAATCTTCCTTTTCTGCTCTATATAATGTAAGATAGAATCCATGGCCAAAGAATAGGCATAAGGGGTCCAGTGCGTTCCGTACTCCGGATAAACCGGATAAACGAAAGAACTTTTATGATCTATGAAATAGCGGTTAAAATCAATGAAGTTAATTTTTTCTTTTTTAAATTTTTCTGAATAATACGTGTAATTCGTAGTATCTTTTTTGCGTAGCAAATAATTTTCCGGAATATTATAAGGATAATAACTTGCTTTTCCGGGCGCAAAAATAATCAGTAAATCAATATCAAACCGTTTAAGCGAATCCTGAACGGTTTTTATTTTTTTAATAATCCGGTCGGCTTTGGCCTTTCCAACAAAATTTATACCGGTGTAATTGTTTATATACGATTCAATAAAAAGATGCCCGTTCTTTCCAACCACAACACCGGGCGCCTTTGTAGTATGAAATAAAGTGAAACTAATTTGATTAAATGTTCTTACCAGCACAGGCCGAAAGCCCATATTTTCTTTAACATACAAGTTAAAAGAATCCTGATAGTGCAGGTTAAAAAAGTTTTTTAAAGTTAATTTTGGCTTAACGGCCAACTCTTTAATTCCATCAAGCGGCTTTATATGAAAAACACCAAATTTTTTCTGAAAATAAAATGCAAATAGAAATGCAAGAATAGATGTTAGAAGTATGTGTTTAAATAGCTTCATTAAAATCTAAAATAAATAAAAGGATTAAAGCCCGACGAAGTAATGGAGGCAAGAGAAATAAGAAAAAGAAAGCAGAATGTAACCGTTCCTGCAAGATATCCGCCCAAGCGATATTCCGAGAAATAAATTCTTTCCTGAATTCTTTGGCCAATTTTAAAGCAGGCAAAAAACGAAAACAGTATTGCAAGAATAAAATAAAATTTAAATTCAGCATCCAAAAAATAACTTTCTGCCGAAAATTGAAAGGCAAAAAGCTTGCCTGTAAATGAAAGTGCCTGTGCGGTTGTGTCTGCCCTAAAAAATACCCACCCAATAGCCACAATTATAAAAGTTATAAGGGTAGAAGGAATTTTGCCTATTTTTTGAAACACCTTTAAAAGAAACATTCTTTCGAGAATTAGGAAACACCCGTGATAAACGCCCCAAATAATAAAAGTCCATGCAGCACCATGCCAGAAGCCCGACGCTAAAAATACGAGCCAAAGATTAAAATACAGCCTTGCCTTGTTATCAACCTTATTTCCACCAAGAGGTATATATAAATAATTTTTCATCCAGCTTCCCAGGGTCATGTGCCAGCGCCTCCAAAATTCGGTTATGCTGCGTGATGTATAAGGGTTATCAAAGTTCTCCGGAAATTTAAAGCCTATCATTTTTCCTAAGCCGATGGCCATGTCGCTGTATCCCGAGAAATCAAAATAGATCTGAAAAGTATAAGCCAGCATTCCAATCCAGGCCGTTATTGTTGTTAGCTCGGCAGGCGCCAATGCAAAAATTTTATCGGCTTCGGCTGCCATGGTGTTGGCAATTAAAACTTTTTTAGAAAGCCCGATTACGAAACGAAAGAAGCCGGTTAATTTATTATCAACCGTATCATTTGCACTGCGATCAGCAATCTGGTCGGATATCTGGTGATAGCGAATAATGGGGCCCGCAATTAGCTTCGGAAAAAGAATAATATACAATTGATATTGCAAAAAATTATTTAAAGGCTTGTGTACTTTGCGATACACATCAATAACATAAGTTAAACTTTCGAAAGTGTAAAAGGAAATGCCGATTGGAAGAATAACTTTTGTCCAGGAAATATCTTTAGAGCCAAAAGCTCCCAAAACGGCATTAAAATTTTCGATAAAAAAATTGCAGTACTTAAAATAAAATAAAAGGCCAACATTAAGGAAAAGTGACAACAATAAAAATAATCGGCGTTTTTTCTCTGTTTTTGCATTGTAAAGAAGCTTTACAAAATAAAAATCTACGGTAGTGGTAGCTAAAATAACAAAAATAAATCGCGGTGCCCCCCATGCATAAAAAAATATGCTGGCAGCAAGTAACACATAATTTTTGGCGGCCTTAGGGGTAAAAAAATATACCACTAAAAATATGGGCAAAAAATAAACTAAAAATACTACGCTGCTAAATACCATATTTTATTCAATTTCTAATTCTAAAACTTTTCCGATAATATCATTTTTAGGAAAAGGTATGAAATTTTGCTTGTACGGCGCCGTTGGCCACCACTCCTGGTTGTGCCATTCTTGTGTAATAACCATAATCATTTGATTACTTGGAATTGCCGAAATATTTTTATCCATTATACAAATAACCTGCATCTTATTTTTTTCGGCCCCAATGCGCCAAATGATTTTTTCGGGTAACCACTCTATTTCAAAATAATAATAAGGTTTTTTAAATATTTCGTCGTGGTTAACCGGAATTTTTGTTGTAAGTGCTTTGTAAAAATGATCCCATCGGTGAAAAAGAAATTTTTTTCCGTCAACTTCTAACTGCTTGGCTCCAATACTGAATTTTTTTGGCTCATGGCAGGCCATATCCCAATTAGTGCAGGTTACCATAATATCATGGTTGTTTGCCCCATCATCCTCCTGATAATTTACATTACTTTTATTGTAAGAAGTGCGTGGCCAGAACTGTGAATCTTTTACGATCTCAAAATCAATTTCCGAATAAGTAATTTGCTTCCTGCTGTGTTGCAACGCACTTTCGTTATCAGGCTCTTGCTTGGGAATATAAGCAACATCAGCGTTGCAAGGCCTTCGCATATTCCAATCAGAATTTACATCCTGTGCAATCATCCAAAATGCATTTGTTATCCCGTTCCAAACATTATCTTTACTAAGCATTTCGGGAAATTTTATTTTTGCCCGAAATTTACCGTAGGTAAAACCAATCCTTGTTACCAGGCCAACGTGCTCTTTCTTAAATGGAGGAGCGCTATTGCCCGGATTAATTAATGCTACCGAGTTTTCTTTTTTATTTATTTGGACATTTTTACAAGGGCAGTCGGTTACGTTAACATAAGTATTAACAAGCGAAGAAGAATTGGCGTACTTTTTGGCCATTGCATCGTATTCACTTCTCGAAAAATTTTCGCCGGTCACATCCCGTGCTTCAGGCACATTATGTAAAACAAAATCGCGGTTAATGTTATGTATAAAAAGTTCAACGTGAGCGTTTTTGTATTTATCCAAACTATCACTGCAATCAGAAGTATAATAGTCCTTCGTGAATCCAAGTCGGTTTAATGTCAGGGGATTTATAAACATTCCTTTCGAAAAATCCATCTTTGCATTTACAAGCAATTTTTTGCCGAACTCAACAACAGTCGTGTTTTTAATATTTCCCGGTTTGTTATAGGTAAAATAAGTAAAGGGGTTAATAAAGTCGTTATCTGTTGTTTTTCTTGAAATATCTTTTATTTCGGCCGGCATCATATCAAAGTCTTCAGGGTTTGTAATTACCAGCATAAATTTATACAAACCCACGCGGGGATTTCTTTTCCATCGATTATTATAAGTAGAATCACGTTCCCTTTGCTCGTTTAAAGACCAAAGAGCGTCCATGAACATTTGTTCTTCCAGGGATATTTTTCTTTTTTTTGAGGTTTCAGTAACCGCATTGAGCCACTCAGGTATTGATTTTATATAAGCGATTGTGTTTTTAATCGATTCGTCATTCACAATGTGCTTCATAGGATCCGAACCATAAAATATCTTTTCATTGCGCGGATTGCCCACTATTTTAAAACTATCCCTGATTTCTACTTCTTCTCCCGCCGCCAATTGCCTGGTTGATTTAAAAATAAATTGCGGGTTCTCCCAACTACCATAAAAATTTTCGGTAGCCAGTTTGTCATCTTCGTTAAATTTATAAGTTTCGTTTTGGTAATACACTTTATAGAAAAACACCTCCGGATTAACCGATTCATTTTTAATTTTAAAAGAAAAATTAAAATAGCCGTTTGGCGTTTGTTTTTTTGTGGGAATTTCAATGCCATTTAAAACAGCATCATCCAAATCAATAGTTAACTTAACAATTGAATCAGAAGAACTAGCAGCGTTGGTCATAAAACGCATGTCATTAACAGAAAATGTTTTCTTATCGACTCTGCAGGATGAGAGCAGGGCAATTGCAAAAAAAACAAAAGCTATAAGATACTTCATTAAGAGGTAAAGTTAACAAAGTATTTAAAGTAAAAAACAGTGTGCACAGGTAAAAAAGAATAAGTATTTTTACCTTTTTAGCGAACAAAAATGACTTATTTAAGTGTTATTATCCCGTCATTTAAAAGTGGCCTTACCCTAAGGAATAACTTGCCTTGTTTGTTGAAATATTTGAAGAAGAAGGAATGGCCCTATGAGATAATTGTTGTTGATGACGGAAGCAATGATGAGGGTCTTACCAAACAGGTTGCCGAAGAGTTTAACTGCAAATACCTTACCTACGAAAAAAATAAAGGCAAGGGCGCCGCAGTAAGAATGGGAATGTTGCATGCTACCGGCCAATACAGAATTTTTACCGACGCTGATATTCCCTTTGAAACAGAAGTGTTCGACAGATTTTTACATTATTTGGACGAAAGAAAATTTGATGTGGTGGTAGGCGACCGAACACTTGCCGAATCGAGTTACCATACCTCCAAATCTTTTTTAAGAAATATGGCAAGCAGGTGGTTTTCTTTAATTGTAGGAAATTTTGTTGCGGGCAATATGTTTGATACGCAATGCGGCATTAAAGGTTTTAGAGCCGAAATAGCCGAGGATTTATTTGGTGTAGGAAGAATTGAGAGTTTTACTTTTGATGTGGAAGTACTTTACGTGGCGCTTAAAAGAAATTACGACATAAAAAGATTACCGGTTACATTACGAAGCCAGGATGGAACAAGCGTAAGTTTATTGTTTCACAGTTTTAGTATGATGACGGATCTGTTAAAGATTAAGGTAAATCACGTAAAGAAGAGGTACGAGAGGAAAAGATAAAAAGAAATTTATTTTATGCCATGTGTATTAATAATTTAGTCAAATTTATGGCATAATGCCGAGTGACCAAAACTGATAATAATGGACTAAACTCCATGTCACCTCGGTATTGCTGCCAATTTAACCGACATAATATATTTCCACACCGCGTCTTTTTCAATTGGTGTAAGGTTCGCTTTAGGCGCCATATCATCCATAATACCAACCCATTCTTTTTCATCGCGCCGCGCAATATTTTTGGCGCCATGACAACGGGTACAGGCGCCGTAATAAATGGCATGCCCTTTTTTAAGTACATCTAAAGTAACATCCGGAAATTTTGTCTTTGCAGCAGTTACATTCTCTTCGGTTGGCTCAGTAGTGGCGCCGGGAGCAGCAACAGGCCCGGAAACAGGTGCGGCACCGGCAGTGTTCTTACTTGCTTTAGGTGTACAGGCAATCATAAAAACGCTTGCAAATGATAACAGGATAAATTTTTTCATAGTATTTTTTTAATTCGTATTTGTGCAGCAAATACTATGCCTCTTTTATTTAGAAATCGCCTTATTCTTTAAAATCCCAAGTTTCAAGAAATTTTGTAGTATAATTTCCTTTTTTAAAATCTTCATTCTGCATTAATTTCATATGAAAAGGAATGGTTGTTTTAATTCCTTCAATCACATATTCACTTAATGCACGATACATTTTTGCAATCGCTTCTTCGCGTGTTTGCGCAACGGTAATTAATTTACCAATCATACTGTCGTAATTTGGAGGAATTGAATAACCGCTGTAAACGTGACTGTCAACGCGAACACCGTGGCCGCCCGGAGTATGCAGTGTAGTAATTCTTCCCGGCGAGGGTCTAAAATTATCAAACGGATTTTCTGCATTAATTCTGCACTCAATGGCATGTAGCTGCGGATAATAATTTTTACCTGAAATAGGAACGCCTGCCGCCACTAAAATCTGTTCACGTATTAAATCGTAATCAATTACTTCTTCTGTGATAGGATGCTCCACCTGAATGCGCGTATTCATTTCCATGAAATAAAAATTGCGGTGCTTGTCAACCAAAAATTCAATGGTACCTACACCTTCATATCCGATAGATAAAGCGGCTTTAACAGCAGCGTCTCCCATTGCATCGCGCAATTCGGGAGTCATAAAGGGCGATGGAGTTTCTTCAACTAATTTTTGATGACGGCGCTGTATAGAACAATCGCGCTCGCTTAGGTGACAAGCCTTACCGTATTGATCGCCTACAATTTGTATTTCAATGTGACGCGGTTCTTCAATGTATTTTTCCATATACATGGCTCCGTTTCCAAATGCCGCCGATGCTTCGGTAGTTGCGCTGTCCCACAAAGCCTGAAAATCTTCTTCTTTCCAGATAATGCGCATTCCTTTTCCGCCACCACCTGCTGTTGCTTTGATGATAACAGGATAGCCAACATCTTTTGCCAATCTAATTCCCTGTTCAACACTTTCAAGCAGACCTTCAGAGCCCGGAACACAAGGCACGCCATTTTTAATCATGGTTGCTTTGGCGTTACTTTTGTCTCCCATAGAATTAATCATTTCGGGAGAAGCACCAATAAATTTAATTTTATTCTGCCTGCATATCTCAGAAAACTTTGCATTTTCGGATAAGAAGCCGTAGCCGGGATGTATGGCATCTGCATTGGTAATTTCGGCAGCGGCAATAATGCTCGACATACTTAAATACGAATCTTTGCTTGGCGGCGGGCCAATACAAACAGCTTCGTCGGCAAATTTTACGTGAAGCGATTCTTTATCGGCAGTTGAGTAAACGGCTACGGTTTTTATACCCATCTCGCGGCAGGTACGCAAAACGCGTAAAGCAATTTCTCCTCGGTTGGCTATTAATATTTTTTTAAACACAGTTTTTCAATTTGAAAATTTAACATCAATACGATTTGAAAAAACAAAATGGAGTTTCAGATTAAGAAGGATCAACCAAGAAAAGCGGCTGGTCATACTCAACCGGAGTTGAATCGTCAACCAAAACTTTTACAATTCTACCTTTTACATCACTTTCAATTTCATTGAAAAGCTTCATGGCCTCAATAATGCAAACCACTTTGCCTTCTGCAACTTCGTCTCCAACATTAATAAATACAGGCTTATCCGGCCCGCCCGAACGATAAAACGTACCAATCATCGGCGATTTAATAGTTATGTATTTACTCTCATCATTTCCGCTTGCCGGAGTTTGCGGAGTTTTATTTTCACTCGTTTGTTGCACGTTTTGTTGCGTGTACTGCACGGCCTGCTGCACCGGCGCCTGGGTTTGAACAACATATTGTTGCTGGTCTTTGCCACGCGAAGTTTTAATAACAATTTTAACCTCCTTGGTTTCTAACTCCACTTCGCTTACTCCCGACTTGGCTACAAATTTTATTAAATCCTGAATTTCTGTTAGCTTCATGTTACTTGTATTTGTTGTTAGTTGATACTCGTTTTGTTTGTCAGTTTATTTGTAAAAATCAATATGCCCACTTTAACCAAATGGCGCCCCAGGTAAATCCACCGCCAAAGGCCGCCATAATTAAATTATCTCCTTTTTTTAATTGCTTTTCATAATCCCATAATAAAAGAGGAATTGTACCGGCTGTAGTGTTTCCGTATTTTTCAATATTCATCATCACTTTTTCGGGACCTAATCCCATACGCGAAGCAGTAGCATCAATAATACGTTTGTTTGCCTGATGTGGCACTAACCACGCAATATCATTGGCGGTTAAATTATTTTTTACCATTATCTGGGCAGATACTTCTGCCATGTTATAAACTGCATGTTTAAAAACAGCCTGCCCTTCCTGATAAACAAAATGTAATTTTTCATCAACCGTTTGATGGCTTGGCGGCATTAAAGATCCGCCCGCTTTCATTTGTAAATGTTGTCTTCCCGATCCGTCGGCTTTTAAAATAAAATCCTGAATACCGGTTTCGTCTTTGCTTGGTTCAAGTAAAACAGCGCCGGCGCCATCACCAAAAATAACGCAGGTAGAGCGGTCAGTATAATCAACAATCGAACTCATTTTATCAGAGCCCACAACAACAACTTTTTTGTAGGTACCGCTTTGAATAAACTGCACTGCCGTGGCCAGTGTAAAAATAAAACCACTGCAGGCCGCGGCTATATCGTAGCTCCAAGCATTTTTAGCCCCAATTTTATCGCAAATAATATTGGCTGTTGCCGGAAAAATCAAATCGCCGGTAACGGTTGCGCAAATAAGTAATTCAATTTCATTGGGAGAAATACCGCGCTTTTTGCAAAGCTCGAGCACAGCCGCCGCGCCCATATCGGATGCCGCTTTGCCGGGCTCGCGCAGTATGCGCCTTTCCTTAATGCCCGTACGCGTCATAATCCACTCGTCGGTTGTATCAACCATTTTTTCCAGTTCCTGGTTGGTTAAAACATACTCGGGCACGTAGCCCGCAACGGCGGTTATGGCAGCTCTTATCATTAATTAAAAACTTCTTTTATTTTTTCGGGAAGATTTGCATCGGCAATATCTTTGGCAAGCAACATGCTGTTTTTAAAAGCAAGTCCGCTGGACTTACCGTGACTGATTAAAACGTTAGCATTAATTCCAAGCATAGGCGTTGATCCATATAACTCGTAATTAAAGCGGTCAAAAAACTCATCCGAGCGTTGACGTTTTTTTATGGTGCTATAAAAGGCTTCGCAGGCTTTAAGAACCACGTTGCCGGTAAATCCTTCGCAAACAATTACGTCGGCTTTATCATTAAATAAATCAGAACCCTCAATATTTCCAACAAAATTAAAATCTTTAGAATCTTTCATGAGGTTATGCGCGGCCTGCGAAACAAGATTCCCTTTTTCGGCCTCTTCGCCTAAATTTAAAAGGCCCACTTTAGGATTGGCAATTTTATAAACGTACTGCGCATACAAAGAGCCAAGTATTGCAAACTGATAAAGCACATCGGGTTTGCAATCGGCATTGGTGCCCACATCAAGTATAAATCCAACTTTACCGTTTTCTTTTGGAATTGCGCTGCCAATGCTGGGGCGTATAACTCCCGGAATGGCTTTTACCGAAAACATGGCGCCTACCAGCATAGCTCCGGTATTACCCGCGCTGGTAAAACTTTGTATAGCATTTTCTTTAAGTAATTTAAAACCTAAGCCAATGCTTGAATTTGGTTTTTGAGAAAGTGCCTTGGTAGGGTGCTCGCCCATCTGAATAACTTCGGTAGTATGTACGTATTCAAATACCGAAGGATCGGCTTTTTGACTGGTAATGTAATTTTTTGCGGCCTGGCTATCGCCTATAAGCACAATTTTAACGTGCGAGGGGAGTTCTTTTGCGGCGGCAATGGCGCCATCAAGTTCGTTATTGGGGGCAAAGTCGCCGCCCATAATATCTAATCCTATCTTCATATAAATCGGGGGCTAAGGAACTAAAATTTTGCGAAAAAACCTATCTTTTGAGATTTAGTTTTAAACAGAAAATGTGGAAAAAAAGGCAAAAATCAACGGGTTTAAAGCAAAAAAAACAGGTTTTAGGCCTGTTTTTAGCTTTTTTAGCGATTTTGTTACTTATGCGCTTTTTCCATTACTACTTTTCCTTTGTAGTAAAGTTTTCCTTCGTACCAATGCGCGCGGTGCCATAAATGGGCCTCGCCGGTAGTTTGGTCAACACCAACTGTTGGTACTGATGCTTTATAAGTGGCCCTGCGACTGTTAGTGCGGGCTCCGGACATTTTTCGTTTGGGATTTGGCATGACTTCTTAGTTTAATTATTGTTATTAAAATCTTTATTTTTTAGTTTATCCCAAATGGTTTCGCCCGGGTTTTGTTCGGGCTCATCGGTTGAGACTTCGTTTAATTTTTTTAATGTTTCTTCATCGCATTTAAAAGCAGGGTCTTCTTCGCAAGGTACTCTGCGGGCCGGAAGCGCCAGGCTTATAAATTCGTAAAGCGGTTGCGATATGTTGAGGTCGTTTTCGCCAAAGGGCAAAACCAGCACGTTTTCGGGATGAACCTCATCGGGGTTGGCGTGTTTTACAAACAATTGTTCGTTGGCATCAATCTCAATAGGGAAGGGCTTGGTGCAGCGATCGCAGGCCACATTAAGTGTACCTGTAATGGCAAAGTTTAGCTGTGTAAGATTGTTTTGTTTAACAACTTCTAAGGCTACTTTCACGTTTGCTCCGTCTATTTCACAATACTCGCGGGTCTCAAAGAACGAATCACTTACCTCAAATTCATACTGATGATTGCCAATTGGTAACCCGTTAAGGCGGATTATAAACTGCTTCTCATCCATCTGTAAAAAAGGATGGCAAAGATACAATTAAAATTAAGAATTCAAAATTAAGAATACGGAATTTCAAGAGGAGGTTGAGGGTGTTTTGGGCCTTGCCCCGAATGAGTAATTGACTTTCAATGTGTGGCTTAGGCGGGGCCGGGCTGCTCCGGGGTCCGCTTCGCTTCCGTTTTTTGCCATTTAGGTTTTATCCTCCGATGCAAAAATAAACGGCAAAAGAACCAAGCCCTGCACATCCCTAAGGCACAATACAGTACTTTCTTCGCCCAAAAAATATAAAGCACTTAAAAAGCATTTCTTTCTATATCTTTGCGGCTTCAAAATTTTAAGGCAAAATGGATAGGAACTCCCTGATAGGTTTAGTGATGATTGGTGGTATTTTAATTGGCTGGCTGGTTTTAAACGGGCCCAGTAATGAAGAAATACGTAAAGCAAAACAAAAAAACGATTCGCTTGCAAAAGTTGAACTTGCCGAAATAAAAAAGGCCCAAGCCGACGCTATTGCAGCGGCCGCAAAAAATAATTTGGATACTACACTTGTTAAAGGCCAAACGGTTGTTGCCAAAATTGTAAACACCGATTCTTTAAACAAAGTAAATCTTCAAAATAAATACCGCGATTTTACGGCAGCAGCGCAAGGCGAAAACAAAGAGCTTGTTGTAGAAAACGAAAAAATAAAAGTAACCTTTCAATCAAAAGGCGGAAGCATTGCCGCGGTTGAACTAAAAGAATATTTTCGTGCTCAACCGGAAGAAGAGAAAAAGAACAATATTCCGAAGAAAAAAGTCGAATTGTTTAACAGCGATTCGGCATCACAGGCTTTAGTATTTTTAGCTTACAATAACACGCTGCAAGTACACACCGATAGTTTATATTTTACCGCAAGTGATGTAAAGAAAGCCGGCGATGCGCAGGTAATTATTTATAGATTACCAACGGCAAACCCCGCCAATTACATTGAGTATGTGTACACTTTAAAAAATAACGATTACGTAGTAGGCTGCAAAATAAACGTGGTAAACATGCAGGCCATTATCTCGCCAAACACCGATCAACTTACTTTTTCCTGGAAAATGATTACTCCCAGTCAGGAGGAGCACATTGAAAAAGAAAGGCAGGCCAGCACCGTTTATTGGAAATTTAAAGACGAAGATTCGGATTATATAAACCCGGGTAAGGACGAAGAAAAAAGTATTAACGAAGCGCCTGTAGAGTGGGTTGCTTTTAAGCAACAATTTTTTACAGCAGCAGTTATTGGCGAAAAAGGTTTTTTAAAAGATGGAAGCATTGTGCGCACCATGGCAAAACACAACTCGCTTAGCAACGTAAAAAGTTTTTCTACCGAGTTGGGCATACCGTATAACCACGGTGTTGCCGAAAATTTTAATATGCGCTTTTATTTTGGCCCCACTCAATATAATATTTTAAAAAGCTACGATGTGGGTTTAGAGACCATGATAAACATTGGCTGGCCGGTATTTAATTTAATAAACAAGTGGCTGGTAATACCTGTGTTTAATGCGTTTAATAATTCAACTTTTAGTTTTGGCATTATTATTTTACTGCTTACCATTATTATTAAAACGCTTTTATTTCCTATTGCCTACAAAACTTATTTCTCGTCGAGCAAAATGCGCGTGCTTAAACCCGAGTTGGATATCATCAATAAAAAATATCCTGACGCGGGCGATGCGATGAAAAAAAATCAGGAGTCGATGGCGCTTTATAAAAAAGCGGGCGCTTCTCCGTTCTCGGGTTGTATACCTGCTTTAATTCAGTTTCCAATTTTAATTGCCTTGTTAAACTTTTTCCCGGCTTCTATCGAGCTGCGCCAAAAAGCATTTTTGTGGGCGCAGGATTTATCTACGTATGATTCGGTGTGGACATTTGGCAACGTGCCGGTAATTAACTCTATCTACGGAGATCACGTTAGTTTATTTGCCTTGTTAATGTTTGGCTCTACCATTATTTATACCTGGATGAATAGTAAATATTATACGCCTGCCAATCAAACACAAATGCCGGGTATGAAGTTTATGATGTATTTTATGCCATTTATATTTTTAAGTTTCATGAACTCGTACTCGTCGGGCCTAAGCTGGTATTATTTTTTAGCCAACGTAATAACTTTTGTACAAACATGGGCCATGCGTAAATTTGTGAGCGACGAAAAATTGCGCGCGCAGATTGATGAGCATATGAAAAAGCCGGTGAAGAAATCTAAGTTTGCCCAACGACTGGAAGATATAGCTAAGCAAAGACAACAGCCTCTACCAAAATCAAAAAAATAAAAAATGAAGTTACGTATTTCACTACTTATTGTGGCTGCCACATTTATGTTCAATGTGTATGGGCAGGAAACAAAAAAAGATTCGGAAGGTCTTTTAAGCGAAAGTGAGAAATTAAAAGCGAGCCATACCGATACCTCTAAAATACATTGGCGCAAAGGCGGAACTATAAATGTAAACGGACAACAGATTTCGTTAACCAATTGGGCAGCCGGGGGCCAAAGTGCAATTTCGGCCAACGCAATGCTTAGCTTATTTTCCACTTACACAAAGGGAAAAAGTGTATGGAGCAATAACCTCGATTTGGCTTATGGTGTAATTAAGCAAGCATCTAACCGCAAGTGGTGGAAGAATGATGACCGTATACAATTTACATCCAAGTATGGCTACAAAGCTTTTGATCATGTATATTACGCGGCATTGCTTGATTTTAAATCGCAATTTGCCGCAGGGTATAATTATCCGAACGATTCGGTAAGAATTTCTAATTTTTTGGCACCGGCTTATTTGGTTGCGGCCCTTGGATTTGATTGGAGGCCAACTAAAAACCTGTCGATTTTTTTAGCGCCGATTACAGGACGTTTTACTTTTGTAAACGACGATACATTGGCAAAATACGGAGCCTTTGGTGTACAGAAAGAAGTGCGTGATCCTACAACCGGTCAAGTAACCACGCCTTACAGCAAAATTCGTGCGCAGTTTGGTGGATATTTTAAATTGGTTTATTGCAGGGAAATAATGGAAAATATAACTTTTGGAACGACGCTCGAATTATTCAGCGATTATTTGCACAACCCGCAAAACCTGTATGTAAACTGGACTACCCTCACCACGTTCAAGGTAAATAAATATATAAGCGCTACTTTAAGTACACAGTTAATTTATGACGAAGCGGTAATGATAAAAGACAGTGATGGTAAAGTTGGGCCGCGTGTGCAATTTAAAGAAGTGCTGGGTATAGGCTTTGCGCACAAATTTTAAGCAAGCTGTTTTAGTTTTATTTCGGTTTGATTAATTGCGTTTTGACAGGCTTCTGTAACTTGCGCTATCTTTTTTTTCGTATCGGCAACATTTGTTCCGGCAGTTTTTTCAAGGTCTTCGGCAAGGGCATGGTAATCCATCATTCCTACCAAAGCCAACGAAGATTTTATTTTGTGAGCGGTTTTTTTTAGTTCATCCCAATTTTCAGTAGCGAGATACTCTTCTAACTTCTTAACATTTTTGGTGTTTTCGTTCACAAAAATTTTAAGCAGCTCTTTCAGGGCCTGCGCATTACCGGCAGTAATTTTTTCTATTTCGGTAAATGAAATATTTGTTTTCAAAGCATAAAACTATACTCAAAGCTATAAAATAATATAGCTAAAAAGGTTAAAACTAAAAATAATTTGGGGTTCGGTGCTAAATTGCACTAAACAACTGCTGTAACTGTTCAAAATGAACGGGCTTTACACAAAAGGCCAGCATGTTTGTTTTTACGGCACGCGTTTTATTTTCTTCGTCAGAGTTGCCGGTTAAATAAATAGCGGGTGCCGATGAAAATTTTGCAATTTCTATCATTGCATCAATTCCGTCCATTTGCCCATCAAGGCGCAGGTCCATTAAAATAATATCGGGCGCGTGTTTTTTAACGGCTTCTATCGCATCGGGTCCGTTGGTAACTGAACCCACCACTAGATGCCCCATCAGTTCAATATATTTGCGGTTTATCATGCTTAGCATAAAATCATCCTCCACTATCAATACTTTTTTAGCCGCCATACCTATACTAATTTAAAATGCAATGTATAATCAATCCCTTTTCCTTCTTCAGAACTATAGTTCATCTTTCCTTTTAATTGATTAGAAAAAGCTTCCACTAAATTCATGCCAAGCGTATTATCTTTTGTAAAGTTAGCATAATCAAATCCATTGCCATCATCTTTAAAATGAAAAACAATAGCGTCTTCTTTTTTTATCAGCGAAAGATAAATGTTTCCTTTTTCTTTTCCGGCAAACGCGTGTTTATACGAGTTTGTTATAAGTTCATTCAACAATAAAGAAAAAGGCAGGGCATCGGCCAGCGAAAACTCAACAAAGTCTATTTGCGTATGAATTTTAATTTCTTTGTTTTGATTGGAGAAAGAAAGTTGGATAAAATAAATAAGTTCATCTACATAAGCACGGATTTCAATTTTATCGAGGTTTTTGGTTTCGTAAAACTTTTCGTGCAATACGGCAATCGATTTTATGCGATTGCGCGATTCTTTTAAAATGGCAGAGGCTTTTTCATCCTTAATGTAAAAATTCTGCAATTCAACCAGGCCCGATATAACGGCCAAATTATTTTTTACGCGATGGTGAATTTCTTGCAATAAAATTTCTTTTTCTTTCAGGGCCCTTAATAATTCTTCCTGCGCTTTGTTTTTGTCTTTAATCTCTTGCTGTAACTGCTCTTGTTTTTCTTCGAGCGTTTTATTAGTTGAAACCAGCATTTTCGTATACGCACTGTTGTTAAAAGCAAAGTAAAAGATTAGAATGAAACAAAGGATAATACTGAATGAAAAATTCAAAACATAAAAAACACTCTGGGTATTTTCTGATAAATCAATATGTTTGATTAAATCAAACCAGTGAATGATAAAAATTACTAAAAAGGTAAGGACGTATATGCTAAATGCCAAAAGTATTTTCTTTCGCTGGTCAAAATCATACAAAAGATAAGCTATAAGCGGCGAGGTAAATAAAAATAAATGCACGCCCCCTTTAAATCCTAATAGCACAGAAAAGTAAAATACGGCAAAATTAGTGCTTACAACAATGCCTGCCCGCGCAAAATCATGATACGCTTTTTTATTTAATACCGCGCAGCAAAAAAAAGCCAGCGATACTGAAATCATAACAAGCGCGTGTAAATTTAAACCTATAAGGAACAGAATGGGAACATACACAGAGGCCATTACCGCAGTAATATAACAAAACCTGTTAATGGCATAGTTACGTCCTTGTTCGCTTTGTATATGAAAATTGATTGGCATTTTACCAGTGAAATCCTTTAGGTTTTATATTTTTTGTGAACAAAAATAAATAGCTGTAATAATATATACTGCAAGCATGCTTGGTATCTATAAATTATTTTTCGGGTGCCTGCTGCCGGTACGGCAGGGGCTTCGTTTACTTCTGCTTCAAAATTTCTGTTTATTAATTTGTGTGCCGCGCTTAATCCCGCAACGCCATATTCAAAAATGACTACCTTCATAAAAAACAAATTATCTGCGCGTTCTTGCACATTGCAACAATGCCAAAGTAGCGGAAATAAAAATGAAAAAACAAATTTATAAAGATTAATTTATTGTGATACTAATCATATCAAAAAAATTAACTGCCAATAAGCACCGAGCAGATGCAAAATAAAATGCCTATGCCCAATAAAAACCCGAAAAGAATATTTTTGCTAATTATATGGGTTTAGGATTCACAAATGCGTAGCGTTTCACATAATCAAAAGTAATTTTACTTCCCAAGTGCTCTTTTATGCGTGCTAAAAACAAATCTGTTTCGGCAGGTTGGGCGCTGGTTGCACAAAAGTGGTCAAATGTTTTTTCAATATCTTCTCTTTTTACAAATGCAAATTCTTGCAAAATAGAGTTAATAATAAAATTGCGCTCTTCGGCTTCGCGGCACAAAATAAAATCGCGCTTATATTTTTCGTGATGTTGCTTTTCAATTTCTCCCCAGCCCATAGTATGTTTTTTGTATGTAACAAAATTAAGCCATACGTTTAAGGTGGTTGAGCGTGAAAACACCCGTTTTTTTAGGGGGGTGAAAACACCCGTTTTTGGGGGTGAAAACACCCGTTTTTAGGGTGAAAACACCCTCCTTCAAAAAAGTTAAATCGATGAATGTTAACTACTTGATATTTTTCATAAAAATTTTTGTCAAACTTTTCTCAAAAATCGTGTGTTATATTTGGAAAAATAAATTGTTTAACTTAAAAACTAAAAACTATGTCATTTAACGGAAACGAAGGTACCTACATTACCTTAACTCAAGGAAGCACCTGGACAGCAAGCCATCGTACAGCAAACCCAACTGCAATTAAGGGTCATTTTTTTGGAAAAACAAAACTCCAGGAAATGCTTAACCAAACAAATTGCGTGGGCCTGCGCTTTTACAGGGCAATTGATGATGCTGCTGCTTTGCAATTAGTGGTAGTTGGAGTTTTAGCAGATGGAACTGATATGACAACCGGATTGATTTTGGATAGATCGTTTCTTTGCCCACCTTATTGCGACGCGGGAAGTTCTTTGAATGGTGGAAGTGGCCAATAGAGGATATAAATTAATAAAGGCGGTTTAAGAGCCGCCTTTATTGTTAATTTGCAGCCTAATTTTTTTTGTTTCTTTTCCAGACATGCCTGATAATTATAATTTTTACGTAGTATTATTATACATCTCTCTTTTTTCCATTCTCCTTCCAATAATTGTTGGATTTGATAAAAGAAGGAATTTTTTACCAGAAGAGAAGATATTATATAGCCTAATAATACTTTCCTGTTTCATAGAAATAGTAATTTATATTCTCTTTAAAAACCATATAAATAATCTTTTCATGTCTCGTATTCAAGGGATGGTTGAATTCATCTTACTAAGCCTGTTTTTTATTCAGATTTTTTCTTCTTCAAAGCAAACCTTATTGATTAAAGCATTTATTTTTATGTTTATGGGAGTAGCAGCCTTTGATTTGTATCTCAACGGCTTTAATTCCTTAGATAACATTTCTCTAACTACCGAATGTATTTTGCTTATGATTTATTCCTTACTTGCGTTTTTTCATCTTTTGCAAAACCCGGTGCACGATAAGATTTTATCTGCGCCACTTTTTTGGTTTAATACCGCCATTTTAATGTACTTTTCGGGAAACTTATTTTTATTTGTGTTCAGTAATTATCTCGAAAACCATTTTGCAAAAGTATCGCCCGCCTTGTGTGGCATACATTCTTTGCTTAATATTGTTTTTTATCTTTTAATAAGTATAGGATTTTGGAAAACGGCGGCACCCAAACAGATATAGTTTTGCTGATAGCGGCAGGCTGCATGGGTATGCTTATACTGGTAGTATCCATTATTTTATTTGTAGTGTATTATCAAAAGAAAGTACTGGCCCAAAAAAATAATTTTCAGCGCGAGCTCCTAAGCGCAACGGTTGAAGTGGAGGAAAAGGAACGCGAGCGCATAGCCAAAAATATTCACGACGACCTTGGCATGAAACTTAGTGTTATAAAACTTAACCTATCAAAAATTTCGCGAAATGCCGATAACAAAGCAATAACCGAAAGTGTGACGGCCGATAATTTAAAAATCCTGGATGAAACAATCCAAAGCGTGCGCAGCATTGCCAAAGAACTGGTGCCGCCCACATTGGTAAAACTGGGATATCCGAAAGCGATGAATGAGTTGTGCCGGCAAATTACAAATACGGGGCAACTAAGCGTTTCTTTTTTGCCGATTGATACCCACATACAATTGCCCGAAAAAACCGGCATGCAATTATATCGCATATCGCAAGAGCTGCTCAATAATATTATTAAACACAGTTCGGCTACCGAAGTTGTTATTGATTTGCTGGAAAATGAAACGTGCACCCGGTTGTTGATACAACACAACGGCAAGGGCATTACAAACACCGAAATAAATAAATTGATGAGCGAGCAAAAAGGCGTAGGTTTAAAGAGTATTGAAAGCCGTGCGCAAATGATTAACGCCACAGTTACTTATGGTTTTAGCGATACCGGATTGGCGCAAACAAAAATTGAAATAAGCCATGCAAGAAAGAAATAAGGAAGAAAAAATAAAAATAGCGGTAGTCGACGATCAGCAACTGTTTCGCTCGGGCATGATTTCTTTGCTTAAGGAGTTTGAAGAATTAGATGTGATGATGGAGGCCGCTAACGGCAAGGAGTTTGTTGAGATGTTGAAAAAGAAAAAACCGGATGTGGTTTTACTGGATATTGAAATGCCCGAAATGGATGGCGCCGACGTTACTACTTATTTAAACAAAAAATACCCGCAAATAAAAATAATTATTCTTACCATGCACGATGATGAGGAATTTGTGCTGCACCTGGTTGAAAACGGGGCGCACGGTTTTTTATTAAAAGACAGTGATATTGAAACAGTGGTGGATGCTATTTACGCGGTGATGGATGACCGGTATTATTTTAAAGAAAATATTTCGGCTCTTTTGGCAAAAGGTTTGGCAAAAAGTGCCAAAACAAAACCAAGTTTTATTGAAGCCGATTTAACCGAAAGAGAAATTGAAGTTGTAAAGCTTATTTGTAAGGAGTATACCAATAAAGAAATTTCAGAAAAAATGGGCATTAGCCTGCGCACGGTTGACGGGCACCGCGAAAAGATTTTACAAAAAACAGGCGCCCACAATACAGCGGGCATAGTAATGTATGCGGTTAAGCATAATTTAGCCGGGTAAAAGCCCGTTTAATTTTGTATCTTTACTTTTACATACCGCAAGTACATGAAATTAAAAATTACTTTTTCACTTTTTCTTTTTTCTTTTTTTTCGTCTTTCAGCCAAATTCCTGTAGGGTATTACAATCCGGCAAATGGGTTAACGGGCACCGCTTTGCAAACTGCCTTGCATAACATAATAAAAAACCACAACGTAATTTTGTACACAAATTTGTACGCGGCGTTTGATTCAACCGACATAAAACCCGATTCAACAATTTGGGATATATATTCGGATATTCCGGGGGGACCGCAACCTTATCTGTATTATAATAATTCGACCTGGCAGTGTGGTAATTATAACAGCGAGGCCGATTGTTTTAACCGCGAACACTCCTGGCCGCAATCCTGGTTTAACGGAATTAGCCCTGCCTACTCGGATATGTTTCACATTTATCCTACCGATGGTTGGGTAAATGGTAAGCGCAGTAATTATCCCTATGGCGAAGTTAGCACAGCAACATGGATTTCTATGAACGGAAGTAAACTGGGGCCAAACACAACTGTTGGATATAATTTAATCGTGTTTGAACCTATTAACGAATACAAAGGCGATTTGGCCCGCGGATATTTTTACATGAGTACGCGGTATTTGGGCGAAGATACTTTATGGAGTTTTAGTGATGCAGTAAACAAAGCGGTGATAGAACCCTGGGAGTTGTGCGTGCTGTTAAGCTGGCATCATCAAGATCCGGTAAGTGCAAAAGAAATTTACCGCAACAACGGTATTTATAAATGGCAAAACAACCGCAACCCGTTTATCGATCATCCCGAGTGGGCTGATTCTGTTTTTACCTGCGCCTTAATGGGAATTTCGGCTAACGAAAAAGCTTCCGCTAAAATTTCTGTCTTTCCAAATCCCTGCAGCGAAAAAGTTACAGTTACTTTTCCTGAAATTATTTCGAAAGGAAAAATGCAGTTATTTAATTGTTTGGGAGAAGAAATTCATTCACAAAATATAAGTAACAGCAAAGAAATTAATTTGAGCCTGGCAGGTTTTGCAAAAGGGATGTATGTACTTTCGATTAATACTTTAAACTATGCGGTTCATAAAAGGTTGATTATCGAGTAGTCCTTTTTAAAAAGTTGTTTTAATTCCTAAACTTGGGTCAATCGCGGTAAAAGCATTCCGCCGGTATTTGCTTCAATCGCAATTATTTTGCTTTGCCCAGAATAAACAAATCGATAGTCTAAAAGCACTGCTAAAAAACTTTCTGTACCAATTGTCATCTTCAACGATGTATATTTTAAATTTTTGTTCTTTATCCATAAAAACTCTTTAACACTAATTTGAAAAAATATTTAAGGTTTGAAAATAATATTTTTTATCAAGCCGGGAAGCCCGTTTATATCAAAAGGTTTATCTAGATATAAAGCCGAGCCTAAATTATAACCCATTTTGTAAAGTTCGGTTTTTGGCAAAAAGGACATTAAAATAATTGGAGTTTCCTGCTCTAATATTTGTGAGTTAATAATATGCATAAGCTCAACTCCGTTTAAATCGGGCATTATAACGTCCAACATAATAAGGTCGGGCTTTATCATATTTAATTTAAAGAGGGCATCGTGTACATTGCTGGAAATGGTTACCTTGTAATGAGCTAATTCTAGTTTTTTGCGGATTGCGTAAAGCAGAAACTCATCGTCATCTATTATCAGCACGTGGGTTATTTTAGTTTTCGCTTTCATAACAATAAGTTTTAATATATTCTATACTTCATCACCTTGTGTCAGTGCTTTCAAGTAATTCTTTATATCTTGTATAAGTTTCTTGTTCTTCTTTTCAATCAAGTTAATGAGTTCAAATACTTCACGGTGATACTCTTTATTTCCTGCATACTTTTCTATGTAGGCCAAATCTTTTGCTAATTCGGTTAGCCCCATTATAGAATATGAAGGCATACTTTTGTGAGCAGCGATTTTAATTTTGCTCCAGTCATTTTGAGAAAGGGCAGGAGCTATAGTATCGGTACATTCAGAAACAGAAACAAGAAACTTTTCGAGCATTTTTATAATAAAATTTTTGTCGTTGTTTCCAATCCTGTTTAATTGTTCAAGGCTAAACAAATTTGAATCCTCGTTTAAAATGGGGGCAGTTTTTTCTTCCGGATGCTTTTCCATGGCGTATAAATTTTAGAATATTTACTTATCATCATTTGGCAATATTTTCTCTTCTCTTTCTTTTTCCTGGTTTGCTTTCAGAATTGTGAAGAAATGTTTCCTTAGCCATTGAGTAAATAATAATTATTGCAATGAAGAGTGGTATTGCGCAGGAGACTAACATTATTGAATTCATGATTTCTATTTTTTGGTTGATAAGAGCCTATTAAATACTATGCCAAAAAATGTATTTTATAGACGTTAGCGCACAGTGTTTAAATTCAATAGGTTACTTTAATTATTTTTTAGCCATAAATTTTTAGAAATTTAGACTAATGCAATTTTTGGAAAATATTTCTCGTTTTGAGGAAATATTTGTTTATTCATTAATAATGGATTAATCTTTTAAAACAATCAAAACCTCTCTCAAAATGAGAAAAATTCTTACAAAGAGAGAATATAATACATTCCACTTATTTTAATCAGTTGAATTTTAAGTATTTGTTTTCTGGCACAAGGATGGTTAGAACTTTGAATGTAAAAAACATGCTTCATAACCGAAAAGCAAAAGTTTATTTTAAACAATGCACAAATACTAAAAGCCATGAACACAATTTTAGTACCAACCGATTTTTCTCCGGCAGCAAGCAACGCGATTGACTATGCGGTAGAATTGGCTAAGTTTTTTAATGCAAGAATTGTTCTTGTGCACGCTTTTGCACTACCAATTACAAGTCATGATGCGGGAATGACCTTACAAATGCATTCTTTATTGCAGGAAGCGGCAAAAGAAAACCTTGAAACGATTAGGAAAGAAATATATGCTAAACATAAGGTAGATTTTGATATTTCATGCATCGCTGAAGCGGGGCCCGCATATGACGTAATCAAAATTGTTTCCGCTAAAGAGTATGCCGATTTAATTGTTATGGGTATGGTACGTAGAGCCGGAAAACTAAAGGAGCATTTTATAGGAAGTACATCCCTTGAAGTAGCTAGAAAACTGGAAATACCTACTTTTATTATTCCTGAGAACATAAAATACCATCGGGTTCATAAAATTTCTTTTGCTTGCGACTTAAAGGCAACCGAAGAAACTGATTTGGTTTATCTAGCAAAATATTTTAGTAACATTTTTGGCGCAGAGCTTGAAGTGGTGAATGTGGAAAACATAGAGGAGGAGGTGAGCGTTGAAAAAGCACAAACAAGCGATTTCATTGAAAAGAAGCTAGAAAACACGCCTCATAAAATTGTGCGAATAACCAAAGAAGGTGGTAATGTAGGGCATGAATTGGAAGATTATTTCAATTCTCATCCAACAGATATCGCAATTGTTAATCCAAAGAAGCATAATGTATTTTACTATTTGTTTAACAGAAGTATTACAAAGGAACTTATGTTTCATTCTAAATTACCTATTCTCGCAATTCATTAAAGGAATATCAAGAAACAAATAGTAAAATGGTAGTTTTAAAAGACATAAAATGTTTGGAGCACTATAAGGTTCATAAGGGCTTTGCCAATCACGTTCCTTCATTGAGAGAGCACTTCGTGAAAACTCTTGGTATTGATACCACTATGAAAAAGGAAAGAAACATTAAAAAGGTACGGCAGGGAAAATTTGACTTAAAAGATAAGCCTAAAAGGGCCTCTTTAAATAAGCACAGGCATCTTATTAAGAAAAGAAAAAAGAGAAAATTAAAAAGGAAACACTATGAAAACACAGAATCAGTTTGAAATTGTTGTATTGGAAGATAATGATTTTTATAATACTGTACTTACACGTCAGTTGCAAAATTACGTTGGTAATATAGCATTAGATAAGGGTTTTGAATTTAACATTCATTCGTATACCAATCCTACTGATTGTGTAAAAAATCTTAAGCCCGAAACGGATGTAGCGATAGTTGATTATTATTTGGGTGATAGTAAAAACGCGAGCGACATCATTAAAGTAATAAAACAAAAATGCCTTGATTGTAAGGTGATAATAATCTCGCGTGTAAAAAATATCAAAACTTCTTATCAAACACTAAACGAAGGAGCTGTTTCTTTTATTTACAAAGACCGTGGAGCACTTATCCAAAGTTGTATGCTTGTTGAAGATATTATTAATCAGCGTTTACAACCCGGGGCATAACTCACGTCAACATTAAATTTTATTTACCTAAAACTACTATTTTTTGGTTTGTTAATTTAATCCCGGCCGAGAGCACATTTAAAAAATAAATACCTTCGCTTAAATCGTTTATCAGAATTTTATCTTCTCCGGTATTCATTTCTTTGTGAAGAATAAATTGTCCCAGATGATTATACAAATCCGCGCTTATTTGTTTAACACTGCCGTCAACTTTCAAAGTAAAGTCTCCGTTATTTGGGTTTGGATAAACAACTATTTTGTATGCGTCATTCATAAATTGATTCATTCCTGTGGTCGATAAAGCAATGTTCAGATTATCAACTCCAACATCCTGGGTTCCTTTGTCGGTAGTAATAAACCTTAGTACACCGGTAGCCGAAGTAGCATTTGTAGTAAATGTTTGGGTGGTCCACGCAGAAACAGACGCCGTAGTGATCGTGTATAAAGTTGTTGGGAAAGTTAATCCGCCATCTGTAGAAAGCAAAACGTTAAAAGCAAAAGGAGAAGGAGATGATTCGTTGTGGATATAATCGAAACTAATTTGTTTTGTTCCAACAGTAGATAAATTAACATACAAGTCTAATGCCCCCGTTGAACCTGCAGGAGGCGGATCGTTATGAAATCTCGCACTATAACTTCCAACTGAAGCCACTGGTGTATAAGCTCCGTTTGTTACCAATGTCCAGTCTGAACCTGTGTAATCTACCCGATGCCAATAATCATTTCCATTAGGAGTTGTTCCTCCAATACTACTTTTCCAATATTTATCCGGAATTCGTTGCGCACCGTTATTACAGCTATCCGTTATCCACGTATTTTCAAAAGAAGTGCTGTAAGGTAAACTTGTATAATAATAATTACAAACTGTAGTAGTACCGCACCCCATTAAACTTTTTAACGCTGCAAGTGTGCCATTAAAAGAATCAAGATCTACATTCCCACTACCTGAAATTCCCGGCACTGTACCGGTCCACGAATATTGTTTAAAAGACCAATTAGGACTCCATGGCCCTAAGGTAGGAGGTGTAGCGGTTGGACTACCATCCGGATCTGCGATCCATAATTTACAATACGCCGCCAATGAACTTCCCATCATGTTAGCTATACTTCCACTTGTGTAAAGTATAGGCACAATTCCGGTAGCGGTTTGTACCGTGTTCATCCATGTTTGCACCCATGCGGTAAGTTGTGCATTTGTTAATGACGTTGACACTTCAAGATCAAGAACAGGAGGTAATTCACACGTTATTATGTAAGGCTGCGCCTGACTTAAAAAATGATTTGCCTCTGCAATTGCACCGGCGTTTGTGGTATTAACATCGGGATGCGCAAAATGATAAGCGCCCATGTAAACCCCGGCGTTTACACCATTTACTGCATTAGCTGCATACTGAGCATCTACATTCGCCGTTCCTTCGGTTGCTTTTGCCCAAGCAAATATATAACCGGCACCTTTTACCTGAGTCCAATTGATAGTTCCCTGATAGTGTGAAACATCTATTCCAAGAATAGTTTGGGCTGTTGCACAACAAGTCCAAATAATTAATGTTGTTGTAAAAAGTAATGATTTTATCATTTTTTATAGGGTTTTAAACTTTGAATGCACTTCCATCCTTTTCCGTTTACTTTATAGGTCACTTTAAAAGATTTATTGGCATATTTTGGATTGAGTATATATTTCCCTTCACTTTCAATGAGAAGATTTTTGTAGTGCTTATTAATTTCGAAAGTTTTCCCTGTTTTATCCTTTGGATTAACAATCAAAATCACTTCGGTCTTATCTACGTTCATGGCATACTGTCCGCCAAAATGCGGTTTTACGTCAGTAATAACACCCGATACTGAGTTTGTTTGCCCAAAAGCATTTACTCCTATAAAAATTAAAAAAGCCAGTACAAATTTTTTTGTTTTCATATTTTATTTTAATTATGCGTTTAGTAAAGATAATGCGATTTTTTCAATAATACCCCTGAATAATTTTTAATTTTTTTTACATATTTCCTAATTGCAATATAAAACTACTGAATTTTTAAAACCGGGTGCAATTCAACACCATTTGGTGCAACACCGGTTTGCCCATGTAGTTTGTCAAAAAATGCTGTCCCGGTAACATGCACGCTGATTCCACTTGATGCATGTTGATTAGGGTGTAAATGTGCAGCCTTAACCATATTTAAAAAATCTTTTCTTGCTGTTTTAATTGAAGTTAAATAGTGACTGCTTTGTATTACAGTACAATTTGTACTTGGAAACTCAACAATCATAGTTAAATTTCTGTTTGTCGGGTCAGCAATTACCGCATGGATATCCGAATCCGCTTCGAATTTATAAAAGGTAATCAAGGCATTTATAATATAGGTTTTACACTCTGCGGGATTATAACGAGGTGTGTGGGTTCCTATAGGGCCGGGAACAGTTAAAAGCCTCATATTATGAACCGTATTTGACACAGGCACCATTGAAACCAAAGATGCTTTTGAATCTGTAAGTGTTTTTACATCCCATCTTTCTATGCCACCACAACCATATAACTTTAAACTCTCGTAGTTTGCTTTTTCGTTTTCGCTCTCAGAATCCTTAAAAATTTCTTTTTTACAGCCGTAATTTACGATCAATATAATAACTGCTACCGCTAAAATTTTAAATGTAATTTGCTTTACTGTTGCCATGTTTCAAAAATTATTAAGGTTAATTAACAGTTTCTGAAAGCGGCTAAGGATAATCTCTATTTGAGATCCTTTGAGGTGTTCACCTTCAAGTAGTAACGGCGGCAATTTACGGCACACTTAAAGGTAAGTCAATGTAAACTAATTGTATCGTGTTAAATGTGGTTTTATCGGTAAGCAGAAAGCCTGAGCGGTAAACAACATGTACTTAACATGCCGCCATAAAACGCGCGATAATACGCGCATGTTCTGAAAGAAACTATTTAACACGGGAATTACATGTAATTAACTACAATATTGCTACAGAATTGATGTGTACTATTGTATTATAAATTTAAAAAAAATAAAAATGAAACACCTAACAATTTTAATGCTTGGAACAATTGCATTTTTTTCGCAAGCATGTCAGCCTAAAGAATCAAAATCCGATCAACCCGGTGCAGAAATTGTAAAGGAAATAGCAAAAGAAGAGGTTAAAGAAGATCCGAATAAAATGCTTTTTGAAAATTTAGATCAGATTTTATCTCCTTTCGAAGACATGACCGAATTTGCCCTGGACAAAAACAACGAAGGTGTTACAGAATCTTTAAAAAAAGTGGAGGCTGCAATTAATGAAGGGCTTTTTGCAAAAAACTTAAGTCCTGAAAGCATGAAATCACTTAACCCTAAAATAGAAAAACTTAAAGAATCCATTAAACTAAAAGATTACGAGCAGATAGCATTAACTTCAACAGATATTTTTGAGTACAATGCAAGTAACTTTAAAGAAACAGAAAAAATTGAAAATCAAATAAGAATAGAGCATTTAGATTATATGGGGTTTAAAATTCTTGCTTTATTGAATCAGAGCAAAGTTGATTGGAAAAGCATTCAACAAACTGTTTCCTCCGTTGAAAAAGAATGGCTTGCCTTAAGTATTAAAGTAAAAGATAAAAATTTGAAAGATTCTTTTGATTATTTATTTGAAAGACTTCGCACAAGTGCTGAAAATAAAGATGGTAAAATAGGCAAGATTTTGGCTGCAATGGATTTAAGTTTAGTTGATGTACTGGAAAACAGTTTTTAATAAAAATACATCGACATAATTAACTGCAAAAATTACTGAGTGACGGCATCCGTTTGCAACATATAGTAGTTGTAGCTTTCACTTGAAAATTATGTACGGATAGTTTGCTGGCGAGTCCATAAAAAAACCTCACATTTCTGTGAGGCTTTCCGTGGTCCTGTAGGGATTCGAACCCCAAACCTCCTGATCCGTAGTCAGGTGCTCTATCCAGTTGAGCTACAGAACCATTTTAGAGGGGGCAAATATAGTAAATTTATTTAAATTAGCAGTCCTAAACAAGTCTATATGTCGAAGCAAATCATTGAAAACGCGTGGAATAACAGAGAATTATTAAAAGAAAGCTCTGTACAGGAAGCCATAAAAGAAGTAATTGAGCAGCTCGACAAAGGTAAATTGCGTGTTGCAGAGCCTCTGGCAAACGGTAGCTGGCAGGTAAACGAGTGGATTAAGAAAGCAGTTATTTTATATTTTCCGATACAAAAAATGGAAACTATTGAAGTGGGCCCCTTAGAGTTTCATGATAAAATGAAACTGAAAAAAAATTACGCTGCACTTGGCGTGCGTGTAGTACCACACGCAGTTGCACGCTACGGTGCATATTTAGCAAGCGGCGTTATCTTGATGCCGAGTTATGTAAACATAGGCGCGTATGTTGACAGCGGAACGATGGTTGACACCTGGGCCACTGTAGGCAGCTGCGCGCAAATCGGAAAAAATGTACACCTAAGCGGAGGAGTAGGTATTGGCGGAGTTTTAGAACCCGTACAAGCCGCACCGGTAATTATAGAAGATGATTGTTTTATTGGCTCGCGCTGCATAGTTGTTGAAGGAGTACGCGTTTGCAAGCAAGCAGTGCTTGGTGCAAATGTTGTTTTAACCATGTCAACAAAAATAATTGACGTTAGCGGAAAAGAACCTGTTGAGATGAAAGGCATTGTGCCCGAGCGCAGCGTTGTAATTCCGGGCTCATACACCAAAAAATTTCCGGCAGGCGATTTTCAAGTTCCTTGCGCATTAATAATTGGTAAACGAAAAGAGAGTACCGATTTAAAAACTTCGCTCAACGATACGTTGCGCGAATACAACGTGGCGGTTTAATTACCTGTTACAGCGGGAGTACTTTTCTTTTTTCGCATGCGGCGCACAAAATCGCTGAGCGTATTAAATTCTTCTCTGTAAAGAACTCCGGCGCCCTGCGTAAACTGCCCGCCCAAAGTTGCAATCTGAAAATTATCGTTACTACGGTTAAAAGCTTTTAATTGCACTTTACCATCGTGACTTAATTTGTAGTTAATATTTAAATCGCCAATAAGCGTACTGGTTTTTGTTTGGGTATTACTGTTTACACCCACGTTACCGTCAATGGTAAGTTTATCATTAAACAATTGGGTAGAAACATTTACATCCACCTCTTCGTTACTTTGCGCGCCACCGGGCCTGTAATTTACACCCATGTTAAAAAATTTTGTAAAATGCGACAACCAACTATTAATTTGATTCGATAAAAGCTCGGAAGCATTATTGCCAACAGCATTGCCCGCGCTTACACCCGAGGTGTTTGTTAGTTGCAAGGGAGTAACAAAAGTACGCAACAATAACAGTGAAAACACCTGACGGTTTAATTCCTGGTCGTTATTAATATAACCCATCACCTGCGACCGCAGCACTTCGCTCACTCCCGGTAATTCAATTCCAAATGTAATCTCGGGATTCAGTAATTTGCCGCGCATATATAATTTACAATCTACCGGATACCGTTTATTATTATCACCGCCTGTTGCATTGGATGAACCTGTTCCACCGCCGGTAGGATCACTTGAGGCGCTTGTAGTTTGCGGAAAAAATGCAGCAAGCGAAGTTCGCTGTCTGTATGTGGCAGTAATATTTATATCCGCATTAAGCGGGTCGCCACTCCAGCGTATATCACTTCCTTCATCAATATCAAACTTTTTATTAATTACGTTCTCAAGTGTAAATAAATAACTGCCATCTAAAATATCGTAGGTGCCGTACATTTCAAAACTACCGTGCGTACTAATGTTCATGGTAATATTACCAACACCACGCGCTTTAATCGCGTCGCCCGATTTTGCATCCAGTAATATTGATACCTCTGCATTGGGAGTTACTTCTAAATTAAATTTTAAAGTAATTCCGCCAAAATCGTTTTTATCCTGCGCTTTTTTTCCGGCACTATCGGGCTTCACAAAACGTATAAAACCGGTTTCACTTACTTCGCCCGGGCCCGAGAGCGGAATGTAAAATTGCGTTCCCTTCGCCGTCTTTGCATTTATTTCAAAAGTAAGCGCGTCGGGCGAGCCGTATAAACCAATATTGCCTGTGCAAAATGCTTTACCGTAATAGCTGCTGTTTTGCAAAGCGGTTGTGTTAAGCGCCATAAAATTGATAACGTTTATATCAAAGTCAAGCTTCCACTTGGTAAAATTATCGTGAAATATATTTCCGTACACAACCCCTTTATTGCCCTGCACATCGTACATAGTAATAAAATCAAGCGTAATCTCGTCGGGTTCTATTTTTATTTTTCCGGTTTTAATTTCATACGAAGTGTTCAGATAATCAACTTTAAAATTTTTCACTTCGGCTACTTCCAAATCGCCGCGCATTAGTGGTTTTGCCAAACTGCCATTAATACTCATCTCGCCGCTTATATGCCCCTGCCTTATAGTAAAAATATCTTTTACAAAAGGTTGTAGGGTATTTAGCGCAAATTGACTAAGATGAATATGTATATCCAAGGAAGAATCTTTTTTAGCAGGATAATAATACCCGTCGAAATTAATGTTGTTGTAAGAACTTTCTTTAACCTCGGCAAAATCACGTTTAAAAAATCCATTAATAGAAACCACATTTTTATTTTTATCAAAAAAACTATTTACCTCGCCCGTGCCAATCAGTGTATTGTTTACAGCAAGCGCTTTAAAATTAAGCGCGCTCGAAAAAATAACGTGATTGTATAAATCAGAAACGCTGGTGATGCCCGTAAGCGCACCCTTCAGGTTTACCCCGCTGGATTTAAATAAAATGTTCAATTGGTATAACTGAAAATTTTCCAAATCAATTACAAACTGATCTTTGGGATTTTGAGAAATAATTCCTTCTAGCCTTACCCGCTGATTTCCATTGACAAAAACAAGATCGTGAAAATTTAAAATACCGCTCGAGTCAACAATAAAATGATCGTTGCCGGTCATGGTCCACAAACTGTCTTCGGTATAAATTAAAAATTTCCCTAAATCCAAATCAAGGCTGTGTTGGGTAAAAATTAAATTACCGTCAATCTCTCCCGAATTTTTGTGTTTGGATTGATTATCCCACAACACCTGAAAATCAGATTTATTATCGCTTGTAGTAAGTTTTGCATTAAAATTAGCCACATATAAACTATCTCCTAAATCAACCCGCCTAAACCCGGTATTAAGTTGTACTTGTTTATTGGTTGTATTTATGGAAAGAAACCAATCTTTAACAGGCGTTTTGTTGTACTCAATTAAATCAGAAACGCCACTGGCAATAAGCGAATTATTTTGTGCGTCGAAGGAGCCTTGTATAACCGTGTTTGGACTAATGCTTAGCGGAATTTTTAGAAACGTAGCAACAGGCTTAAAATCTTTTACGCGCACTTTAAATTTAAAATTATCTGTATTTTGTTTTGCCTTTTTAGTGTATCGATTAACTGCAACAGATGCATCGGTAAAAAATGTAGGAAAGTAATCATGCAAAAAATCATTTAAACTTTTTTTCAATGTCGCCGAAGTAAATTTTCCGTTTATCTCGGCATCCAAAATAGAAGATATCATCGATAAACTATTTTGATTTTCGTTTTGCGTAATTTCTATGTCGGTATTATCCAGTTTTACAACTCCGTTTGATTTAATAAGTTTTACCTGGCTGGCTTGCACCGAGCCGTTTAAATCATCAATATTATTTCCGCTTACATTTGCATTTATCAGCCCCGAAAAAATAGCAATCGTATCATTTTTAATAAAATGGCAGCGGTAA
The DNA here is from genome assembly GCA_038214655.1 of Bacteroidia bacterium. Lineage (GTDB taxonomy): Bacteria > Bacteroidota > Bacteroidia > B-17B0 > Aurantibacillaceae > PALSA-968. The sequence goes on along the minus strand of JBBQRR010000002.1, from coordinate 28,186 downwards.
AGATCAAATCTAAAAATCTCCATCCCCGCATTAATTTGCGGAATTTTTTTACTTAAATCTACTTTACCTATAAAATTAAAATTCGCATTTGTGTCGGCCGAAGAAAACTTTCCGCTAAAAAGTTTATTTTTAAAACTTCCGTCTATCGCAAAACTATGATACAAATATCCGTTATACCGAAACGAATGAATTTGCCCGTTTACATCTGCGGTAAGCGTATTTAAAGAGGTGCCGCTTCCGCTTATTTTTGCATTTAAAGCTATTTCTCCCACCTCCGGCGAGTCTAAAAAACGGCCGATATTAAAACTAACAGTTTTAAAATTTCCGCTATAGGCCATTTCCTGGTTTTCGGGTGTGCGAATATTTGCGTTGGAAGAAATTTGACCTAAAGCGGTATTAAAAACGCCGCCTATAACTAGGTTATTTAAATAGCCCTCGGCTTTGCCCGAGAAACTTATTTTGCCCAATTTTTTAAGATTTGCCGGAACTACCACGCTTTTGCCTGCGTCAAAAGGATAGGCCGGCACACGCCCCAGATCAGAATAGTAGGTAGAAAGTTTTTTGGCATTAACTTTTATGTACGTTTTTTTAATATCCGGCAATCCTTTTATTTCAAAGCTTCCGTTAAACGCGGTATGTTCGTAAGCCGAGAACTGCAAATTATTTGTTTTAAGATCGGCCACCGGCCCCGCAAAAGCTCCGTTGATATTTATTTTTTCATCAAAGCCTTTAAACACTGCGGCAAAATAAGAAATGTCAATCGGGTTAACATAACTGCTGTCGGTTAGGTTTACGGCTAATTTTACTTGCTCTACAAAATTTTTGTAGCTGCCAAACGAATCGGTGTACATTTGGTAATAGCCATGCAGATAACTATTGTCAGTAACCAATGTAAGATTATCGGCACGTATGCTTTTTGGGCTTATCGTTGCTTCGGCATATAATTTTTTAATAACGAGGCCGCTTTTTTCGACGAGTGAAATATTTTCGATGCGGCATTTTATCAAATCACCAACAATACTCAGATTTTCTATTTTTCCGCTCAGCTTTCTCGCTTCCACGTCGCTGAAATTCATTCCGTAAATTACTTTGCTTGTATCGGTGTGGTCTTTGTAAATAAAATCTACATCGGTTAACTGCAGGTCGCCATAAATAATTTTAAAGGAGGAAGAGGTAGTATCTTTTTTTGCTTCGGGCGCTGTAGCAAAATAATCGGCAATAAAATTAAAGTTCAGGCCTTTCTCGCCTTTATACTGCTGCAACTTTACGGTAATTCCGTTAAGATGCGTTAAATCAAGCTCTAATTTTTTTTCTTTAAAACTTAATAAAGCAATTTCGCAGGCAAGCTTGGTTCCGTAAATAAGTGTATCCTGATGTTGGTCTTCTACATAAACGCCTTCTATATGTACTGTTTTAAAAAAATTAATTTTTACGGCATCAATAGTAATTTTTGTTTTAAGTTCTTTGGATAAATAAACCGACAACTTTTTGCCAAGCCAGGTTTGTACGCTGTGCATCTGCAATAATCCGTAAAAACAGGCTGTCAATAGCAAAATAGTGATGAGCGTAATTTTTACAAAACGCCAAATAAATCGCCTAACTTTGCCCTTAACGGGTTTTTGTTGCATAGAACTCAAAATTAATGATAATAAAGCAAAACGACATACTAATATTAGCTATAGAATCGAGCTGCGATGATACCTCAGCAGCGGTGCTCCATAATCGTGCCGTACTAAGTAATGAGGTGGCAAATCAAGATATTCATAAGCAATATGGTGGCGTTGTGCCCGAGTTGGCAAGCCGCGATCATCAAAAAAATATTGTACCTGTTGTAGATGCTGCATTAAAAAAAGCGGGCGTAAGTTTAACACAAATTAACGCTATTGCATTTACCAAAGGGCCGGGTTTACTGGGTTCGCTATTGGTGGGAAGCTCGTTTGCAAAATCGGTTTCGCAGGCATTAAACATTCCGCTCATTGAGGTAAATCACATGCAGGCGCACATACTGGCTCATTTTATAGAAAACCCGAAACCCGAAATAACTAATCCCGAATTTCCCTTTTTGTGTTTGACCGTAAGTGGTGGCCATACGCAATTAGTAAAAGTAAGCGACTATTTAAGTTTTGAATTATTGGGAGAAACGCTTGACGATGCAGTGGGAGAGGCCTTTGATAAAGCCGCAAAAATTTTAGGATTGCCCTATCCCGGCGGGCCGCTCATTGATAAATATGCCCAAGAGGGAAATCACCTGGCCTATAAATTTCCAATTAAACCAATGCCCGATTATAATTTTAGTTTTAGCGGAATAAAAACGTCATTTCTCTATTTTATTCAGAACGAAACAAAGAAAAACGCCACTTTTGTAAAGGAGCATATGGCGGATATTTGCGCCTCTTACCAATGGTGCCTTACCGAGATGTTGTTAAAAAAATTACTACTGGCCGCCAAAGACCAAAACATTAAAACTTTGGCTCTTGCGGGCGGTGTTTCGGCTAATTCTTTGTTACGCAAGCGGATGATGGAGCTTGAAAAGGATGGATATACCATTTTTATCCCGCCTTTTGAATATTGCACCGATAATGCCGCCATGATAGGCATTACCGCTCATTTTAAATACCTCAAAAAAGACTTCGCTGGCCTCAATATTACGCCAACTGCACAATATTCTTTGTAAATTTGCGCTAACCAGAAAACAAAAATATGTGCGGAATAGTTGGATACATTGGTAAACGCGAGGCTTACCCCATTATACTAAAAGGCTTGCATCGCCTTGAATACCGCGGCTACGACAGCGCCGGCGTTGCTTTGATTAACAAGAGCCAATCGTTAAACGTATATAAGTGCAAGGGCAAAGTTTCTGATTTAGAAAAATTTACTGAAGGAAAAGATATAACCGGCACCATTGGCATTGGCCATACCCGTTGGGCAACGCACGGCGAACCGAATGATGTTAACGCGCACCCTCATTATTCCGAAAGTAAAAATATTGTTCTCATCCATAACGGAATTATAGAAAACTACTCGGCCATAAAAGAAAACTTAATTAACCGCGGCCATCATTTCGATAGTCAGACTGATACAGAGGTGCTGGTACATCTTATTGAAGAAGTAAAGCAAAAAGATAATTTAAAACTGGGACACGCCGTACTTGCCGCTTTAAAACAAATGGTGGGTGCTTATGCAATTGTTGTGATAGATAAAAATAATCCCAACGAAATGATTGCGGCAAAAAAAGGAAGCCCGCTTGTAATTGGTATTGGCGAAGATGATTTTTTTATTGCTTCAGACGCATCGCCAATTATTGAGTACACAAAAAACGTTGTGTATTTAGAAGACGAGCAGGTTGCCATTATTAAACGCGGCGAAGCATTAAAAATCCGCAATTTAAAAGATAAAGAAATTACACCGTCCGTGCACGAAATTGAAATGGAATTAGAAGCCATTGAAAAAGGCGGATACGAACATTTTATGCTGAAAGAAATTTACGAGCAACCCCGCTCTATAAAAGACAGCATGCGCGGCCGCTTGCGTGCCGATTTAGGTGTGGTACAGTTGGGCGGAATTGTAGATTACGAAGCAAAATTTTTAAAAGCAAAACGCATTATTTTTATTGCCTGCGGCACTTCGTGGCACGCGGGGCTGGTGGGCGAATATTTATTTGAAGAGTACGCGCGCATACCGGTTGAGGTTGAATACGCCAGCGAGTTCCGTTACCGCAACCCGGTTATTTACGAAGATGATATTGTAATTGCCATTTCTCAATCGGGCGAAACCGCCGACACGCTTGCGGCAATTGAATTAGCAAAATCTAAGGGCGCAACTATCATTGGTGTTTGTAATGTAGTAGGTTCTTCTATTGCGCGCGCAACGCACGCGGGTTCTTACACACACGCCGGGCCCGAAATTGGTGTTGCATCTACAAAAGCATTTACCGCGCAGGTAACAGTTTTAACTTTAATGGCGCTGCACATCGCACATAAAAAAGGCACCATTCCCGAAAATCGATACCGCCAGTTGTTGTTTGAATTAGACGCCATTCCGCTAAAAGTAGAAAAGGTTTTAAAACTCGACGAGAGTATAAAACACATTGCCGATATTTATAAAGACGCACGCAACTTCTTATACCTTGGCAGAGGCTATTCTTTTCCGGTAGCTTTAGAAGGAGCATTAAAACTTAAAGAAATTTCTTATATCCACGCCGAAGGGTATCCGGCCGCCGAAATGAAACACGGCCCAATTGCACTTATCGACGAAGAAATGCCGGTGGTGGTTATTGCCACAAAAGGCGCCAATTACGAAAAGGTGGTAAGCACCATTCAGGAAATTAAGGCCCGAAAAGGCAAAATTATAGCAGTGGTTACCGAGGGAGACAAAGAAGTAAAGAAAATGGCCGATTTTGTGATGGAAATACCTGAAACAGACGAATCTATGGTGCCACTTTTGTCGGTAGTGCCCTTACAATTACTCTCTTACCACATTGCCGTTATGCGCGGTTGTAATGTAGATCAGCCCCGTAATTTGGCTAAGTCGGTTACGGTAGAGTAAGTTTTGGCAGAAAAAGCTTGTTTTTTTACGGCTTCCACCCAACCCATGGCGTTTTATAACCATCTATATAAAAAAGCTTGGTTTTTAGGTCATTTTTTGTATCTTGCCTTAAATTTACATTGGTTAGCTACGAATTTTAATCGCCAAACGCTAAAAATTAAAAATATGAATCGAGGCGCATGCCGAACACCATGCGACTTTATTCTATAAAACAAAACGCATGAAAAAAACAGTATTTACAATTTGCTCGGTTTTAACAGTTTGCGCTGTTATCATTATGTCTTGCCAAAAAGAAGACAACACAGCAAAAAAAGTATATTATAATACACAAAGCGGTTATGCTACCGGCGGTAACCCAAATCCTAATGGCACGCCTTCATCAAGTACAGGTGTTGCAGCAGCAAGCGGTACGGCATCAAGCGGTACGGCATCAACTGGTACAAGTTGCACAAATGCAATGACTGTTAATAGCGTTGCGGCAACAAGTGTTAGTTCTGCGGGCGGTGTTGTAAGTGGCACTTATAAATTAGTTCACTCAGGTTCATTAATTCAAATACAAATTACTTTTCCGGGCGGTGCAGTTCCTGCAACCGGTACTTACCTTTGTGTAGCAGCTGCTCCCACAGGCAACCAATGTGTTTTTGTTGATGCAACAAATTCTACTACGGCAGCCGGCGGCGCAGTTACTGTAACAACGGGTACTCCTAATAAAGTTACATATAGCAGCATTGCTGTGGGTTCATTAACCGCAACAGGCACATCCTGCTTCTAACATAAATTTTTTTTAAAAGAAAATCCGGGCTGAAAACTTCCGGATTTTTTATTTACGCAAGTTTCTTCCTCAACTCTTCCACAATCTGCAAAACTGCGGGGCACACCAATGTGTTTTTATACGTGAGGTCTAAAATTTGGTGCATGTTTTTGCGATTGGTGTGCGGGTACTCGCGGCAGGCGGTGGGGCGGTCTTCATACACCACGCAATAATTTTCTCCATCTAAAAAAGCACAAGGTGCTGAGGTTAAAACGTAATCTCCGTCGCCATCAATTTTTAAATACTTTGCAATAAAATCATTTGGGTGCATGCGCAAACGTTTGGCCAAGCGGTTAATGTCTTTGTCGTAAAAAATGGGACTGGTGGTTTTGCAGCAATTGGCACAGGTAAGGCAATCTATTTTTTCGAAAGCTGCTTCGTGTGCGTCCTGAAATAAATAATCGAGATTACGCGTTTTTTTCTTTTTAAGCTGGGCCAGAAATTTTTTATTTTCGGCACTTATAGATTTTGCTTTGCCTGCGAAAGAGTTTAAATTCATACAACAAAAATACAAATAATAAAGACTGTTTTGTATTTGCGTTAAGGATGCAAAGGGCTTGGTTCTTTTGAGGCGAGTGTTAACCTCGCCTCAAAAAACGGAAGCGAAGCGGACCCCGGCGCAGCCTGACCCGCGTAATAACACTTATTGAAAGAAAATTTATGATGCGGTAACGCCCAAAAGAAAACCCAAAATTAGCGCTTCACAATAACAAAAACCTCCTCATTATCTTTTTTCATGAGATAGGTTTCGCGGGCAAATTGCTCGAGGCTTTTTTCGTTGGTTTGCAGTTCTTCAATATTTTTTTTGTTCGAAGTAATTTCGGCCAGGTAATAATTGCGTTCTTTCTCTAGTTTTTTTACATCCTGCTTAAGACTGTACTGCGTAAAAATATCGTTGCGGTCAAAAAAAGTAAGCCACACAGCAAGGCCCACAATAGTGAGCACAAATTTGTTTTTAACAACCTTTAATACTTTTTTGAAAGTCTTCATCCGCTACAAATTTAATTTATTGCATCTTTACCTGTAAATACAAAGCCAATGTTTATCAATACCCGACTGTTAATATTGATTTTCTTCACCGGTAGTCTCTTTGCGCAGCCGTCTTTCCTTAAACAGCAGCTAAAATATCCAAAGGTAAAGGCTTCTTATAACGAAAAATGGGGCGCAATTTCTAAAAACCTGAAGGCTAAAGGCATTGATTCGGCCAATTACAAGGTGTTAATCCGCATTTTTAAGGAAGAAAAAATATTGGAAGTTTGGCTTAAAAGCAAAAACGCGGATAAATACGTTCTTTACAGCAATTACGATATTTGCCGCAGCTCGGGCCAAGTGGGCCCAAAACGTACCGAAGGCGATTACCAGGTACCCGAAGGTTTTTACACGGTAAACTTTTTTAACGCCTTTAGCGATTATTATCTGGGGATGCAAATTGATTACCCCAATCAAAGCGATAAAATTTTAAGCAAAAAGCCTTTTGGCGGACAAATTATGATTCACGGCAATTGTGTTACTATTGGTTGCATACCCATTACCGACGATAAAATTAAAGAAGTGTATTTGCTTTGTTTATTCAGTAAAGGTGCCGGCAATACAATTTCGGTTGATGGCTATCCTTTTAAGCTGAGCGCGGAGAAAATGGAAAGCGTCAAAAAAAATTACGATAAAAAACTTTTTGATTTTTGGAACAACCTTAAAATCATGTACGATTACTTTGAAAAAAATCATAAGACGCCGGTGATAGGAGTAGAGAAGAACGGCTTGTACAAGATAATGTAATTAGGTTTTTATTTGGGCGTGTCCCCGCAGGAACATTTACTTTTAAAGAATGTATATCGGCGGGGCCGGGCTGCTGCGGGGTACCGCTTTTTGCAGCAACAACATCAACTTTCATAAATTGCGTTTACGGTTAGGGCGGAATATAATTTTATAATTTTTAGTGCGGGGCAAAAGAGCCCCTGCGGGCCCGCTGCATCCCTCACGTAAATACAAGGTTTCGTTTATTTAAAACAGATTCCTTTAATTTTGTGCGCTTACACTTTTTAACGCAACAAAAAAACTTTGCGTCCTCTGCGCCTTCTTGGCTGTTCTCTCTGCGGTTTCTGTATTTTGCAAAGCTCTCTCAGTAGTTTAAAGATTTACTTCTTCAAAAACGCATCCCACCCTTGCGCGGTTAATGTGGCTGATGAGCCCGAGCGTGTAATTAAATTGCAGCCGCTGTTTTTATCAGTAATGTGGCCAATAACCGTAAAATCGGGATGGCCTTTTATTTTTTCGAAATCGCTTTGCGGAATAGTGAAGAGCAATTCGTAATCTTCGCCGCCGCTTAATGCGCAAACCGTAGGATCTAATCTAAATTCGTGCGCGCGGTTAATGGTTAAACTATCCATCGGGATTTTTTCTTCGTACAAAGAACAACCAACATTTGATTGCGTTGTTAAATGTAAAATCTCAGAGGCAAGCCCGTCGCTGATGTCAATCATGCTGGTGGGTTTTATTCCTTTCTCCTTTAAAATTTCTTTAATGTCAACGCGCGCCTCGGGCTTTAGCTGGCGCTCTAAAATATAATCGTTGCCTTCTAAATCAGGTTGTAAATTTGGATTGTCTTTGAAAACGGCTTTTTCTCTTTCTAAAATTTGCAGTCCCATATAAGCTCCGCCCAAATCGCCGGTAACGCATAGCAAATCTTTTTCCTGTGCGCCGTTGCGATATACAACATCTTCTATATTTGCTTCGCCCAAAACAGAAATGCTTAGCACTAATCCTGCCAATGATGAGGTGGTGTCGCCGCCTACTAAATCAACTTTGTATTTATTGCAGGCCATTAGCATGCCGCTGTATAATTCTTCAAGCGCTTCTACCGAAAAACGATTTGAGATAGCAATACTCACCGTAATTTGTTTGGCGGTTCCGTTCATTGCGCAGATGTCAGAAACATTCGTTGCAATTGCTTTAAAGCCTAAATGTTTTAGCGGAACGTAAGTCAAATCAAAATGAACGCCCTCGGTAAGCATGTCGGTTGAGAGTAAATGCACTTTGCCGTTACCAATATCAATAACAGCGGCATCATCGCCCACGCCTTTCACAGTTGTTTCGTTATGAATAGTTATGTGCTCGGTAAGATGTTTTATTAATCCAAACTCTCCAAGTGTTGACAATTCAGTACGTGATTCTTTGTTTTCAAACATAGTAACTACAGATTACAGATAAATACATACGGATATACAGATTATTTTTCTTCATTATTAAGATTTACCAAACGTTTATGCAGAACGCCATTTTTTGAAAAATTAATAAGCATTGCAAGTTTTAAGTCAGAAATTTTAAGATAATTAACGACCTGATCGATGTTTTTCTTAGAGAAATAATCACTCTTTTTTAATTCAACTATTACTTTATCTTCAACTAAGAAATCAAAAAAACTATTTCCTATATTCTCTCCTTTATAAAGGACCTGCTCTTTAAAATTAATGTTTTGAAGTTGAAGTTCTTTTGCAAAGGCTCTTTGATAGATTTTTTCCAGATGCCCAAAGCCAAGTTCGTTATATACAGTAAAAGCCGTACCAATAATCTGATAACTTATATCCGAATGGATTAACTTGTCTTTTTCAATATCGAGGCTATTTATATCTCTAATCATTTAACCGTATTTTAATTTTATGTACTTGAATCCGTATATCTGTACTAAATCCTTATCCGCAGTTACTTTAGTTTTATACAAACGTTTTTTGGCTCTGTAAAGAACTCAATGGCTTCAAATCCTCCTTCTCTTCCAACGCCCGATGATTTTACTCCGCCAAACGGAGTTCTTAAGTCGCGCAGCAACCAGCAATTAATCCAAACTATACCTGCGTGAATATTTTGTGCAACACGATGCGCTCTGGTAAGATTTTCTGTCCACACGGTTGAGGCAAGTCCGTATATGGTAGAGTTGGCCCACATTAAAACTTCTTCTTCGGTTTCAAAAGGCATGATGGTTACTACCGGGCCAAAAATTTCTTCCTGATTGGTGCGGCAGTTGTATGTTAATCCCTCAATGATTGTTGGCTCAATATAATATCCTTCGGCAAATTCTCCTGCCGCAATAAATTGCTTGCCGCCGCATAAAACTTTGCCGCCTTCTTGCTTCGCAAGCTCCACGTAGCTTAACACTTTTTCCATGTGCGGTTTAGACACAACCGCGCCTAGTCTGGTTTTCTCATCACGCGGATCGCCAATCGATAATTTTTTTGTTTGCTCAACAAAATCTTTTTTAAATTTTTCGTAAATACTTTTTTCTACAAAAATGCGCGAGCCGCACAAACAAATTTGTCCCTGATTAGAAAAAGATGAGTGGATAGTTGTGGCCAGCATTTTTTCGTAATCGCAATCGGCAAAAATAATGTTGGGGTTTTTGCCACCTAACTCTAACGACATTTTTTTAAACATGGGCGCTGCAACGCTTGCAATGTGCGCGCCTGTTTTTGTGCCGCCCGTAAATGAAATTAAAGGAACATTTTTATGTGATACAATGGCGTTACCCACTTTGCCGCCAAGGCCGTGCACAATATTTAAAACTCCGGCGGGCAGGCCGGCTTCTATGCAAAGTTCAGAAAGTAAATAGGCCGTCATTGGTGTAACCTCGCTGGGTTTTGCAACAACGGTGCAACCTGCTGCTAAAGCAGGTGCAATTTTCCAGGTAAATAAATACAAGGGCAAATTCCATGGAGAGATGCAGCCTGCAACGCCAACCGGCTGACGAAGCGTGTAGTTTATCGCGGTGTTTTCCATGCTATGCGCTTGCGCTGCGTAGTGTAAAATGCCAGTGCCGTAAAAATGAAAATTTGCGGCGGCCCTTGGAATGTCAACTGTTTTTGCAAGTTTTAAGGGTTTGCCGTTATCAATACTTTCGGCAAGAGCAAGCTTGTCTAAATTTTTTTCGATGAGCGCTGCAATTTTTAAAAGATATTTTGAGCGTACATCTTTTGAAGTAATACTCCAGGAAGGAAAAGCGGCATTTGCTGCGGCCACTGCTTTTTCTACATCCTGCTCATCGCTATCGGGAATGTACGAATACACTTTGCCGCGCGAGGGATCAAAATTATCTAAATATTTTTTCGAGGCCGGCTCCAGCAGCTCGCCGTTTATATAATTTTTAATGTGTTGCATGGTAAAAATTAAGAAGGTAAAAATAAGGAATTTTAGCGATTGATTAATGATTATTAATTCAATTAAAAATAGTGAGTTAAAGCACTTTAACTAGTTTAAGTATTTCGAAAAAAGTATCGAAATAGGCAGGCAGGCTATTATCGAGCCGCAAATAACAAGTATGCTTAAGGTCACATCTAAGGCAGTATAATAATCTCCTGATTTAACATCGTGCCTTGTGGCCCAAATAAACGGCCGTTTATTTATTAGTAGTGAAATAGCATTGCAAATTTTGTACAGTGCAAGAAATAAGAAAGGTGAAAAACAGGCTGCCAGCGGCTGATAAAATTTATGACTAACAAAAACCAACAAAATTAGGGCAAGAATAATTAAACCGACAGAAATTTTTAAATGGGCATTAAAAAATAATGTATCGGTAAGGTGAGTTTTTTTCACCCAAAAGAATACGATGTATGCACAAGCAGGTAGCATCGATATCATCCAAACTATTTCTTTTGTTCCCAATGTGTAATAAAATTACTTGTTCTCCCATTCATTCCACTCCGTTTCATTACCGCTTAAAATTCCAAGGTAATTGCGGTAACGGTCCAGGTAAATTTTTTCCTCTTCCAAGGCTTTTATCACGGCGCAGTCTGGCTCGTGGGTATGTGTGCAGGTGTTAAATTTGCATTGATGCATCAGCGCCCTGAACTCCGGAAAGTAATGCCCCACTTCTTCTTTTTTCATTTCAACCAAACCCAATTCTTTTATGCCGGGCGTATCAATAATATAACCGCCTTCATCCAGTTTATGTAATTCAGAAAAAGTAGTTGTATGTTTTCCTTTTGCGTGTACATCAGAAATGTTGCCGGTTTTTAATTCCAGTCCCGGCTGTATAGCATTTATTAAAGTAGATTTACCAACCCCGCTGTGCCCGCTTAATAAAGAAATTTTATTTTTCAATAATTTTTTTACTTTCTCCACATCTTTTTTATCGAGCGAAGAAATACTGAAACAAGTATATCCTAACGAGGTGTACATTTTAATTAAACCATCCTGAATTTCTTCCAATTCCTTAGTAAGCAAATCAGTTTTATTAAAAATAAGGGTGGCCGGAATTCTGTACGCCTCGGCAGTAACTAAAAACCGATCAATAAAACCGGTTGAAGTTCTTGGAGAAATTAAAGTAGCAAGCAAGATCGCCTGATCTAAATTAGCAGCGAGAATATGCGTTTGCTTGGAGAGGTTTAAAGATTTACGAATGATGTAATTTTTGCGCGGAAAAATCTCGGTAATATACGCTTCGTTGTTTTCTAAAAGAATTTCAACCGTATCGCCAACTACAACGGGGCTTGTGCTCTTACGCGCTTCTAATCTAACTTTGCCCGCCAATCTTCCTAAAACCAATTCTCCGCTCTCGGTGCAAAGCCTGTACAAATTGCCGGTAGATTTTAAGACTAAAGCCTTCAAATTACTTTTTCTTTAATTCGGTAAATTCATCATAAGCAAGTTCCAGTTTTTTAAACCAGTCTTTGCCATATTTGCGAATAAGAGGCGTTTTTAAAAATTTATACACGGGCACATTCAGTTTCTCTCCGCAAACGCAGGCATCTTTGCAAATGGCCCACTTGTGATAATTTAGAGAGTCATGGTTTTTTCGCTGTGTAATACGGATGGGGTACAAGTGACAAGAAATAGGTTTTTGCCAATCAATCACTCCTTCTTTGTGGGCAATCTCTATGGCGCATTTAGCCATCTTGTTATCATCAAAAACAACAAATGCGCATTCCTGTTCTTTGCCAACCAAGGTGGTGGTATAATCGCCATCACTATCTAAAACATAAGGCCCGTGTTTTTCAATAGCTTTTAAACCTTTTTTATTGAGGTAGGGTTTTACTTTTTCGAGTATAGCGTCCATAATCGGAAGCTCATCATTTTCTAATGGCGCGCCGCTTTCGCCGGCTATGCAGCAAGCCCCTTTACAGGCCGCCAGATCGCAAACGAACTTTTTCTCAAAAATGTCGTCGGATATAATTGTGTTGTCTATGTTTATCATGGTAATAAGTTGTAAAGGTAATAAATAGCCTTAATTTTTGAGGTTCTGTTTAAACTATTATATTTGCTCAATCAAAATAATTATGAAAAAATCAACATCCATCATCAGTGTAATAAGTCTGGCAGTTTTAGTATCGTGCGGCGGTAACAAAACAGAAGATAACAGACCGGTATCCGACAGCGCATCCGTAAGCAATAATGCTACTGATACTGCCGCTACCACGGTAAACGACCTGGTTCGTTTTAAGTTTGACTTTGCCATTGGCAACACTCCTTCGCCGGCCGAAGTGGTAAATGATATGGCTTCGTACAATTTGGCCTATAACAATGCTTTTTTAAATAATCCCGAAAAGGCAAAGGGCTACAAAACTGATTTTTCTAAAGCAGTTAACCTTGGCATTTATAACCTGGATATGGCTTATGCCATTGCCAACTCGCAAGGCAACGATGTGATGAGGTATTTAAAAACTTCGATGGTAGAAATTGATGAATTAGGAATGAAATCTGCTTTTGACCAAATGATTGGTAAACGTACCGAGACAAATATAAATAACAAAGATTCTCTGCTAAGCATCATTGACGAGTTATATGTAAAGGGCGATTCTTACTTGCGCACCAATCAACGTGTTGAAACGGCAACTTATATTTTTGCAGGCAGCTGGTTAGAGGCATTGCACCTTATTTGTCGCACCGGCGCTGATGAAAAAGACGGCCTTCAAAAGGCACGCGCCTACAAGCATTTGTGGGAGCAGCGCTTCTTTCTTAAAAACATCATTGATTTGCTGGAGGAATTTAAAAACAGCAAAGAGGCCATGGCACTTAAAGCAGATTTAACAGCAATTCATAGCGAAATCAACGCTATTTCCGAGCCAAAAGATATTAAGGAAGCCAACTTCAAATCAATTTCAGCAAAGATTTCGGCGCTAAGGGATAAGCTTATCAAATAAGCTTAGATACACTTAAAGTAATCAAAGGGCTCAAGGCAATCTTTGCACTTGTATAAAGCTTTGCAGGCAGTTGAGCCAAACTGACTAACCATTTGGGTATTTAAAGAATGGCAACGCGGGCACTTTACTTGTTTGGATTTGCCCGTTAAAAACGACTTATCCGTAGTACTTTCATTGGGTGGAGCAATGCCGTAAACTCTAAGTTTCTCTTTTGCCTCGGGGCTTAGCCAATCGGTGGTCCAGGCCGGACTATACACCATTTTTATCTCAATTTTTTGGATGCCTTTTGCTTTTAGCGTGCTCCTTACATCGTCTTCCATCTGTTTCATGGCAGGGCAACCGCTGTAAGTGGGGGTCATGTCAATCTCTACTCCGGCAGCGTTGCTTTTTATCTTGCGTATTACCCCAAGTTCCACAATATTTATTACCGGAATCTCAGGATCGGGGATTTGTTCGAGGAAGGAAAGTATCTCTTTTTCGGTATAAGCAAGCATACTACAAAGGTACAACCAAACAGAGCGTTTTTAACAAGAGCGTTCTTTTTTCAACAATCTGAATTTTAGCCCTTAAACCATGCATAATTGATTAATTTTGCCCTTTATAGTGTTTATGAGCAAACAAAGGCAAATTAAGAGCGCATTAATATCTGTTTATTATAAAGATAATTTAGAACCCGTAATAAAAAAATTACATAGCCTTGGCATTACACTTTACAGCACCGGGGGCACACAAACATTTATCGAAAAATTAAATATTCCGGTTGTTCCTGTAGAGGAGCTAACTTCTTTTCCCGAAATTTTAGGAGGGCGTGTAAAAACTTTACACCCAAAAATTTTTGGCGGCATTTTAGGAAGGCGCGAATTGCAAAGTGATGTGGCGCAAATGGAAAAGCACGAAATACCCAATATAGATTTGGTGATTGTGGATTTGTATCCTTTTGAAGAAACTGTTGCATCGGGCGCAAGCGAAGAAGATATTATTGAGAAAATTGACATAGGAGGAATTTCTTTAATACGCGCCGCTGCAAAAAATTTTAATGATGTGCTCATTGTTTCTTCGCGTAACGATTACAGCGATTTACTTTCTTTATTAGAAGAAAAAAACGGGTCAACAGATTTTGCCGACAGAAGAAGATTTGCTGCCAAGGCGTTTGCCATGAGTAGCCATTACGACTCCGCCATTTTTAATTATTTTAATAAAGCAGAAAAATTAGCGGTACTTAAAGCCAGCGAAAACAATGCAAATGTTTTGCGCTACGGAGAAAACCCGCATCAGCAAGGAATTTTTTATGGCGACTTAAACGCCATGTTCGAAAAACTAAATGGTAAAGAACTTTCGTACAACAATTTATTGGATGTGGATGCTGCTGTTGATTTGATTGAAGAATTTACCGATACAACTTTTGCAATTTTAAAACACAACAACGCTTGCGGCATTGCATCTCGATCAAAATTAATTGATGCCTGGAAAGATGCATTGGCCGGCGACCCTGTTTCGGCATTTGGCGGCATTTTAATTTGCAATGCCAAAGTAGATGAGGAAAGCGCTAACGAAATAACCAAGCTTTTTTTCGAAGTAATTATCGCTCCCGCGTACGATGCAAAAGCTTTGGAGATTTTAAAATCAAAAGCAAATCGCATCATTTTAATTAAGAAAGCAAATAAAAATAATACCAAATCGTTCCGCACTTTATTGAACGGAATTATTGAGCAGGACCGCGATTTAAAAACTGAAACAGAAAAAGATTTTACTCCCGCAACAACTCTTGCTCCAACAAAAGAACAAGTACGCGATTTAATTTTCGCCAATAAATTAGTAAAGCACACAAAATCAAACACCATCGTTTTCGCAAAAAATAATCAGCTTATTGCAAGTGGTACCGGTCAAACATCTCGCGTGGATGCACTGCGCCAGGCCATTGTAAAAGCGCAGACTTTTGGTTTTGATTTAAGCGGAGCCGTTATGGCAAGCGACGCATTTTTTCCGTTCCCCGATTGCGTGGAGATTGCAGACAAAGCCGGAATTAAAGCGGTGGTACAGCCGGGAGGAAGCATCAAGGACAAAGAAAGCATTGAGTATTGCAATACGCACAACATGGCAATGGTTATGACGGGCACCAGGCATTTTAAACATTAATTGAAACTTTTAAAAACGAATTACGTAAAATCAATAAAACCCCATGGCACTTATTAATTTTTTAACGCAAGAAATTGCAATCGACTTAGGAACAGCCAACACAATCATCATTTGTAATGATAAAGTTGTAGTTGACGAACCAAGTATCGTTGCGGTTGACCGCAGCACAGGCAAAATTATTGCCGTAGGAAAGCAAGCGCAGCAAATGCACGGCAAAACGCACGAGAATATTAAAACTATTCGTCCGCTAAAAGACGGAGTTATTGCAGATTTCCAGGCGGCGGAAGAAATGATTAAGGGGATGATTAAAATGATTAACCCCGGCCGTAAATTTTTTCAGCCTTCTTTGCGAATGGTAATTTGTATTCCCTCAGGTATTACGGAGGTGGAGAAACGTGCTGTGCGCGACAGCGCCGAGCACGCAGGAGCAAAAGAAGTTTATATGATTCACGAACCAATGGCCGCGGCCTTGGGTATGGGCATTGATGTTGAAGAACCCGTTGGAAATATGATTATTGACATAGGCGGTGGTACCAGCGAGATTGCGGTTATAGCATTGGGCGGTATTGTTTGTGATAAATCAGTTCGTATTGCCGGCGATGATTTTACTGCTAATATTGAAGAATACATGCGCCGCCAGCACAACATTTTAATTGGTGAGCGTACTGCAGAGCGCGTGAAGATTGAAGTAGGCGCAGCAATGACAGAGATTGACAATCCTCCACCCGATTACCCGGTGCACGGCAGGGATTTAATGACCGGTATTCCAAAAGAAATTCACGTTTCTTATGTTGAGGTGGCTCATGCGCTCGACAAATCTATTTCTAAAGTAGAAGAAGCGATATTAAACGCCCTTGAGATGACTCCTCCCGAGTTATCGGCCGATATTTACCGTACCGGAATTTATTTGGCGGGTGGCGGTTCTTTACTGCGCGGTTTGGATAAACGCATCTCTATGAAAACAAAATTACCTGTGCACATTGCCGAAGACCCGCTGCGTGCGGTGGCTCGTGGCACCGGTATTGCTTTAAAAAACATTCACCGATTCCCATTCTTAATTAAGTAATTATTGATTTAATGATTTGGAGGTTTGATGATTTGAAAATTCATAAAATCTGTGCTAACCCATTGCTAACAATTTCCGGTTAAGAAAAACATAGTCCTCGGTTAACGGTCATTAAATTATTTTGCACTTTTAGCTCTACAAATCAATAAATTAAAAAATCAACAATTAACCGGTGCGTTCACTTTTAAATTTTGCCATAAAATATTATTACTTCCTGTTGTTTCTTTTATTGCAAGGGGCATGTATTTTATTGATGGTAAAAAACCGCAGCTTTCAGAGTACGCACATCCTCAATTCGGCAAACTCGGTTTCGGCAAAAACGTATGAGGTAGTTTCAAATACCAAAGAGTATCTTTCTTTAAAAGAAGAAAACCTTAAACTGGCCAATGAAAATACCAAGCTCAAAAATATTATGCGCTCGTCTTCGTACGAATTTATTAATCTAAAAACCTTTCAGCAAAACGATACGCTGTACAAACAGAAATATAATTTCTTCGCCGCCAAAATCATTAATAGCTCTACCAATCACCGCAGTAATTACCTGACACTAAACATTGGCAGGGCGCAGGGCATAGTTCACGACATGGCTATCATAAATACCGAGGGTATTGTGGGAATAATAAAAGACGTTTCCGAAAATTACTCATCCGCACTTTCAGTTTTACACAAAGATGTAAAAGTAAACTGCAAACTAAAACGCGACGGCTCCTACGGCCCCCTTAGCTGGGAGAAAGACGACGACTATACCACTGCAACCCTAACCGATATTCCCATTCACGCACGGTTTAAAGTGGGCGATACCATTGTTACCAGCGCACTCTCCTCTATTTTTCCCGAAGGCATTATGGTGGGCACCGTAAACCATTTTGAACGCAAAAGCGGAGATGCATTTTTTACTTTAAAAATAAACCTCGCTACACAATTCCGTAAACTAAATCACGTGTATGTAATTAAAAACTTTTATAAGGCAGAACAAGATTCATTGGAACTTAAATCTCAAAAACACGATAAGGATGATAAGTGAGTTGATGAAAAATGCCGGACGTTTTATTGTGCTGTTATTGCTGCAGGTTCTTATTATTAAAAATATTAACCTGGGCCGGTATTTTATTTTCTTTCCTTATGTACTTTTTATTTTACTCTTGCCTTTCAATACCAATAAGCCGCTTGTACTTTTACTTTCATTTATTTACGGCTTGCTTATCGATTTGTTTTACGATACGCAAGGCATGCATGCCTCGGCATGCGTATTTATGGGCTTCGCCCGCGGCTTCGTTCTAAAATTATTATCGCCCCGCGAAGGTTACGACGAATCGCACAGGCCCACGCTGGCATTTATGGGTGCGGCCTGGTTTATTTCGTATGCATTACTTTTAATTTTTGCACATCACATGGTTTTATTCTACCTAGAAGCATTTTCTTTTCACGAATTTTTCCGCACACTGCTGCGTGTTACCTGTAGCACCATTGCCACGTTTTCTTTTGTGTACATGCTGCAGTTTTTATTTTACCGCTCTAATTCAGACCGGATAACATGAAGAAGAATCGTCAACTCGAAAGTCGCAGGTATATTATAGGCGGAGTTTTCACACTCATCGCAATTATTTATATCTGCCGTTTATTTTACATGCAGGTTATAGATAAGCAATCGGTGGCCGATGCGCGTAATAACGCTTTTCGTTTTCGTACCGAGTATCCGGTGCGCGGTTATATCTACGATCGCAAAGGCAAATTACTTTTACTAAACGATTTGGCTTACGATTTAATGGTTGTTCCTAAAAACGTAAGCTATTGCGATACCTTTGCGCTTTGCACTATTTTAGGAATTGATACAGTGGGTTTTGTGAAGCGCATGAAAAAAGCAAAGCAAACGCCGCGCAAAGAATCGTATTTCGAAAAGCAAATTTCATCTGAGGTATATGCCAAACTGCAGGAAAAAATGTACCGCTTCCAGGGATTTTTTATTCAGAAGCGAAGTATCAGAAGATATCCTAAAAAAATTGCAGCTCACTTACTCGGTTACATCGGCGAGGTAAGCAAAGCCCAGGCAGAAAAAGATCCTTACTATAACGAAGGGGATTACATTGGCATTAGCGGAATTGAAAAAGCATACGAAAAAGCTTTACGCGGAATAAAAGGAACCAAGATAGAAATGGTAGATGTAAATAACAAAGTAATGGGCCGCTACGCAAACGGCGCTTACGATACATTGGCTATTTCCGGAAAAGCTTTGTATTGCACTATTGATGGCGCATTACAGGAATACGGAGAAAAATTAATGCAAGGCAAACGAGGAAGCGTTGTTGCCATTGACCCAAGCACCGGAGAAATTCTGGCACTGGTAACAAGCCCTACCTACGACCCAAATTTAATGGTGGGCCGCGAGCGTTCTAAAAATTACGGACTACTTCAAAAAGATACGTTGGGCATTCCACTTTTTAATCGTGCATTAATGGGCGCGTATCCTCCCGGTTCTGTTTTTAAATTAATTGATGCCTTGGTTGGATTGAAAGACGGAGTGCTTACACCTCAAACAGTTTATCCATGCAACCACGGGTACGCCCCAATGCATAACAAACCGTATTGTCACCACGCCGGCTCCAGTGATTTGGAAAGAGCTATTTCGGCTTCCTGCAATTCGTATTTTTCGTATGTGTTTAAAAGTATTGTGGATTATCATCCCAATGGAAAATATGTTGATGGGTATAATAACTGGCGCAATGATGTAATGAGTTTTGGTGTAGGGCATAAATTAGGAAGTGATTTGCCTTACGAATTAGGAGGTAACGTGCCTAGTGTAAAATATTACGACAAAGTTTTTGGTCAGGGAAGATGGTTTGCAAACACCGTTGTTTCATTGGGCATAGGGCAGGCAGAGCTAACGATTCTTCCCGTGCAAATGGCAAATGTAGTAGCATGCATTGCTAATCGCGGATATTATTACACGCCGCACATTATTCGCGGCATAGGCGATGAAAAAAAAACCGACCCTAAATTCACTGTAAAAAATTTCTGCTCGGTGCCGGGGCAATATTTTTTACCCGTGGTTGATGGTATGGAAAAAGTTTTGAAACCCGGAGGAACAGCCTGGCTCTCGGCCATAAAAGACATTGCTGTTTGCGGAAAAACAGGTACGGCACAAAATCCGCACGGAAAAGATCACGCGGTGTTTTTGGCTTTCGCTCCAAAAGATAATCCTAAAATTGCTATTGCTTGCGTTGTTGAGAATTGCGGATTTGGCGGAACTTTTTCGGCGCCCATTGTAAGTTTAATGATTGAGCAATATTTAAAAGGTGATATTGATAGGAAAGATCCGCGCCGCGTAGATATGGAAAAACGCATGATGGAGATTGACTTGATTACAGGAAAAAATTTACCTCCCGCGCCAAAAGCACATCACTAGCTTGGGCGTTTCCGCGAGGCGTGACAACTTCGACTTCCAAATTTTAATAGAGGTCGCTCGCGGCCGGGCTTCAAAAGGGTACCGTTTTTTTGCATGCTGTTTCAAATTAAATTTTGCCTGCATGGAAGTTTTGGACCTTTAAAAACAATCTGCAAAAAGAACCCCTGCGGGCCTTTTGTATCCCTAACGCAAAATAATACAACCGGAAAACAATCTTTCCCTTAGCGATAAACGTATAATTTTTAATTTCTCAATGTTTGCTCTCTTCAAAATCAGACTTAAGCGGATTTAGTTTTTTCTTTTTCATTTCAACTTGCTTCATCAAAAAGTAAGTTACGCCCAACGACATCATAATTGCAGCCATCCCTAAAAGCACATGCCACTCGGCAGTTTTAAAATCTATCGTAATCATTTTGTTTGATAAAGCAATAATGCCGATTTGTACCAGCGGAATAGACGGAATTACAGCCGAAGCAATAATGGTATGCAAAGATTTTACAAGCTCGTAACCCACCGCAATGGTAAGTATCAGATTAAATGTTTGCAGCAAACTTTTAATATCTAAAAATCCGAGTGGCGTTACCGAAGTATCGCCCATATCTTTAATCAAAAGCCTTACTAAATCAGCCGACCCGGCAATGATGCAAATAGTTAATACGCCCATTAAAAAACGAAGCAGTATTTTATTTATGCCAATTACAGTCTTGTCGTATTTGTTGTGTGATTCCATAGTAAAGGTTTTGGTACTAATAAAGATACTTGTTTTTGCAGGATTTGCAAATTATGGAGAATGTTTTGGGCGTTACCCCGAAGGAATAATTTCTTTCAATCGGTGATTTTGGGCGGGGTCAGGCCACTGAGGGGTGTCGTTTTTTGCAACAACAGCTCCTTCTTTTTAAAAAAAGTATTCCTATTGTGTCATTTTCATTCTTTAATTAGCGATACAACGCAAAAGAACCCCTGCGGGCCCTCGGTGTCCTTAACGCGTTTAATACAGCTACAATTAAAAACAGACACTCCTTTACTAACTAAATTTCAACTATTTGCAGGGTTTTCAACAATACCCCGATAGCTATCGGGACACAATTCTTCATTCTTCATTCTTAATTCTAAATTAGCTTCTATCTTTGTCAAAATTTTTATTTATGGCTTACATTTTTCATATTCAAGCGCGCCAGATTTTAGATTCGCGCGGCAACCCCACAGTAGAAGTTGAAGTTTTAACAGACACGGGCCACATTGGCCGCGCAGCAGTTCCATCCGGAGCATCAACCGGTACACACGAAGCAGTAGAGTTGCGCGATAACGATAAAACGCAGTACATGGGCAAAAGCGTACACAAGGCAGTTGAAAATGTAAATACGGTTTTGTTGGAAGGCTTAAAAGGAATGGCGATTTTTAATCAAAGCGAAATTGACGCCAAGATGATTGAAATTGATGGCACCGAAAATAAATCTCGTTTAGGAGCCAATGCCATTTTAGGAATTTCTTTAGCCTGCGCAAAAGCCGCGGCCGAAGCATTGGGTCAACCTTTGTACCGTTATATTGGCGGAGTAAATGCAAATTTACTTCCCATACCAATGATGAATATTTTAAACGGTGGCGCACATGCCGATAACGGAATAGATTTTCAGGAATTTATGGTCATGCCCGTTGGCGCCGAAAGTTTTTCGGAAGGATTACGCATGGGCACCGAAGTTTTTCATCATTTAAAAGCTGTGCTAAAAAAGCAAGGGCTCTCAACTAACGTTGGCGATGAAGGTGGATTTGCACCAAACATAAAATCAAACGAAGAAGCACTTAAATATGTGATGCAGGCAATAGAATCTGCAGGCTACAAACCCGGCGAAGATATTTACATTGCAATGGATGCCGCCGCTTCTGAATTTTACGATGCAAAAAAGAAAATATACAAATTCAAAAAATCTACCGGCGATGAGTTAACCTCTGCACAAATGGTAGACTATTGGGCCGACTGGGCAAAAAAATATCCAATCATTTCAATCGAAGACGGATTAGCCGAAGACGATTGGGACGGATGGATTTCTTTAACCGAAAAAATTTCTGAGTCGGTGCAATTGGTGGGCGACGATTTATTTGTTACCAACGTAAACCGTTTGGGTGATGGAATAAGCAAAGGCGCAGCAAATAGTATTTTAGTAAAAGTAAATCAGATTGGTACTCTCACAGAAACCATAGAGGCAGTAAATCTTGCGCACATGAATGGATATACCTCGGTAATGAGTCACCGCAGCGGCGAAACTGAAGACACTACCATTGCCGATTTAGCTGTGGCACTAAACTGCGGCCAAATAAAAACCGGCTCAGCCTCGCGCAGCGACAGGATTGCAAAATACAATCAGCTACTCCGCATCGAAGAACAATTGGGCGACTCTGCAAAATATTTAGGTAATAGTTTCCGTTTCGTAAAATAATAATTCGGAGTATATCCCCCGCTGGAGGGGGTGTCCGCCCGCGGCGGACGGGGGAGGTTGCTGGAAGAAATCATAGAGATGAGAAAATTTTGTTCCATAGTAGTCAGCATACTTCTCATTTCGTGTTCCGCAAATCAGTCGGACGCAAGCAAGCTGAAAAGCAAAAACTTTGAGAATAAATCAGAACGTATTGAAGCCCTCAAAAAGGAAATAAAAGTATTTTCAGAAATTAGAGACGCTGAGTTTGATTTATTTAATGTAAACGGATTTTCAAATTCGCGCGCCTCCTTACCTGGAGCCTCTGCATGGGATTATAAATTTGCGGTGAAGATTGATACAGCCGATATAAAAAAATGGACCGAAGGCATGTTTGAACTTCCCACAAAAGACACCACCAGCGCGTGGCTAAACGAGATTCTTGGAGAAAGAAAAAATAACTGGATAAGAACTTCAATACCCAAGCATTTTATACGTAGGGGTGGGGTTGATGTTTCTATAATGGTTTACGAAAAAGAAGGGATACTTTTTAAGAGAGTTGTGAATTAATAATTAGAATTCTGAAATCTCCTAGCGCCGCGTATTCATAGCGCCGATTGCAAATCCGCGCTATCGCAGCGATTCTGCAAGATATCTAGGGAATAGTTTTAGGTTTGTGAAATAATTTTACTTACTTATTTTTTTAAGAACGCAGATAACCCCATCTCTTATAGTCATGCAGGTAATTTGGCCTGGACTAAATTTTTTATCTTTTTTAATCAAAGGTTTAACATGCAATTTTACTTCTTGATTTATTTTTAAATTGGCAACCAACTCGTTTTCTGAATACAAAACGTAAAAAAACACTTCAGGCGAGGATTTCTTTATTTTGATGACGCCAATTTCAGTAACTCCATACCAATGAGACCAACTCATATTGCAAATATCCATAATTGTACCTGTAAGCACAGAATCCTTTTTCACTGTTTTAAAATTGGAATCGGGTATAGAATTTGCAATTTCCTTTAGTTGTAGTCTTTTATAATCTTCACGATTAATCTCATTTTTATCACCACTAAATTTAATGGGTAAATTAATGAGTACGGGTATCGGATAGTCTTTGCAAGGCATTGTTACCCAGTTTGGCATAGCAATAATTATATCAAGCACTTGTTTATTAACTACACTGTCCAAGCCCTTGACAATTTTCGCATCAGTTAATTTTCCATTGCAATCAACCTTAAATTGAACACCAACAGTTCCTTTGGAATGCTTTTTTAAATTACTGTTTAAGTATTTTTGGAGAGCAGCATTTCCTCCGGGAAATTGAGGAATAGAAGGGAACTCACAAATAACAGAAGGAATAGTGTCTTGCGCTTTGCAGTAATTTGCAAACTGAAGAAGAATAAAGGAAACAAAAAGTAGCGACTTCATAAAATACGGACTTGTTAAATCAAATTTAGGATAAATTCTATCCAAAAATGCACATGATTTGTAACTGGTAGCTTTTGCTGAATAAGTGGTATTAAGCGACCCTGAAACAAGTTCAGGGTGACGAGCATTACTTAGAAATAACCAATTTTTTATTTATTACACTCCAACTATTTTTAATAGTTAATGTGTAAATGCCATTATCCAGATTGCTTGCGTTAATTTCTGTTGTGCCATTTATAATTTGGTTTAATACCAACCTACCGTTTAAATCAAAAAGTTGCAGGGTTTGTTTTTCTGAAGCATTTGTTTCAATAGTGAATTTGCCGTTTGATGGATTGGGAAACATCCCTATTGCTAATTCAGTTGGAATTTGCTTTATATTACTTGCAGTAGGACAACCATTAGTATTGCCTGCCGAACACAATGGATAAGATGAAGTCAAAGAGTCCATAGCTGAAATGTAATTAGGTAAACAATTAAAAGGATTTGATGAGATGTCAAAAAATAATGGAGTCATCCCGCTACTAACAAGAATTGTGTTTGGGAAAATAGGGAAGCACATTATATGGTTATTGTTGCAGTATAAATAATACAAGCTCGCAGGTATAGTTGGCAAAACCGTTAATTGATTATGACTGCAGTTTAATTCCTTTAAAGAGTCTGGAAAAGAAGGTAAAGTTGAAAAAGTATTGTAGCTGCAATATAAATATCGAAGTTTACTGGGAAGTGTTGGAAGATTAGTTAGATTGTTGCTACCACAATATTAATGACCTTAATGAATCGGGAAACGAGTTAACTGAAGTTATGTTGTTAGTTGAACAATCTAAGTATTGAAGCGAATTTGGAACATTCGGTATGCTCGAAAGTAGATTCCAAAAACAGCATAGATGCAGTAAAGTATGTGGCAAAGGAGGAATATTATTCAAGTTATTTCCTCTGCAATCAAGATATGTAAGTGATTTAAAATATTGTATTCCAGTTAAATCTGAGATTGAAATATTTTGTGCAATTATTGTATCGGTTGTTATTGTAACAGAAGGATTTGTTGTGTCCATCTGATTTCCATTCATGGCAGTTGGAACAATCCCTTGTAAATACGCCGCAAAATTTGCATCTGGAATAATTATCGAGTTTTGCGCTTTGGCATTGAAAAACATAGCGACTATGAATATTAATAAAACGTCTCTTTTCATATATTAAATATACAAATAAAAACCTTCGAAATTAGTTATTTTGTAACTGGTAGCTTTTGCTGAATAAGTGGTATTAAGCGATGCTGATCCCCCAGAAAAATGCGGGACAGCATGACGAGCCTTAAGAAATCTCCCCCCTCAAATTAATTCCCAACAAATTTTTAGTTTTTTGCAGAGGTAATTTTTGGCCGAGGAGGAACATGAGTTTGCATACGGCGGCTTCTAATGTAATGTCTTCGCCACTTACAACGCCTATTTTTTGTAAGGCGGCGCTGGTTTGGTATTTGCCTTGTATAACGCGGCCCTCTAAGCACTGCGTTACGTTGTAAATTATAACACCCTTATCAATTATTTTTTTCAAAAGTTCTAAAAACCATTCGTCGGTAGGGGCGTTGCCTGCGCCAAAAGTGTGCAGCACAATTGCCTTTATGCCGGGTGTAGTTAAAACTGCCTGCGTAATTTTTTTGGAGATGCCCGGAAACAAATTAAAAACCAAAATATCGTTATCAATGTTTTTATGCACCAGTAATTTTTTTGTGCTTGCCGGAGCAATGGCATTAAAATTATAATTGATATGCACGCCCGCTTCTGCCAACACAGGGTAGTTGGGCGATTGAAAGGCATCAAAATGTTCTGAGTTATATTTTAGTGTGCGGTTGCCGCGGTATAATTCGTATTCAAAATAAACAGCTACTTCGGGCACCAATGGTTTTCCGTTTTTATTTTTTGCAGATGCGATTTCTATAGCGGTAATTAAATTTTCTTTTCCATCGGTACGTATAATACCAATGGGCAATTGCGAGCCGGTAAGTATCACGGGCTTGCTTAAATTCTCCAACATAAAACTCAAGGCCGAGGCCGTATAAGCCATGGTATCACTTCCGTGCAATATTACAAAACCATCGTACGCATTATAATTTTTTTCAATAATCTCGGCAAGCTCTACCCAAACGCGCGGATGCATGTTACTGCTGTCGATTGGTTTTTTAAAAGAAACTGAATGTAAGTCTAAATCAAAACGGCTGAGCTCGGGAACTTGTTTTGTGAGGTGTTTAAAGTTAAAGGGCTTTAGTGTGCCGCTTTTAACATCCTGCATCATGCCAATAGTTCCGCCGGTGTATATGAGTAGGAGTTTGTTCACGTGCAAAGGTACGAGGTACAAGGTTTGAGGTACGAGGTAAAAAAAGAAATAAAAAAATCTCTAAGCTTTTACTCCGTACCTCAGTCCTAATTAAAACGGCAAATCGTCATCAGCAGATGTGCTGGTAAATACAGGAGGATTATTATTCTCCATATTACCCGCGTTGCTGTTGTTGTTTGCGTTTGATTGCGATTGGCTTTGGCCTGCGCCAACTTTTTCCATTCTCCAGGCATCAATCGTATTAAAATATTTTACTTCGCCTTGTGGCGATGTCCACTCGCGGCCTTTTAAATTAAATAAAACTTTTATCTCGTCGCCTACATTATAGTTGTCAAGCATACTTACTTTATCCTGCACTAATTGAAAACTTACGTGTTGCGGGTAAGGCGAACCCGGCTCAACCGTTAAAACAAAATCACGTTTTTTAAAACGCTCGCTCACTACATTGGTGTCCATTTTTACCTTTAAAATTCCTGTTACTTCCATGATATATTATTTAAAAATTAGAGCTTTAAAATTAATCAATATTTTATAGGTTAGCCAATAAAACTATCCACGCTTGGGCCACTTTATTCACATCTAACAGGGTTTTTGCATAGGCGTGAAGCTCGGCTTCGTTGGCAAATTTGGCTTGATTTCCGGCCTTATAAGCAGCTATTTCCTCAGTTGTTGGTAGGTGCTCTACATTGCCCAATTGCCCCAGGTTATTGCCCGTCAACACTTTACTGTGTTTTATTTTATCGGGTATTTGGTCAACCCCAATGCCAAGGGTGGTTATTGGCTTAGTAATTTCAAACAAAGCATCGCCGTGGGCTCTGCAGTACCAGTTGCCGCCCATGCGGGCCACCAGGTCTATTTTTTTTTGGTCAATTTTTCCGTCGGCATCCAGCACTTCTTCTTTTATGTGCATCAAAATAATTTCGCAGATAATTAAATTTCCGGCGCCGCCTTGCTCGCCCATCTCTATCACCTGGTTTACTTTGCACTCCATAGTAACCGGCGCCTCCGCCACACGAAAAGGTTTTACCAATGTAGAAGGTAATTTTGTAAACCCCGCTTTCACAAATTCGTCAACGCCTTTTGCATAGGGGCTGCTCGACAAACTCATTTGCTGCACCATATCGTAGTTTACAATATTTAAAACTACCTCGGGCACTTCTTTTACATTTTCGTGTGTGTGTTTTGCCATTCCGGTTTTGCCGCCGCGGTTAGGCGAAAAAATTGCTATTGGCGGATTTGACGAGAACACATTAAAAAAACTAAAGGGCGCAAGGTTAGGGCGGCCGTCTTTATCAATGGTACTGGCAAATGCTATAGGGCGCGGGCCCACTGCGCCTAACAGGTAGCCGTGCAGTTGTTGTTGTGTTACTTCTTTGGGATTAACTGTTAGCATAGTTGGACACGAATTTCACGAATTTTTTTTAATTTTTTTGCCTTCCACGAATTATTAAAGCACAATTCTTTTATATTCTAGAGATTTTTTACCAAAGTTAACGATAATTCCAACCTTAAGTCCGGATGCGGCAAGATAATTTATAACTTGTCCAATATGCTCCTGTACTATAGCATCACAACTTTTTACCTCTAAAATAACTTTGTCAAACATCACAAAGTCAGCAAAGTATTTATGGGGTAAAACAATGTCTTTATAATGGATTAGAAATTCTTTTTCCCTCTCGCATAAATAGTGATTTTGTTTGCATTCATAGGTAATTGCATCTTTGTAAACAATTTCAGAAAACCCCCTTCCCAATTCCCTATGCACTTCCATACATAAACCAACAATATCATAAACCTCTTCTTTATATAATAAATCAACCATAAAAATTTGTGTAATTCGTGTCAAAAATAAATAATAAAAGTAAAATCCCGCTTGCGGCCAACAAATTTCTTAAAATAACCGAGAGCGGCTATAACAAA
>JBBQRR010000001.1:0-192758 GCA_038214655.1 Bacteroidia bacterium | reverse complement strand
GATAGATAGATAGATAGAAAAATTAGTAGGTTGTAAGAAAAAAATAATGTATTTTTGAAAAACAGATTACCAAAAATCGGTTAACGGGTTCTCCGATTTTTATTAAAATCCATAAAAATGAATTTTTAGAACCCACCTTAACTTCACTATTAAAAAGAAAACATGAAAAGAAACGCAAGCGCCAATTGGCAAGGAACAGGAAAAGAAGGTAAAGGCTCTTTAACCACGCAAAGCACCACGTTAAACAAAACGCAATATAATTTCGGCAGTCGATTTGCCGAAGGTGTTGGGACAAACCCCGAAGAACTTATTGCGGCTGCGCATGCAGGTTGCTTCACTATGAAACTAAGTTTTGTTTTAAACAAAGCAGGTTTTACCGCTGATAACATCGATACTACTTGCGAAATAACTTTGGATCCCGAAAAAGGCGCCATCACACTTTCGCATATAACGGTTAGTGCAAAGGTGCCAAACATCGACAAAGCAAAATTTGACGAGTCGGTTGCAGATGCAGAAAAAAATTGTCCGATTTCTAAATTACTGAATACAACAATTACAGTTAGCGCCACACTAATGTAAATGTTCAATGAAAAAAACAGGCGTATACTTTTTTATTAGTGGAATTATTATTTCGGCTGTTTTTACATTTTTGATAGTTGGAGTAAACGATAAAATTGCCTGGTATTATTTTGGACTTATTGCGGGGCTTGTTTTAACTTTTCTTGGAATCTCGTTTTTATTTTACGAACAGGCGCTTGAGAAAAGAAGAAAAGTTGCACGCACGATGCTTATTGCCGGCTTAAGCCTTTGTGTGCTTGTTTACACGGCAGGCAAATTACATTGGCAAGGAGCGAACATTGCAGCTGTACTTACAGGATGTTTCCTTTCTTTTACCTATCTGCCCTTGCTAACCAAAAACCGGGTAGAAAAATGGAAAAGATTTACTCGAAAAATTTGGCATGCTTACTTATTATCGCTTGGAGATTTGATAAGTCTAGCTTCTTTGGTATTAGGCCTTCTTTTCAGAATTATGCACTGGCCCGGGGCAGCCTTTATGATGACAATCGGTTTTATTATTCTTGCCGCTTCTCTGGTTGGTTGGAATCAGTTGTTTAGTAAAGAAATTGTTTTGCGCAAACAGGCAGAAGATAAAGTAAATGAATCTTTTGCCGAACTTAAAAAACAACACGAAATTATTGAAGAAAAAAACAAAGAGATACTTGACAGCATACATTACGCCAAAAGAATTCAGAACTCCTTAATGCCTACTGAAAAATACATCAAAACACGGCTTGACAGCTTGCTGCAAAAAAAATAACCAACTCCTTATCACAGGGCCTTAAACTTAAAGGCAAAGTTTTTAATTTCATGGGGGTTCTTAAATTAGCACCACAGAAAAACACAAAAACATCTGATTTTTACAGAACTTGACGGATTCTGAATCTTTTGATATATTTATGAAATCTTAATGGAGCCCGGCCTTACTACTCATACAATCAAAACCTCCGTTTATACCACCTGGATGGGCCAGGATGGCATTGCGCGAACAGTTGTAAAAAGGAATGCCGAGGTATCTTTGAAAGAAGCGCAAGAAAACACGGAAGCCATTTTTTCGCTTTATAAAGATAAAAAATTCCCCTTACTTATTGATTCGCGTAACATTAAAGCCATTTCAAAAGAAGCCCGCGACCACTTTTCTATACGCAACCGCGAAACTACGGTGACATCTTTTGGGATTTTAATTGACTCGCCTTTAAGCCGTATTATTGGCAATTTTTTCATGGGTTTAAATAAACCAAGCGTACCGGCCAAACTTTTTAATGAAGAAGAAGAAGCCCTTAAATGGCTTAAAAAATTTTTATAGGTATGCTGGAAAAAGAGTACAGAACTGCATCTGCCCAATCTAAAGAAAAGAAAATCCTGGAGGTGATAATGGCCTATGCAAGGCTGGATTTTTCGCAAAAAACAAAAATAGGTAACGGAGGCGATGTTTTTGATGCTATAAGTGCGGGTGTAAACATGTTGGGCGAAGAATTAAAAAGCTCAACCGTTTCGCTGCGCGAAAAAGAACAATTGCTGCGCGAGATACATCACCGTGTAAAAAATAATTTACAAATTATCTCCAGCCTGTTAAGCCTTCAAACGTACAATGTAAAAGATAAAAAATTCCTTACTCTCATTCGTGAAAGCCGTAACCGCATTAAATCAATGGCCCTGGTGCACGAAATGTTATACAGCACGTCTGACCTAAGCGAGGTAAAACTTAAGGATTATATAAAAACTTTATGCGAGAGTATTTATGAGTCGTATCGCCGCCCAAAAATGGTAATTACTTTTGAGTACAACATAAACAAGCATGCTCATTTTGATATTGACAAAATGATTCCGCTTGGCCTGATTCTCAATGAAATAATCAGTAACTCGCTTAAACACGCATTCTTAAAGAATACCGGATCCATTTGTATCTCATTAAAAAGCACAAAAAACAAACATCCGCTTACCGTAAAAGACGATGGCAAGGGCCTTCCGGAAGGTTTTAACGTTAAAAAACATGCAAACCTTGGTATGCAGCTCATTTATATGCTGGCCGAGCAGCTAAATGCCAAAGTAAGCCTCGACAGAAAAAAGGGGACTTCCTATAAAATTCAATTCTAAATAATAATACCTTTGGGTACACGTTAATAGATTATGTATAAAGTAAAAGTAAATAATAGCCACGATTTTAGTTTCGAGAAAAAAGACGGAACCTGGCTTAATGAGGGCAAAGATTTTGCTTTTGATATGATTGAAGTAAAAGAAAATTCTTTTCATATTATTAAAGATCATAAATCGTATAACGCCGAAGTAGTTAGCCATAACGCTGCCGAGAAAACATTTCAAATAAAAGTAAATCAAACTATTTACAACATTTCTGTAAAAGATAAATACGATGAATTGTTGCATAAACTTGGATTTGATAAAGCGCTTGCAAATAAATTTACAAATATTAAAGCGCCTATGCCCGGTTTGGTTTTAAATATTCTGGTGGGCGAAGGCGCTGCTGTTAAAAAAGGCGACGCTTTATTAGTGTTGGAAGCTATGAAAATGGAAAATATTTTAAAATCACCGGCCGACGGAACCGTAAAAAAAGTTTCGGTAAAAAAAGGAATGGCGGTAGAGAAAAATCAGATTTTGATTGAGTTTTAGAAAGAAGTATAAGGAGATAATATAACCGTAAGGAGTAAAAAATGGATTCAAGAAGAAATTTTCTTAAAAAAACGGCGCTCGTTTCACTTAGCGGCATAGCTGCTAAAGCATTGTCTGAAGAAAAATTAAAAGCGATTGAAGAATTGAGCGGAGAAAATTTCAGCGCAGCAACTTTCACACTTCCACCCCTGCCCTATGCATACGACGCGCTGGAACCTTTCATTGATAAACAAACAATGGAAATTCATCACACTAAACACCATCAGGCTTACGTAGATAAATTAAATGCCGCTTTACAAACTACTAAAAATCCGGGCGCACAAACGCTCGAAGAAATTTTTAAAGACATAAACGCTTATTCAGAAGCCGTGCGCAATAACGGCGGAGGTCATTACAACCACTCGCTGTTTTGGACTTTGATGAAAGAAAATAAAGACAGCAAAGCAAATCTTCCAACCGGAAAAATTGCCGAGGGCATCCATGCTTCTTTTACTACATTCGAAGAATTTAAAAAACAATTTGCGGACGCCGGCGCAAAACGTTTTGGCAGCGGCTGGGCTTGGCTTATTGTAAGCGATAAAAAATTAAAAATTTGCAGCACACCCAATCAAGAGAATCCGCTAATGAGTATTACCGAAGTAAAAGGCGCACCCATTTTAGCATTGGATGTTTGGGAGCACGCGTACTATTTAAAATACCAAAACAAACGCGCCGATTACATTAACAATTGGTGGAACGTGGTGAATTGGGAAAAAGTAAATGAGCTTTTTGCTAAAGCATAATTACCCGTGAAAAAATTTCTCCCTTTCATAATCTGGACACTCGTGATCTTCGGCCTTTGCAGCATACCCGGTAAAGCCATTCCGCACATCAGCTGGTTAGAACTTTTATCGTTTGATAAATTTGTACACGCGGGAATATTTTTTGTAGAGCAAATTTTATGTATGTATGCCTTGCAAAATGTAATTAAAGGTTACGACTGGTACTCACTTTTGTTTTGTATGATTTACGGCGGAAGTTTAGAGCTTATGCAATTTTACATCTTCTCATCGCGTAGCGGCGATTGGTTTGATTTTATTGCAAACTCAGCAGGAGCCTTTGTGGGGCTCCTGCTATTTAATAAAGTAAATAAAAAATTGGGTTTTTTGCCGGCTTAATTATTTATATAAACCGTTTTCGAAGCAGTTCTTCCTTCTTCAAATTTCGCAATGCCGGTTCCATTGCAGTAAGTACCCGTGCAATTGCTTACGGTAGCGCGAATATCCATCACGCAAGGGTTTTTAAATGTAAATGCTATTTTACCATTACTGTCTGTCACCCCATCTGCTTTTAAATCGGCAGCTACCGGCCCTCCAGCACTCATAACCGTTGCAGATAATTCAACTTTTACGCCTGCCATAGCTTTCATTCCCGATTTATCCATTACTGTAATTACACAGCGTGGCGAAGAAGGTTTACAAGAAGTTAGTGAAGAAGATGCCGCTACCAGAGCGACTAAAAATAAAGCGTAAAATTTTTTCATGTATTTACTTTTTAGGTTGAATATTAAAATTACAAAAAATAACTGTGAAAAACAAATACTTTAAAACAAAACAGGAGCCTTTAAGGGCTCCTGCTATATACTATTTAAATATAAATCTTAGTGGTCAATACGAATGGTCTTCTCGGCTGTTTTTCCTTCCTCGCATTTAACAATACCGCTACCATTACAATACACGTGGTTGCCCGGTGTTACAGTACATGAACCTACAGTTGCTTTCACATCCATTACGCAAGGGTTTTTAAAAGTAAAGCCTATTCTTCCATCGGTTCCGGTTACACCGTCTGCCTTTAAATCGGCAACCGTGGTATTTCCGTTATAGGTAACGTTTGCATACAAATGCACAGCAACGCCCGCTAATAATTTATTTCCGGCACTATCTCTAACAGTGATAACGCATTTTGAAGGCTGAGGCCCGTTACACGAGTTAAGCTGAACAAGCATTGCTATTGCCGCCGGCACAAACAATAAAAAAGCGAAGAATTTCCTTTTCATTTTAATTTTTTTTAAGGTTTACAAAATTTACCCGATTTTTTTAATCGTGGCAAATTCCGTTAATTAGCATTTTAAACAAAGTTATGAAAAATCTGCCTAAAATTAAAATTCTTTTTTTATTCCTGATTTTTCTAAACCCCGGCTTAAACCTTGTAAAAGCCCAAATTTCAAGCATTTACGCCGACAGCTCTAAGACAGCCCTGGTACTTATCGAAACAAAATACGGCCCCATTAAAATACGCCTCTTTAATCAAACTCCTCTGCACCGCAACATGTTTCTTAAACTGGCGGCATCCGGCTTTTACGACAGCCTGCTTTTTCACCGTGTTATTGATGGCTTTATGATACAGGGCGGCGACCCCGATTCGCGCAAAGCAAAGCCCGGTCAATTGCTTGGCGATGGCGATGTGGTTGAATGGCGGCGATATGATTTTGATGCAGAAATTTTTCCTTTTCCGTTTTTATTTATCCCGCACTATGCATGGATAATGCCCGAAATTAATAAAGACATTTTTCATAAACGCGGTATGTTGGCAGCAGCAAGAGAAAGCGATGATAAAAATCCGCTAAAAAAATCTTCCGCTTGTCAGTTTTACATTACCATGGGCAAAGGCCCGCTAAGCGATAAAGACATCAGGCTTTACGAATACCGGATTAATAAACCTTTAAGAAATCAACTAAAAGACAGTATTTTAAATTTACCCATAAATGCATTGATGAAAAAAAATTACGAAGTCAACAAAAAAGAAAAAAAGAACGACAGTTTGATGCTGACAGAAAAACTTTTGGATTCATTGATCACTCCTTCTTATACTAAAAAACCACATTACACGTATTCGGCCGAACAAATAAAGATGTACAAAAAAATTGGCGGCACTCCGCATCTGGATAATAATTACACCGTGTACGGCGAAGTAATTTACGGAATGGATGTTGTAGATACCATTGCTAAAGTGGGCACTGATAAAAATGACCGGCCCGATTTTGATATACACATGAAAGTTACCATACTCAGAAAACCAAAAAATTAAAAAACAACACGCATGTCACACTTATTTCACATTCACCACAAAGCAGAAACACATCCGGACGTAGTTTTAATAGGCACCGGCATCATGAGCGCCACGCTCGGATTTTTTTTAAAAGAATTACAACCCGATTTGAAGATTGAAATTTACGAGCGATTAGATACCATTGCAGCAGAAAGTTCGGATGCATGGAACAACGCCGGCACGGGCCACTCGGCGTTTTGCGAATTAAATTATACGCCGCAGCACGATGGCAAAGTGGATATAAGCAAGGCATTAAAAATTGCCGAACAGTTTGAAGTATCAAAACAATTCTGGTCGTATTTGGTAGAACAAAAATATATTTCGGATCCACATACGTTTATCAATTCAATTCCGCACCTAAGTTTTGTTTGGGGAGATGACGTTGCTTATCTAAAAAAACGTTTTGATAAGCTTACAAAAAGTGCGCTTTTTAAAGACATGGTTTATACCGAAGATAAAAAGCAAATGACGGAATGGTTTCCGATGATGATGGAAAATCGCGACGAGAAACAAAAACTTGCCGCTACAAAAATGGATTTGGGTACTGATATGAATTTTGGAGAACTGACCCGCCGCATTTTTAAACACCTTGCTTCACTGCCGGGAGTAACTTTAAATATGAATCATGAAGTTGTTTTTTTAGAAAAGAAAGACAGTGGTACCTGGGAACTGGAAGCAAAAGATTTAATAAAACACGAAAAGAAAACACACGAAGCACATTTTGTTTTCATTGGCGCCGGAGGAGGCTCTTTACCGCTTTTAGAAAAAGCAGAAATTCCGGAAGGAGACGGCTTTGGTGGTTTTCCGGTTAGCGGCCAATGGCTGGTTTGTAAAAATGAAGAAGTAATTAAAAAACACGCCGCCAAAGTTTACGGCAAAGCAGAAGGTGGAGCGCCGCCTATGTCGGTACCGCATTTAGATACCCGAATTATCAATGGAAAAAAAGCATTATTGTTTGGCCCCTACG
The DNA here is from genome assembly GCA_038214655.1 of Bacteroidia bacterium. Classification (GTDB taxonomy): domain Bacteria; phylum Bacteroidota; class Bacteroidia; order B-17B0; family Aurantibacillaceae; genus PALSA-968. The sequence goes on along the minus strand of JBBQRR010000001.1, from coordinate 185,518 downwards.
CAGGATTCTCAACCAAATTTTTAAAGCACGGCTCGTATATGGATTTACCTTCTTCGTTGCAATTGGATAATTTAATTCCGATTGTGTCGGCAGGTTTGCATAATATTCCGCTCACAAAATATTTAATTGATCAGGTGCGGCAATCGCCCGAAGACAGACTGGAAGCATTGAAAAAATTTGTGCCCACAGCTAAATTAGAAGATTGGGTTTTAGAAGAGGCCGGGCAACGTGTGCAGATAATTAAAAAAGACCATGAAGAAGGTGGCATACTCGAATTCGGTACCGAAATAGTAAACGCTGCCGATGGTAGTATTGCTGCTTTATTGGGCGCATCGCCAGGGGCATCGGTTTCGGTTTCGGTTATGCTCGAAGTTTTGGGGCGTTGCTTTAAAGAAAGAATGAAAACAGAAGCATGGCAAACTAAATTAAAGCAAATGATTCCTACCATGGGGCAACCCTTAAGTGAGAACGAAGCGCTTTGCAAGAGCACCAGAGAAAGAACGAGCCGCATTTTGGACTTAACGAAGATAAAATACATTGTGCCGGCTTAAATTACTTTGCGTTCTTTATACTTATTTCAACCAAAGAAATCTTTGCGCCTTAGCGTCTTTGCAGTAAAAATCGTACTTTTGCCATTCTATGAAAAGAACCAAGATAAAAGAAATTCTCTCTTCCGAAAAAGACACTTATCAAGCATGTGTTAAAGGCTGGGTGCGCACTTTTCGCAACAACCAGTTTATTGCGCTTAACGATGGCTCAACCATACATAATTTACAAGTGGTTGTAGATTTTGAAAATACGGCGCCCGAAATTTTAAAAAGAATTACTACCGGCGCCTGCATCAGCGCGGTTGGAAATATTATTCCCTCATTAGGTAAAGGACAAAAATACGAACTGAAAGCAAGTGCAGTAGAAATTTTGGGTGACAGTGATGCGGAACAATATCCCTTGCAACCAAAAAAACACAGCCTCGAGTTTTTGCGCGAGATTGCGCATCTGCGTTTTCGTACTAGCACATTCAGCGCCGTTTTTCGGGTAAGAAACGTTTTGTCGTACGCGGTGCATAAATTTTTTCAGGAAAAAGGTTTTGCCTGTATACACACGCCCATCATTACTGCAAGTGATGCCGAAGGGGCGGGACAAATGTTTAGAGTTACTACATTAGATTTAAAAAATCCGCCTAAAACCGAAAGCGGAGAAATTGATTTTAGCCAGGATTTTTTTGGCAAGAGTACAAACCTTACAGTATCCGGGCAATTAGAAGGCGAATTGGCTGCCATGGCATTGAGCGAGATTTATACTTTTGGCCCTACGTTCCGTGCAGAAAATTCAAACACCACGCGTCACCTTGCCGAATTTTGGATGATAGAACCCGAAATGGCTTTTTACGATTTGAACGACAACATGGATCTTGCCCAGGAAATGTTGCAATATGTAATTAAAGAAGCGCTTGATACCTGTGCGGATGATTTAGAATTTTTAAAGCAACGTTTGGAAGAAGAGGAAAAACAAAAACCGGTGCAAGATCGTTCTGAAATGAATTTGCTTGACAAACTAAAATTTTGCGTAGAAAATGATTTTGAGCGCGTTACCTATACACAAGCAATCGAAATTTTGCGCGAGAGCAATCACAACAAAAAGAAAAAATTTACTTATCTTATTGATAAGTGGGGTGCCGATTTACAAAGTGAGCACGAGCGTTATCTGGTAGAAAAACATTTTAAGAAACCAGTTATACTTACCGATTATCCCAAAGAAATAAAAGCGTTTTACATGCGTCAGAACGATGATGATAAAACTGTTCGTGCGATGGACGTTTTGTTTCCGGGCATCGGAGAAATTATCGGCGGCTCGCAGCGTGAAGAGCGTTATGATAAATTGGTGCAACGCATGAATGAAATGCATATACCAACCGAAGAAATGAAATGGTACCTAGATACCCGAAAATTTGGCGCTTGTCAGCACGCAGGTTTTGGACTTGGCTTTGAGCGTTTGGTTTTATTTGTAACTGGCATGACTAACATCCGAGATATTATTGCTTTTGCACGCACCCCTAAAAATTGTGAATTTTAAAAGATGGAAGCCCTAAATATTAAAGAAACAGATTTAACTCCCAGAGTAACTTTTGACTCTGAAACCTGCGAACTTAAGATAGAGGGAAGAATGATTCCGGAAAATGTGGAAGATGTTTTTACTCCGATAAATAAATGGATAGAAGAATACTTAAAAACAAACAATAAACTTCATTTTCTTTTCAGACTGTATTACTACAACACAAGTTCGGCCCGACAGTTTTTTCTTTTATACAAAAGGCTGGAGCTCCATTTTATAAGCGGCAAAGTTATTTTTGTGCGCTGGGAGTATGAAGATGGCGATGAAGACAGCATGGCGGATGCCGAAGAATTTTTATCAGGCATCAGCTTTCCGCACGAAATTGTGCCGGTAACCAATTAAACTGCCTTAAAACCGGCAATTCCCCAATCCAAAACAAAGCGTATCTTTGCATCCCAATTTTAAAACACCGTGTCTAACCTTATAGCCATCATAGGCCGCCCCAACGTAGGTAAATCTACCATCTTTAACCGCTTAACGGAAAGCAGGCAGGCCATTGTGGATGCCATTTCGGGGGTTACGCGCGATCGCCACTATGGCAAGGCCGAATGGAACGGACGCGAGTTCAGCATTATTGATACCGGCGGTTATATTACCGGCAGCGATGATGTTTTTGAAAAAGAAATTCGCAAACAAGTACAAATTGCCATCGACGAAGCTACTATGCTAATGTTTGTGGTTGATACACACGAAGGCGTGACCCGTTTTGATAAAGACGTAGCCACCATCGTGCGTAAAAGCGGAAAAAAAGTTTTTTTAATAGCTAACAAAGCCGATAACGCACAATACACTGCTTATGCCGCCGATTTTTACGAATTAGGTTTAGGTGATGTACATGCCATCTCTGCAATAAGCGGCTCAGGCACGGGAGATTTATTGGATGAAGTTGTAAAAGCGCTTGAACCCGAAGAAGTAATCGAAGAAGAAGATATTCCTAAAATTGCTATTGTAGGAAGGCCCAACGTTGGTAAATCTTCTTTAACAAACGCTTTACTTGGCGTAGAAAGAAATATTGTTACACCCGTTGCAGGCACCACGCGCGATACCATACACACACGCTACAAAGCATTTGGCCACGATTTTTGGCTGATAGATACTGCGGGTATTCGCCGCAAAGCACGCGTGCACGAAGATTTAGAATTTTACAGCGTAATGCGCTCTATAAAAGCAATTGAAAGTTGTGATGTAGTAATGCTGATGCTGGATGCTGAGCTCGGATTAGAAGCACAGGACCTTGCTATTTTTGAATTAGCCATAAAAAATCATAAGGGCGTTGTGTTTGTAGTAAACAAATGGGATTTGATTGAAAAAACTACGCAGAGCGCAAAAGAATACGAAGATAAAATACGCGAGCGCCTTGCTCCGTTTAAGGACGTGCCCATTTTGTTTGTATCGGTGCACGAAAAGCAACGTGTTTTAAAAGCCGTTGAAGTTGCATTAGAAGTGGCAGTGCGCCGCAAACAAAAAATTTCTACCCGAGCGCTTAACGATTTTTTCCTTCCACTGGTAGAGACGTATCCGCCGCCTGCTATTAAAGGGAAACACGTAAAAATAAAATTCGTTACGCAAATGAAAGGTATACCTATGTTTATCTTTTTTTGCAACATGCCCCAGTACGTGTACGAAAACTACAACCGCTTTTTAGAAAATAAAATGCGCGAGCACTTTGACTATACTGGCGTGCCCCTACAGCTGGTAATGCGTAAAAAATAATTTTGTACTTACATTTAGGTTTTTTCATACTTTAGCCAGATGAATAATTCTTTTTTTTGGGACGTTCCCACGCGGTGTGCAACAACCGGGCGCACCCGCATTCGTTTTTTTTGCAACAACCGCTTTAAAATCCTGATGCAACATTTCTTTAGTCAAGTTATTCATTCTAATTTATTTTTAAAAGCAAAAAAGAGCTTCAATCCCGCATGTTGCGGGACAGCATCCCTAAGGCAGGCATTTACAATACTATTAATTGCTTCATCGCTGCTAATTTTATTTTCGTGCGGCAAAAAACAAGAGTGGGTAGATTTAATTGTTTACAACGCAAATATCTATACCGTTGATTCTTCTTTCTCCGTAAAACAAAGTATGGCCATTAGCGGTGGTAAAATTTTAGCTACCGGTACCGACGCAGAAATAAAAACAAAATACAACAGCTCTACCTTAATCAATGCAGGAGGCAAAACAATTTTACCCGGCTTTATAGATGCGCATTGCCATTTTTTAGGTTACGGATTAGGCTTACAGCAAGTAGATTTAGTGGGCACAAAATCCTTTGATGAAGTTTTAGAAAGGATAACTGATTTTAATTCTAAAAATTCGCTCTTGCTTGACAAAAATACAAACCAAGTAATTTGGACCATTGGCCGCGGCTGGGACCAAAATGATTGGGGTGTTAAAGAATATCCAACTAAGGAAAAACTGGATTCACTTTTTCCGAATACGCCGGTTTTATTAAAAAGAATTGACGGGCATGCTGCGCTAGCAAATAGTTTTGCCTTAAAATTAGCGGGCATTGACGAAAATACAAAAATTGAAGGAGGTGAAATTCTTGTAGTGCCGAGGCCTTACGATAAATTTAGAGGCGGTAAAATAATTTCTTATGTACTTACCGGGATTTTAATTGACAACGCCGTTGACCTTGTAACAAAAGTAATTCCGCCTCCGGCCAAAGAACAAATACAGCAGGCGCTTTTAGCCGCACAAAAAAATTGTTTTGAAGTTGGCTTAACAACAATTGATGATGCAGGTTTGATGAAGAGCGATATTGATGAAATTGACGAATTACAAAAGATAGAAAAATTAAAAATGCGCATTTACGCTATGCTTAGCGATAACCCTATAAATTATGCGCATTACTTAAAAACCGGGCCGTATAAAACAGAAAGGCTAAACGTGCGCTCGTTTAAATTTTATGCAGATGGTGCCTTGGGTTCGCGTGGGGCGTGTTTGCTACAGGATTATGAAGACAAAAAAGGATGGAAGGGTTTTTTGCTAAGTAGTCCAAAACATTTTACTGAGTACGCAAAAATTATGGTTGAAAAAGGTTTCCAAATGAATACACATTGCATTGGAGATTCGGCTTACCGAATGATTTTTAACACTTATTATTCTTTACTTGAGCGAAACCCCGATATGCGAAGTAAATCCTTAGAACTTAATGGATTTGATAGACGTTGGAGAATAGAGCATTGCCAAGTAACAGATTCAATTCCAAATTTTGGATTTGTAAATTATACTGATGAAGGCGGTTTTCATGCGGGAGTAATCCCTTCAATCCAACCCACGCACGCCACCAGCGATATGTATTGGGCCGAACAACGTTTGGGAAAAGAAAGAATAAAATATGCTTACGCTTACAAAGATTTATTAAAGGCCGCCGGCATTGTTGCATTAGGAACAGATTTTCCGGTGGAAGATATTTCTCCCTTTAAAACTTTTTACGCGGCAGTTTTCAGAAAAGATGCAAAAGGTTTTCCGGAAGGCGGATTTCAAATAGAGAACGCATTAACACGCGAAGAAACAATTAAGGGCATGACCCTTTGGGCAGCTTACGCAAACTTTGAAGAAAAAGAAAAAGGCAGTCTTGAGCCGGGTAAATTTGCCGATTTTATTTTGCTCGACACCGACATTATGAAATGCGATGAAAGCGAAGTTTTAAAAACCAAAGTTTGGTTTACCTACCTCAACGGGGAATTAGTTTACGAAAGAAAATAATTACCTAACCAAAGTAAGCGGTCCGGTATATTCTTTTGTTACACCTTTGCGCGAAGTAACTTTAATGATATAAAAATAAGTTCCGTCGGTAGCACTATTTCCATTATTCATTTTTCCGTCCCAGGCCGAATTTAATGCATCCCAACTGTAAACCAATTGGCCCCATCTGTTAAAAATAATTCCTTCAGCCGATTTTGCCCCTTTAATTGTTAGGAAAAAAGCGTCATTGATATTATCCGCATTAGGCGAAAATATATTAGGAATGATGACTACCATTTCGTCTTTTACATCTATCAGTAATTTAACAGTATCAATACATCCGCTAACATTATCCGTAACAAATAAAGTAACTGTATAGGTGCCACCATTATTATAGGTATTGCTTGGATTTGCCATACCCGAAGTATTACTGTCGCCAAAGGTCCAGCTATAATTAGGATTAGTAACGCCTGCAACTACACTACTGAAGTTTACCAGCAAAGGCGCGTAACCGCTATATGTATCAGCGCTTGCACCCGTTTGCACATTATAATTATTTGCGGTTACCGAAGCAGTAGCACTTGAACAACCGTTTGAAGTTACCGTTACGTAATAAGTACTTGTTCCGCTAATGCTTGGCGTATAGGTTGGGCTATTAGCTAAAACCAAATTGGTTAAGGCTGCGTCTGAATACCAGTTAATAGTTCCGCTGCCATTTGCAGTAAGTACTAACGAATCTCCGGTACAAGTTGAAGCACCCGCAGTAACAGCCGGTGAAGGAGTTTGATTAACGGTTAAAGAAACGGTGGCTGTATCCGAACAATTAAAATTATTACTTACAATTAAAGAATAGGTTCCACTTGCCGATACACCTGCATTGTTGATTGCAGCATTTTGTTGCGAAGATGAAAATCCTCCGGGCCCGCTCCAATTATAACTTCCGCCGCCGCCGCCACTAAGTGTTACGTTTGATCCCGAACAGGCAAGTGTATTACTGATTACAGCAACCGCATTAGGGTTTGGATTAACCGTAACCGCAACTGTTGCACTTGGGCTGGTACAGCCGTTTAAACTTGCCGTAACAACATAAATTCCGCTCTGAGTTAAAGTTGCATTTGGTATCGTGTTGTTTTGTTGTGTTGACGAAAATCCGCCTGGGCCGTTCCAACTATAAGTTGAATTAGCCGGTGTAGCATTTGAATTTAACTGAATACTTTGTCCTTCGCAAACATTGTTAGCAGAAATATTAGTAACAGCAGGTGTTTGATTTACAGTTAAAGAAACTGTTGTAGAATCTTTACAATTAAATCCATTACTCACAACTAACGTATACGTTCCACTTGAAGAAACACCTATATTATTTAAAGAAATATTTTGCTGATTAGAAGAAAAACTTCCGGGGCCGGTCCATGTATATATTCCTCCACCTCCACCGTTAACAGATACATTTGTTCCCGAGCACGCAACCGAATTACTCAATACAGCAACCGCGGTAGGATTAGGATTAACTGTAACCAACACGGTAGCCGTTGCACTGCTGCATCCGTTTAAACTTGCCGTAACCGAATAAACTCCGCCCTGCACAACACTCGAATTTGTAATAGTTACATTTTGCGAAGCTGATGAAAAACCATTGGGCCCGCTCCACGAATAACTGCTTCCAGAAGGATTGGCATTTGCATTTAACTGAATACTTTGTCCGGCACAAATAACCGGGTTATTGGCAGTTACACTGGTAATACTCGGTGTTTGATTCACAAAAACATTTGCCGTATCATTACTTACGCAACCGTTTACATCAGTAACCGTAAGTGTATAAGTTCCGCTATTTGCCGTTGTAGAATTTGGAATGCTTGGATTTTGTTGCGAGGAAGAAAAACTTCCCGGACCACTCCAACTATAATTTCCTCCGCCCGAACCCGACAAAACAATACTTGTGCCGGAGCAATAAGGACTCGATTGACTTGATGCATTTACAATTGGCAATGCAAAAACACTTACGTTAATAAGCGTTGCAGGCCCTGTGCAACCACTTGAAGTTGCTGTTACCGCATACGTTCCCGATTGATTTACCTGCGCAGGATTTAAAGTTACTGTTGCACTTGTTGAAGTAAGGCCGGGACCTGTCCATGTAAAAGTTGCACCGCCTATGCTACTCGTTGCAGTAAGTGTAATACTTTGTCCAACGCAAACCGTTGTGTCATTTGCAGACACTGTTGGCGCGGGTGGCGCACCGGGATTTGTAATTGAGTACGGACCAAAAACAGAATTACATCCGTTTTGATCGGTAACATTGAGATTGTATGTGCCCGATGGTTGACCGTTCAAATTAGGCGAATTCCCTACTACTGTATTCGAAGAATTTGTCCAGGTATAAGATAAAGAACCCGAGCCTGTAACAGAAACTCCTGTAACGCCGCCTGTTGATTGTCCGCAATTACTTGGCGAAACCGTTGGAGTAGAAGTTAAAACAGGAACCGGATTAACGGTTACAGTTGCAACTGCGCTTGCGATGCAATTATTTCCATCAATACCGGTTACAGTATACGAAGTTGTAGTGCCCGGATTTACAGAAATACTTGGCCCGCTTTGCGAATTGCTCCAGGTATAGGTATTAGCACCGCCCGCATTAATTTGTGTGCTTTGCCCATTACAAATTACGGTTGACGTTGCAGTAACATTTGGTAATGCATTTACAACAACATTAGCCACTGCCGAATTTGTACAAGTATTTGCACCTGTTCCGGTAACGGTATAAGAAGTTGATGAAGGAGGTGTAACCGAAATACTTGTTCCGCTTTGCGAATTGCTCCACGAATAACTTGTTCCGCCTTGCGCAGTTAAAGTTGTGCCTTGCCCTGCGCAAATTGTTGCGCTATTAACTGCAATAGTTGGAAGCTGCAACACAGTTACGTTTGCAACAGAACTACTTTTGCATCCGTTATTATCGGTTCCAATTACTGTATAAGAAGTGTTAGAAGCCGGAGAAACATTTATTGTTTGCCCGCTTGCCCCTGTGCTCCATGTATAAGTTAATGCAGCGGGATTTGCTGTTATAGTAACTGTTTGATTAAAACAAACGCTTGGATTATTATTGCTAAGTGTAAAAGTAGGCAAAGGCAAACCATTAACGGTTATAGTTGCCGTGTTCACGCATCCGTTTACGTCTGTTCCGGTAACGGTATAAACTGCAGTGCTGTTAGCGGGAGGCGCGTTAACAGAAATTGTTGCCGTGCTTGCACCGTTTGACCAGGAATAATTTGTTGCGCCACTTGCACTAAGTGTTGTGGTTGATTGTGTACATACACTGAAAGAAGAATTTGCCGAGCCGTTAATTAAAACACTTGGTTTTGGATTAACTGTTACTGTTTTAGTTAAAGTTTGTTTGTATCCGCAAACTCCTCCTACCACACAAGTATAAGTCATTGTACTTGGTGGGGCAACGGTTATTACCTGTGTAGTTTGTCCGCCCGGACTCCATTGGTAGCTGCTTGCACCGTTGGGGCCGGTTAAAGTTGTGCTATCACCATAGCAAACGCTAGACGGCGCTGCAGTAATTCCGGGAAATAAAACTCCCGAGTTTGCTTTGATAGTATAATTACAAATATCTCCTGCAAATCCATCAACCATTAAATAATACGATTGGCCTGATACTAATCCATTGGCAGTTAAAGTAAATCCGGTTGAGCTTTCTTTGAAATCTGAAACGGGAACAAAGTTGCAGCAATTGCTTCCCGAAAAAATTTGCATCTGTATTCCGCCCGACGGATAATTTCCAACCCAGCAATTTCCAACCGATACGCTGAATGTTGCGGATGTTGCGGATGCAGTAAATTTTATCCATGAATTATTATTTATGTCTACATCGTAAATTCCGGTACCTGGCTGTCCTGTTCCCCATGTTCCACCCAATCCAAATATACCGGCAGGATAGGAACCTCCTGCCACACTTGTGCCGTCCGGCAAATCATTTCCCAATAAATCTTCGTTATCGCCTCGCATATTGCATGGACGATCGGGAGTGTAAGCCGCGCTTGTTGATGCACTGTATCCGTTGAGGTCGCAAATATTAAGTGCGTTTGCGCAAGCATCGTTAGTTGGTGATGAAACGCATAAGCCAAATGTTCCGCTGGAACTTCCGTATCCCCAAAAACGAATAAAAACACTTGTGCCCGGAGTTAATCCGGTTGCCGCTAAGTAAGGTAAAAGATCGTTTGCGCTGCCGGGATAATTGTGATCGTCGTTACACGCAATTTGCGTAAGCGCTCCGCATGCTCCCGAGTAAAGTGCTAAAACTCCATCTGTGATGGCTCCTACGCCAAGGTTTGGTTGCGGAGTAATATATAAACTTCCGCTGGCAGGCACGGTAACTTTAAACCAAACATCTTTTGTAGAAGCAGAAAAACCTCCTTGAAAAGGAGAACTTCCTCCGCAACTTGCAGGCGTTGGCGCGCCCATACTTGCCGATGCGCTTGTTGTAGAGAATTGCAAATAGTTACAGTCAGACGAAACAACTGGCAATTGATACGCGTTGCAGGGATCATCTCCGGTAGTTGATGTTCCTGAAATACAAATTTGAAACGGATAACCACCATTGCCGCCGTAATAATCATAAATGCGCACGTAATACGTTTGCCCCGGTGTTAAACCAACTGCGGTTACACTTTCTACACCACCTGTAATATTATTATCCATGCAATACAAAGAAGTAAATGCACCGCATGTTCCCGAAAGCACTTCTATAACAACATCCATGTTTGCCGATGGAGTAGCGGTTACAATCTGCTGCGCATTATTAGCCACAAAAGTGTACCAGACATCGTCGTCGGTTGAACCGCCGCAAGAAGATGTATATGATTGCGTAGCGCCGTATGTTGTGCCGGCCGTATTAACGCATGAAGCATTAACAGCAATAGCAGTTGGAGAAAAACAACTATTGTTAGCCGGAGGAGGAGGCGCTGTGGTAATACAAATTGTAAATGTAGAAGAAGCCGAGCCGGTTCCATAATGGTAAACACGAAGGAAATAAGTATTACCACTCGTAAGTCCGGTTGCGTAAATTGTTTCGGCTTGGCCGGCTAAATTATTATCCTGGCAATACAAACTGTTTAATGTACCGCATGTGCCCGAAAATAATTGAACCACTGCATCAAAAGAAACAGAGGATGTTACTTTAACCACTTGCGAGGCGGCAGTAGCCGTAAATTTATACCAAACATCGTCGTCAGCATTACCCGAGCAGCCGGGAATACTTTGCGTTGCACCGGCACTTGTACCCGCGGTGCTTACGCACCCCGCGTTTACCGATAGAGACGTGGCACCCGCGCAATTATCGCTTTGTGAAAAACCAAAAAAAGAAGTAAAAAGTAAATTTAAAAATAAAAGTTTTTTCATAGTACTATTTAGTTTGCTCGTTCTGAATAATGAAGCCCGCCGGGTTTAAGCCAAAACGGAGAATGGTTTTTTTGATGTCCAAAGGAGAAAACCCCTCTTCGCCTTCACTGCTTTTGTTTTTTTCGGTTACTACAACAATCAGTTCAGCAATTTTCAACTCGGGCTTATATTTTACTTTTGCTTCGGTAACACTGTTTATCTGTTTAACGGCTTCTGTACATTCGTTTAGTTTATTTTGATCGCTCACGTCTTCTATTTTAAAAGAGTAATAGGTTGTGGTATAAGTAAGTACGTCGTTTTTACCGGCCTGGGCATATCCGCATAAAGAGAGGGTAAAAAGAAAGAGAGTGAGTAGTTTTTTCATTTTTTTTATTTGAGCTTGCAAAAATATAGCATTTTTTGGCATATTCCATGATCTTTTCTTCTAAAATAGATTTAAATCAATTTAGGAACCGACTACCGAATGCCCGCTTCTAACACCAACATGTTAGTTACTTGGCTTTGATATTCACAAACCTACAAGCCCTCTTAGTACTTTAGCAATGTATGGCTTCTAAACCTCTTCAAAGCAAATTAAAAACTTCTTCAGCAACTGTAATCATCAGTTTATCGCTGGTGCTTTTTTTATTGGGCCTTGTGGGCTGGATTTTTGTAAACGCCCGCTCATTGGTAAACCATGTAAAAGAAAATGTGGCCGTGCAGGTTTATTTAAAAGAAGAAGCCAAACAACCCGATGCCGACAGGCTCAAAGGAATTATTGATAAAGCCAATTACACTAAGCTTGCCACCTTTAAATCTAAAGATGAGGCTGCTGCCGAAATGAAAGAAAGAACCGGCGATGACTTTGTTGCTTTTTTAGGATTCAATCCCCTGCCTTCGGCCATAAACATAAATTTAAAAGCCGACTATGCCAACCCCGATAGTATTGGCTGGATAGAAAAAGAAATTGCATCCGATAAAAGTGTGCGCGAAGTGGTTTATCAAAAAGTATTAATTGATAATCTCAACAAAAACACAAAAAAAATTAGCGCCATTATTTTATTTTTCTCTTTACTGCTTATTGTAATTGCGGTGGCACTTATAAATAACACCATTCGTTTATCAATTTACGCAAAAAGATTTTTACTCCGCACCATGTATTTAGTTGGCGCAACACAAGGTTTTATAAGAAAACCATTTATTGTAAAAGGAATTATAAACGGAGTTATCTCGGGCATTATTGCAGATATTTTAGTGGTTATTTTTATTGTGTTGGCCAACCGCTTTATACCTGAGTTGCTGGTGGTACAAAACCCCAATTACCTGGTGATTTTGTTTTTAGCCACTATTATTGTGGGCATTTTAATTTCGGGGCTTAGTTCGGCACTTTCGGTAAGGAAATACCTTAGACTTAAGGCAGAAGACCTCCATTTTTAGCTCAAATTCATTCTTAAATCCTGTTAATTCCTGCAATTAGTGTCTCCCTTTTCTTATATTTGCTAAAATTTTTACATGAGTACTGATAACAAGGGTTTTGGAATTGACAAAGCAAATTATAAAATACTCCTTGCCGGAGTTATTTTAATTTTTATCGGATATCTGCTAATGATGGGTGGCGGCAGCGAAGACCCCAACGTTTTTAATCCCGAAATTTTTAGCGCACGTCGCATTACAGTTGCTCCCTTAGTTTGCCTTGCCGGATTTGCCATTATTTTGGTAGCCATTATGCGCAAAACTAAAAAAGCCGAAGAATAATTCATGAATTTTGCCGAAGCAATAATACTGGCCATTGTAGAAGGCCTTACCGAGTTTTTGCCTGTTTCAAGCACCGGGCACATGATTATTACTTCGGGGCTGATGGGAATTACTTCAACCGATTTTGTAAAACTATTTACCGTTTGCATTCAGCTTGGTGCAATCGCTGCCGTAGTAGTAATGTATTTCAAGAAATTTTTTCAGTCGCTTAACTTTTACTTCAAACTAATTACCGCTTTCACTCCCGCCGCCATTTGCGGAATTTTATTGGGGGATTATATTGACAGCTTATTGGAAAATCCCTTAGGTGTTGGCATTGCACTTTTTGTGGGTGGAATTATATTTTTGTTTGTAGACAAGTGGTTTACCAAAGAAGAAATAAAATCTACCGACGAGATGAATTATTTTCAGGCGCTTAAGGTGGGGTTATTTCAGTGCATTGCATTAATACCCGGGGTATCGCGCAGCGGCGCTACTATTATTGGCGGCTTATCGCAAAAAATGACGCGCAAAGCTGCGGCTGAGTTTTCGTTTTTTCTTGCGGTACCAACGATGACCGCCGCAACCGGAAAAAAATTATTGGATTTTTACAAAGGGCACGGCATGCCTTCATCCGAAGAAATAAAATTACTGGCCTTAGGAAATGTAGTAGCTTTTGTAGTAGCCCTTATTGCCATAAAATTCTTTATAGGGTTTTTAACCAAGCACGGCTTTAAATTATTTGGCTGGTACCGCATTGCCGCCGGCGGAATTATTATTTTACTTTATCTTTTGGGTTATAACCTAAACGTATTGTAATGCAGGGGTGAGACAGGGCATCTGACTAAATAATAGCAGCGCGGTAACGCTGCATTATTTCATGAATAGTGTTTACTTATTAATTGAATGAAATTAATGCATTTTTTTAAGCTCGATTATACCCAGTTTTTTCCGCACATTCAAAAAATTAATTTAACCGACGGCGATATTTTTTTGGTTGACAAACCTTATAAAGTAACTTCGTTTGAAGTGGTGAACAAAGTAAAAATTGCCATTCGCAAAAATTTTCCCGATAAAATTAAAGTTGGCCACGCCGGCACACTCGACCCGCTTGCTACCGGCTTACTGATAATCTGCACAGGCAAAAAAACAAAAACCATTGAGCAGATACAGGCTATGGAAAAAGAGTACACCGGTACTTTTATAATGGGCTCCACTACTCCGTGTTTCGATTTAGAGCAAGAGGTTGATGCTACTTTTCCCACTGAACATATCACCGAAAAATTAATATTGGAAGCCGCGCAAAAATTTACCGGCAAACAAATTCAAACTCCCCCCGTTTTCTCGGCAGTTAAAGTAAACGGCAAGCGCGCCTACGATTTGGCCCGAAGTGGCGAGGAAGAAATTGCCGTTAAATCCAAAGAGGTCGACATAAAACTTTTTGAAATTACCCGCATCGCTCTACCCGAAATAGATTTTAAGGTGGTGTGTAGCAAGGGCACCTACATACGCTCGCTGGCTCGCGATTTTGGGCTTGCGCTTGGCAGCGGCGCGCACCTTGGTGCCCTGCGCCGTATACGCACCGGCGAGTTTCATGTTGATAATGCCATTAAGGCCACTGTTGATTAAGCAGCTAAAAACTTTTTCCTCCCCCTCGCCCACTCTACACTTTGCTGTTTACCTTTGTTACCATGGACTACCGCAGAGATACATTTAATCCTTTTAAAAACGTCGACAAGTTGACCGTGGGATTATACATTACTCTTGTACTTTTAGGTTGGGGAAATATTTACGCTGCCGTGTATAACGAAGAGCACAAAAATATTTTCGATATGAGCCAGAAATACGGCAAAGAACTTATCTGGATTGGCAGCGGCGCACTCTTAGCAATTTTAATTTTAGTTACCGAAGCAGATTTCTTTACAGTCTTCGCATACATATTTTACGGAATATTTCTTTTGTTATGTCTTTTAGTTCCGTTTTTAGGAAGAGAAGTAAAGGGCAGCCGCTCCTGGTTTCGCTTTGGCGATTTTGGGATTCAGCCCGCCGAGTTTATGAAGTTTGCCTCTAATCTCGCCCTTGCAAAATTTTTAAGTAACGTTAGTTTACGCGAAGAAAACAATCGCAAGGGCCTTGGTAATTTTTTTGGACAATATAAAAATACCTTCATCGCACTTTTAATTATCGGCATCCCCTTAGTAATCATAAAAAAATTACAGGATGAAACCGGATTGGCGATTGTATTTGCCGCATTTATTTTTACACTGTACCGCGAAGGCTTATCGGTAAATTTTTTATTGGTAGGATTTGTTGCCGCTGTTTTATTTGTACTGGCGCTGTTGGTAGATAATACGTACCTTTTTATTATTATCGGTAGTTTATGCGCGCTGA
Source organism: Bacteroidia bacterium (assembly GCA_038214655.1). GTDB lineage: Bacteria > Bacteroidota > Bacteroidia > B-17B0 > Aurantibacillaceae > PALSA-968. The sequence continues at coordinate 170,218 of JBBQRR010000001.1, read as the reverse complement.
CTATACTTTTCATCCGTCGCAACAAAAAAAATATTTTTTTGGTGGTGGTGGTAGGTATTATGGCCTGCGTCATGGTCAAGGGCACATCTACCCTCTACGAAAAACTAGAATCGCACCAAAAAATACGTATTGATGTTTTATTAGGAAGAGGAAACATAAATCTTAAAAAAGAAGGGTACAATGTTAACCAGGCAAAAATTGCCATAGGCTCAGGTGGATTTTGGGGCAAAGGATATTTGCAGGGCACACAAACCAAATACGATTTTGTGCCCGAGCAGGATACCGATTTTATCTTTTGCACCGTTGGCGAAGAATGGGGATTTTTTGGAACAACCGGCGTAATACTTTTACAACTTACTTTAATTTTACGAATTATAACAATGGCTGAGCGACAACGCTCTGACTTTAGTAGGATTTACGGCTATGGTGTGGCATCCGTACTCTTTTTTCATCTGGCAGTTAATATTGGTATGACTATAGGGTTGGCGCCCGTTATTGGAATACCCTTGCCCTTTTTTAGCTATGGCGGCTCTTCACTCTGGAGCTTTACCATTTTACTTTTTATTTTTATTAAGCTCGACTCTAATCGCCTGCTTATTTTAAAGTAAGCTTTTTTCGATTTAAATTTTTGGATATATTTAGTGCAAATATAATCTATGGCAAAAAAATTTAAAATTTTAAGCATCGACGGCGGCGGGCTTCGCGGCGTTATACCAATTATTATTTTGCAAGAGCTGGAAAGAAGAATGAAGGGCAAACGCATACAGGATATGTTTGATTTGTTTGCAGGAACATCTACCGGCGGCTTAATAAGCAGCGCACTTGCGGTGGGCGATGGAAACAATAAACCAGTTTACAACCTCGAGCAGATTTTAACTATTTATACAGAGCGAGGAAAAGAAATTTTTCCGAAGAAAGGTTGGATCGGAAATTTTTTTAATAGCGTTTCTTCCTTGAAGAATCCTACTTTTAAGGCAGATGGGTTGGATAAAGTTTTGCGCGATATGGTAGATCATAAACGTATTATGAATTGTACCAAACCCATCTTTATTACTGCGTACGATGTATTTAATAACGAAGCGGTTTTTTTTAAATCACGACAAGCTGCTATGGCACCCGAATGTAATATTGAGTTATACGAAGTATGCCGCGCAACTTCTGCCGGGCCAACTTACCTGCCTGCATACGATGGAAATTACTGGGGCAAAAAAAGAACATACATTGATGGCGGCGTGTTTATGAATAACCCAAGTGTTGGGGCTATTGTAGAGGTGAGTCGTTTTCATACAGACCCGATTTACAATCGCCCCGATTTACATTTTGAAGATATTTGCGTTTTATCATTAGGTACGGGCCATTACGCGGCCGATATGACGCGCAAAAAACCGGAAAGCTGGGGTGCGCTTGATTGGGTGAAACCCATCAGCGATGTGATGATGCAAGGCGTTAACCAAGCAACATCTTACGAAGCAGATGAACTTTTAGAGAACGGACAATACCTGCGCATGAGCATTAATATACACGACTCTAAACGCGCCGATATGGCCTACTCGAGCGATGAAACGCGCGATTATTTAATTGCCGAAACAAAAAATCAGGTACTAAACAACAGCGTGTTGATGAAACAACTGGACGATTTTATTTTGAAGGCGGAGTTGTAATTAATGTGCCAGCTTATCCTTAAACGCTTTTTTAAATTTATCAATCTTGGGCTTTATCATATAGCTGCAATAGGGCGCGTCTTGGTTTGAGTTGTAGTAGTTTTGATGATAATCTTCGGCCGCATAAAAAACTTTGTACGGTTCTAAGCTCGTTACAATGGGTTTTTCAAAGGCTCCACTTCTATCCAATTCTTTTTTATATTGTTCGGTCAAAGCCTTCTGCTCTTCGTTATGATAAAAAACAGCCGAGCGGTATTGCGTACCCAAATCATTTCCTTGTCGGTTATACGTTGTGGGGTCGTGGGTTTGCCAAAAGGCTTCGAGCAATTCTTTAAAAGAAATTATTTTTGGGTCGTACACAATCTGGCAAACTTCCGCGTGCCCGGTTTCGCCGCTGCAAACTTCTTTGTAGGTAGGGTTTTTTGTTTCGCCTCCTGTATAGCCCGAAGTAACTTTAATAACCCCGTTTAATTGCTGAAAAACAGCTTCCACGCACCAAAAACATCCGGCACCAAAAGTTGCGGTATCGTTTCCGGCATTTATAGTTTTACTTTCCATAGTCTTGGTTTCTTTGGTTTGGGCGCATCCGTTCATAAAAAAAGCAGCTACCAATACGAGAGCTGCTTTATACTTTAAATTTTTCATGGTCTCCTATTTACTTATATAGACGTACAGAAACCTGTATCCTTACACTTATTTTTTGGCTTTAACTTTTTCTTTGCCGGTGCTGGTAAACATCTTTTTTAGTACTTCCTTTTTAATAAGCTTATAGGTACACTCAATATCGTACCCATTAATAATAAAATTCATATTAATGGTTTCGTTTTTATCGTTGGTAGTTATGGCTTCCACTTCAAAATAGTGTTTTTCTTCACCTTCGTCTGTAAACGTGCTGTCTTTATTGATATTGTATTTAACATCTTGAAATTCCATTTTTTCCCATACAAAAGAACTGTACACTTTTCCGTTTTTAAACTCAATTTCGTCCGGGGCCGGTTTTTTATTGGTAGGTTTTCCATCTTTAATTTCGGTGGCCATGGCGCTGAACTTCTTTTTATGCAAAGCGTCCTTATCACCTTTATACGTTGTAAATGCCATGCATGCAATCAGCCCGGCTACTCCTAAAATCTTCACTGCGTTCATAATTTTATTTTTTTCAAAAATAATTTATTACGTAATTGCATCCATACTTAGTTTTCAACATTTTTCGTGATATGAACACCCCCCTGGCCGAGCGTATGCGGCCGCAAAGCTTAAACGAGTACACAGGACAAAGCCATTTGGTTGGCAAGGATAAGCCATTGCGCAAAGCTATTGAGCAGGGTTTACTGCCTTCAATGATATTTTGGGGCCCTCCGGGTGTAGGTAAAACTACACTGGCTAACATTATATCTAACATGATGAAGCGGCCTTTCTATACGCTTAGCGCAGTTAACTCGGGCGTTAAGGATGTGCGCGAGGTAATTGAAAAAGCGCAAAGCCAACACTTTTTCGGGCAAAATAAGCCGGTTATGTTTATTGACGAAATTCATCGTTTTAGTAAATCGCAACAGGATTCTTTACTTGGCGCGGTTGAAAAAGGTGTTGTTACATTAATTGGCGCTACCACCGAAAATCCCTCTTTTGAAGTAATTCCAGCCCTTTTATCGCGCTGCCAGGTTTTTGTACTCGAACATCTCTCTAAAAATGATTTGGTGAGTTTGTTGCAACAAGCCATCAGCACCGACGAATATCTGAAACATAAAAAAATTACGCTAAAAGAAACAGATTATCTCTTACGCATTTCGGGCGGCGACGCGCGTAAACTTTTAAATGCACTGGAAATTGTTGTGAATAGCAACGAAGCCGATGAAATAATTATTACAGACATAGTTTGTAAGGAAAGTTTAAGTCAGAATATTGCATTGTACGATAAAGGTGGAGAAATGCACTACGATATTATTTCGGCATTTATAAAATCTATACGGGGCAGCGACCCTAATGCGGCAGTATATTGGTTAGCACGAATGATTGAAGGCGGAGAAGATCCTTCATTTATTGCACGAAGATTATTGATACTTGCCAGCGAAGACATCGGCAATGCAAATCCAACTGCTTTAGTTATTGCTAACAATTGTTTTCAGGCAGTAAATGTTATTGGCTATCCCGAGTCGAGAATAATTTTATCGCAATGCGCCACCTACTTAGCTTGTTCAGCAAAAAGTAATGCGGCTTACGAAGCTATTGGCGCGGCTCAGCAATTAGTAAAAGAAAAACCAAATTTACCGGTGCCTTTGGCCATACGCAATGCACCTACAAAATTGATGAAAGAATTAAATTACGGCAAAGACTATAAATACGCGCACTCGTTTGAAAACAATTTTGCGGAGCAGGAATTTTTACCGGACGAAATAACAGGAATTGCACTTTACAAACCGGGCAACAATCCGCGCGAAAATGAATTACGCGCTTACCTCAAAGCCCTTTGGAAAAATAAATATGGGTATTAAAAATTTTTAATCCGCTCTTCGCAAGCGCTAATATTGCTGCGCATAGTATTAAAAAAACGAAAACGTTGTTTCTCTGCCGAACCACTTATAAGTGTAGATTTTCTCATCAAGTTTTTCATCCAATGCTCAATCTCTTCGCAAAAAGCACGATTGCTGGTGGTAAGTGAGTTAAGGGTGTTGAATGAAATATAAGCAGAGTTATGCTGCTCGGTACTTATATGAATACAGTTGTTTCCGATAACTAAATCACTATTATATAACTGATAATTTTCTTCCTTGTTTTTATTTCCTGTTTTGTTTTGATTTTCGGCACAAATACTTAGGTAATCGGCCATTTTATGTAAATGCTCCAAAACCAGCAGAGCATCCTCTTTCCCTTTAAAAATGCCGCTCTCAAAATAAAATTCAATTTGCTTTACCGTAGTTAAAATGGTATTGTCGGTCCATATTTCTATGCTCGGCACATTTTTGTAAGCCTCATGAATTTCGGTGGCAATATCAACTAATTTTTTTGGAATTATATCCAGCGTATATTTTTTATTCTGATACTCGGGCACATTTAAAACCGACCGTTGCCAGTAAAAAAGTTTAAACGCGCGCAAGGGGTCCGTTCCCAACGAATGAAAAATAGGAATTTCGGCAGAAGCGTAAATAATTTTTCGATTCTTTACTTCAGCTAAATCCCTTAGTGTAGTTGCAAGGCTGCTAAGATACTTTTCAAAATTTTCGGCGCTGTCGGTTAGTTTAATATAGTTACAGGTAACAAAATCGTTATTAAACGCAAAAAGCGAGTCAACAGAAATGTTGAAGTGCTTGGCAATTGTATATACTTCCTTTAAAGTAAACTCGGTTTCATTACGCAGCCTGCGGTAAGCACTATCCGAGCTAATACCCAACAAATCAGCAAGTTCCTCCGACAAAGACACGTTTGAAGAAACGGTCTCCTTAAGTTTTTTGATAAATATCTCTTGTACCTCCATAAATCTTTTTCGAAATCCGAGAATAAAGGTAATACTTTTTGCAAAAAACGCAAATAAACTTAAAAGGTGTTGCAAAAACTGCTTTTTATGTTAATCCTCATTTTTTGGGCGCCTCAATTTGCAGGCATCGCAAAAAAACAAAAGTACCCCGCGTTAAGCCGTTTCATATGCCATTCATGCAGACGTAGGTTTGCTGCATCAAAACAAACAAAATGAAAAAAATCTTCTTCTTCGCAATTCTGTTAGTACTTCTGTTTTGCAAAACCAATGTAAAGGCTTCAAACTATACCGGCACAGCAAATAATCTTACCCCGGTTTCTGACAGCCTGCCTGTTAAAAACAATTCAGTTAAATCAAATCACAAAAATAAATTCAAAAATTTTACCGGCACCGCGGTCAAGTTTTTCACGCTGGTTGTTTTAAGCAGTCATGTTAATGCCGACTGCAATCACTCAGCCCCCGCTTCCTTACTTATTAATAACCCCACAAAATAAACCTTATGAAAACATCACTTACCCGAACAATCCTTATTGTACTTATTGCACTTGTTCTTACAGACATCATGCTTTCTTTTAAATCCGAAAAAGACACGTCCCAAATGCCAAGCGTTGTAACACCACAAGAAGTTCAGCAACTTATTGATTCATCGCCCGAGTTTATCCGTGTAGATGCTTCACACATCCGCAAAACACTTATTGTTTCTGAAGGCGGAATACTTGAGCATCAATTTACAATACATATTTTTTCTTTAAAAGAAAATGACATTACCCAATCACCTGCAAAGAGTTCTTTAAAAAAACAATTCATGAAAGCGAAATTCTAAAAAAATAGTACATATACAAAAACCATGAGCGCACAAGAATTTATACAAAAAAGGCAATCCTTAGTATTTTTTGGTCACAAAATTAAGCCGGGGGATATTCAAAAATGCCTGCTGAAATTAAGTGATTTATTGGACGCTCTTAACAGCTTTTCGATTCGCGTAATAAAAAGTGAAAGGCCGCGTAAAAAATTAATTATTGATATAGAGCTGGCGGAAGGATTTAATCCTGAAAAATACAGCGTCGACTCTTATCTGTACGAGTTTATTTCTTATTTAAAATCGGTGAGTGCAAATTTCAGAGAATATATACGCACGGTACCTGTTGAATCATTTCCGGAATTATACTTTCACAAATTTCACAATATCTGCTTTACAGACACCATTTATCGCATTAAAGACAAATACACTTTTTAACCTAATATAAACCTACCTAAAACCTAACAACATGAAAAAAATAATTTCTCTTATCGCACTAAGCTTACATAGCTTCGTGTTTACGGCGCAAAACAACACATCAACCGAGTACATTTATTTAAATGAGCAGGACTATACCATTTACTCATCCGACTACAAAGCAGGAAAAACTAAGATTGAAGGCTTTATCCGTTTTCAAAACTATACCTTAATTAAACAAGAAGAAACCAAAACTTCGCATTATTACGAATTTAATATTCCTATTGGCGACATTCGGCTTATTGATTCGTTAACTACCGGATTGGGTTATGTAAGCAATAAACAATTAATCTCTTACAATAACGAAGACAAATTAGACGCAGCTAAAATTGATCTTGCCTTTCAGGAAAATAAAAAGAAAGAATACGAAACTATGCTCATTAAAATGGATTCGGTGAAATCGCCAAAATATTACCAGCATTGGGAAAAAATACGTGATATAGAAACTGATATTACCTGGACGAAGAAAAAAATTAATCAATTGGAGAAAATAAGTCCGCTTTACCGTGTAAAAATTCATATTAACGATGAGCAGGTAAACCCTACCAACACGCGCATTTCATTTGTAAGTATGCCCGGCGTGCAATACTCCTGTTTGTTTACCGAAAGTCCGAAAGCCGGAAAATCTTATCCTGTGTACCAGGGAGTTTTTTTAAAATATCTTTTCACAAAAGGTAAAAGTTATTTTACGTTAGGCGTACTAAAAGCAAACAATAATAATTTAAGCGATACACTTGCCGCTAAAGCCAACAGCGAAATTTTTAATCTTGCCTTTGGTCAGGATTTTTACAGCAAGCGTTTTGGCAGGGGAAGTAATCGCTTTTTTAATTTGTATGCGAGTTATCAGGTAGGTGCAAGTTTATATTTTACTTCTAAAACCGCCATCACTATTCCGTTTGCTAATCCCGGAATGGGCTTAGAGATTATTAAAACTAAAAATGTTTTAATCGACAGTCAGGTATATTATTTTCTTCCATTGGCTGACACTTATAACCGCAACCTACGCGGATGGCTTACTAACGTATCTTTTAGCTTTGTTTTTTGATGAAAAATATTATTTCAGTAGCGCTTTTTGTTTTATCATTTAAAATGTTTGCGCAAGAACAGTCTAAGCCAAATACTTCGTCGTCACTTTATTTGGGCGGTAATTATTCGGTAATGAAAAACAAAATGAATTATGTAGGTTTTTTGGTTGGGATACAAACCATGATTAAAGACACGCATTTATTGGCGGTTGAAATAAATCATTTGGTATGTACCAATTTTAAATCTGCCGCGTGTTATGGAGGAAATGGCGAGATAAATACAGAAACAAATTATGAAATAACCTATGGCCGGGTTTTACAGAAAGCTAAAAATGAATTTAAATTTATTTTACAGAGCGGGATACGTATGGAGTATATTAAATACCAGGTAAAATACATTTACAGTAAACCAAATTATTTTACGTACGACGAACCGTTGTATGTAAAGAAATCAATTTGGCAACCTGCGCTCCCCGTAAAATTTACTGCATTTTGGTGCGGCAAGCATATTGGTAAATCTTTAGGGCTGTATGCAAACATTGGTAAGTATACTGACTTTGGAATTAGATTTACAATTCATTTACTCGAATAATACTTTAATGTTTCTACATTTCTAATAAGACAGTTAGATGAAAAAAATAACGGTAGTTGTTTTTATTATGTTTAAAATCACCTTTGGCAATGCGCAAAGCATAAATCTATTTCAGGGGGGAATGGGTTCAAATAATTCCGCCGAAAATATTTCGGGCACTATCTTCTTTTCAGCAATCAACACAGCTTTTATTACTTGCAATATTATTAAACTTACCCAAACCGATAATTCAAAATCCAATGCAGGATTTGGAATTATTTCAGGGCTGACACAAGCAACCTTCGGAGCGCTGCTTGCGAATAATTCAAATAAAGACACGAAAACTCTTGCTACAATTAACATAGGTTTTGGGCTCGGAGCAATTGTAACAAGTGGATTAAGATTGCTAAAAACAAGTCCGCCGAAAAATAAAGCCGTTGCCTTTAATCCTTTTTATCTACCTAAAATTGACAACGCAAAAGCTATTATTGGATTAAGTTTTATAGCCCGAATAAGATAGCAAAACGCGGTATGCTTTTCTTTAGAAAATAATCTTACCACCCGCAACCGCGGCGCCAGTGCCTGTGGTATCTGTAGGGACGATAATAATTATATCCCCAGCCGCCAATAACAATTGGAGGAGGTGCAATAACCACATTTACGCGCGGGCGCTGATTGCCGTATGTTGTATTATTATTTTGCGACGTTTGCTGATTTGAATTGTTGTTTGTATTATCGGCCGTTTGCTGAAAAACATCCTTGCTGCCGTTTTTATATTCGATAAGCGTTACATTTTCTTTGGAAGTAGTATACATAGGCCCATCAGGATTAGAAGGCTTTTTGTATTTTATTTCGGTAGCGGTTATTTCATAAACCTTAGCAGGTATCACTTCGCCACTGCGGGTAAAAATGGTATCCTGAGCCATTGCACTAAAGGCAGAAAGAGTGATAAAAGCAAGGATAAAAGTTTTCATGTGTGTTATTTTGGTATAGTAAAGTTAACCCTATCGCACAAGACACACAATACAAAAAATGTTAAAAATGTTAAAGTTTTACCCCTACAACAAGTACGTCATCAATCCTGAGGTTCGTAAAGTGATAAGCTCACTCTAGATTGATGACTTAGGTGTTTTTACAATTTAACACCAACCACCAATACGTCATCAACCTGCTCAAGGCCGCCTTTCCAGTGTTCAAACTCCTGCTCTAACAGGTGTTTTTGCAAATCAAGGCTCTTATTATTATTTTTTACCATCAGCTGTTGCATTTGGTGGTATTTAAACTTCTTGCCTTTTTCGCCACCAAACTGATCCGCAAATCCATCACTAAACAAATATAGGATATCGCCTTTTTCGGTTGTGAAAGAGTGATTGGTATATAATTTATCTACATGGTCCTCGCTTCCAATAGAAATATTATCCGAGCTGTACTCTACCAATTTATTTTGCCTGATTAAATACAAGGAATTATATGCACCTGCAAACTCAGCTGTATTGCCGTTGTTATCAATTTTTAAAAGCGCAATGTCCATTCCGTCGCGCAATTCAATATCATCCACTTTAGCATGCAGTGCTTTGCCTGCAAGCTTGGTAAGCTCGTTTAAAATATCGGCCGGCGATTTTGTTTTTGCTATTTCAAACGCCTCGTTTAATAAATCATTGGCAACTATACTTAAAAAGGCGCCCGGCACTCCATGCCCGGTACAATCTACCGCTGCAACATACGTGCTGTTTCCGTGCTTTTTAATCCAGTAAAAATCTCCGCTAACAATATCTTTGGGCTTAAATAAAATAAAATACTCAGGTAATATTTTTTTGAAATGTTCTTCGCGCGGCAACATTCCATCCTGAATACGTTTGGCATAACGAATAGAATCTGTAATATTTTTATTTTTCTCGGCCAGCTCTTCATTCTTTATAGCCAACTGCACAGTACGTTCTTCTACTTTTGCTTCCAGTTGCGCGTTCAATATTTTTAAATTTCGTGTACGCACTTTATCAAAAACAAAAATTCCAAAAATAACCACCACGGCCATCAACACATAAAATAATGCCGTTTGCCAAAAAGGTGGTTTCACTTTAAACGAATAAGAAACCGACTCGCTGCAAACACCATTGTTGTTGTAAGAACGCACTTTAAAAACGTAATCGCCCGGGGGCAGATTAGTGTACGTAGCTTCTTGTATTGCTTTTGCGGGCACCCAGCCCCTATCAAAACCATCCAAGGTATATTCGTATTTTATTTTTTCTGAATTGGTAAGGCTAACTCCAATAAATTTAAAAGTGATATTATTTTCGTTATATGTAAAAACTCCATCTGCCGGAAACGCTGTATCTTTTAAATGAATTTTAATACCGTAAATTTTTGTGAGAGGAGGAAATGTATTTGCAAGCTCCTCAGACGGATTAAAACGCACAGCGCCCATAATGGTACCAAACCACATATTGCCCTGCTTATCTATACAAGCCGAGTTTGGGTTACACTCAACTCCCATAAAACCTTCTGCTTTTCCATAATGATAAAAACGATTAAGCTTGGTATCAAACTTATCTATACCACGGTTATCGCCAATCCAAATGTTATTGTTGTTATCCACCAAAATAGAAAAAGGCGACTCGGTTTTTAAACCTTGTTTAGTTCCGTAATTCGTAAAATATTTTCCGTCGTATTTAAATAAACCCCCTCCGTAACAACCAAACCAAATGTTTCCTTTTTTATCTTCGTTAATACATAAAATAAATTTTTGCTTAAGTCCGTCGTTTTCATCAAACTTTTTAAAAGAGTTGCCATCGTACATACAAAGGTTTCCACCCAATGCGCCCATCCATAACAAACCTTTACTGTCTTTAAAAATCCTGTAAATATGATTTCCGCCAAGCCCGTCACTCTCAGTAAAATTCCTAAACTCTCCCGCAGCAGGATTAAATCTAGCTGCTCCTGCCTTTGTGCCAAACCACATGTTACCACTTTTATCCTCGGCAATGCTATACACCATTTCGCTGGCTAGCCCCTCTTTTACGCCGTAGGTTTTAAAATTATTGGTTCCTTTTGCAAGCATACACACACCGCTAAAGGCAGTACCAAACCACATATTTCCTTTCGAATCTTCGAAGGCAGAAAGAATTACATTAGAAGGCAGGCCGTTTTTATCGGAATATTTAGTGATGTCGTGATTTTCTATTTTACCAAAACGCTGGTAGCTGAAAGCTAATTTAGCAAGGCCGTTATTGGTTCCTACCCACAAATTATTTTCGCTGTCGGAATATGTACACCAAACGATATTATTAGGCAAATCGTCGGCCTCATCAAAAGTTTGCATATAATCGCCGCGGTATTGATTCAATCCTAAATCGGTTCCAATCCATAAATTAAATTCGTGGTCTTCGTAAATGGCGTTTACATTAAAATAATTTAATCCCTGGCGCGTGCTGTATGTTTTAAAAAAACCATTTTTAATGGCTTCGGCTGTAAGTATATTTTTATCGGTAATAAATTGCGAAACACCTCCGCCAATAGTTCCTATCCATAAAGTTTTTTTATGGTCCTCGAAAATAGTTTTTATAAAATTTGATTTCAAGCCACTTGAAGAACCTAATACCACCTGATTTTTTCTGATATACGCAGCCCAATCGCTTATGCCCTGCGCTAAAGGAATAATAGCCACGCCCTGATCGGCAGAACCCACAACTAATAAGTTGGATGACGTAACTCTTACAGCGGTAATATTTTTGCTATACAGGCCCTGCCCGGTTGAAACGCGTACAAAAGAAGAACGCTGCGAAATAGGGCTGTTTAAATTAAATACGGTAAGGCCCGAGTCGGTAGCCATCCACATATTTTGCTTATCATCCGTGCAAATATCATAAACCGTGCTGCTCGATAAACCGTCGCGTGTAGAAACCGCGTACATTTTTTCGGTTGCCGCGTCAAAAATAAAAACTCCGGCACCTTCGGTTGCAATCCAAAATTTACCGGTTGCATCTTGTACAATTGCACGGATCGATTTAAAACGTGTGTACTCTTCTAAATTTAAATTTTCTAATTGTTGTGTAGCCGCATTGTAACGTGTAACACCGCCTGCCCAATGGCCCAGCCAAATATTACCGTCTTTATCTTTGTACGAACAGGTAACCCAATCTTCAGCAAGGTTTGTATTTTTTGTATAGTTGTACCATTGTGTGCCGTTGTATTTAGAAAGTCCTGCTATGGTGCCCACCCATAAATTACCTTCGTTATCCTGCACAATACTTTGTACCTGGTTTTGTACCAGGCCCTGCTCCATGCCATAGCTTATAAAACTGGTAGTTTGGGCGTTGAGCAGCGCCGCAAATAAACTACACAGTATCAGATAAATTTTTCTCCTCATAAGGGTATATTGTATGGTGAAACTTCTTTAAGATATTCTGCTTCGGTTATGGCTTTTTCGTTTTTATAGAAATAGGTCAGGCCCCACGAAAATTTTTCTTTGCGGTAAATTGTCTTTTCGTTTTTTATCGACAAAGAAACAGTGTACACTGTTTTAAATGTAGTACGCTCAATGTCGGTGCTTATACCTGTTAAGCCCGCCGGACGATAGCTCTTTGCTTCGGGGAATTTTTTTATGGTGTGTAAACTCCTATCGCGCGAATTAAAAGCGGTTTGCTTTATAAGCGTAACCATTTCTTGGTTTTTTATACCGCGATTAAACACAACTTGTTTGTTGCGCATTTTAGAGTCGAACATAACTTGCTCGCTCATAGCTTTTGTTTCGGCCTCGCGTTTTAAGGTTTCTATTACTTCGTTAGAGGTAGCGTTATCTTTTTTCTTAACATATTCCGCCTCCTTGGTTTTGCGCTCGTTGGTAGCCACAATTTTTAACAAGTCGTTTTCGTAAGCGGCTTTAACGGCTTTATTTTGTTTTTCTTTTATATTTCGTTTTTCTTTATCAATCGTTAACTGCACTTCTTCCGACACCATCGATTCTTTAGAATCGTTTTCTTTATTGGCTACTGCGTTCTTCGGCTCGCTTTGCTTATCCTGCCGCGTCTTTTCTTCCATTTGCTTTTTCAGGCGGTCAACCTCTTCCTGCGATTTTTTTTGCGCATCGGCTAATTGCTGCTCACGAAGTTTTTCTTCGGCATCCATTTTCATTTTTATCTCCAGTTCTTTTTTCTGTTTTTCAAACGCCAGTTGCTCGTCGCGTTTTTTAATTGCTTCCGGATCGATGTATAGGTTAGCTAAAAAATCGGTAGCGTAGTTTTCATCGTCGCGAAAAGATTTTTTTCCGTCGTAAGTAACTTTAGTAAAGGGGTTTTTAAAATTGGCATAATTAATCGTTGGCTTGCCATATTCAAAATAATTTACGTCTATATCATATATCGGAAAAATTTCTTTATTGATTTCTACTTTGCCCGAGTAAATCATTAAAAACATATCGGGGCAACCCGGATATGTAAATACCACTTTGTAATCGGTACCCGCAAAATCTAAAAAAAATTGAAACTTCCCGTTTTTGCCCGTACTTACATCTGTTACTTTTGTGCTGCCTTTATAAATAGAAATTACAGCGCCTTTTAAGAGCAGATTATCCTTTACACATTTACCCGAAAATTCAAGATAGCCTTTATCCTGCGCATAAAAGGCAAAAGAAAATAACAGCAATAAAGAAATTAAAATCTTCTTCATAAAATGAAAGAGGAAAGGTAAGAAAAAAAGTTAAAGTAAGGAGTTAAATTTAAGAATGATAGCGGTAGATTACCGAAACTAAAAGTGCATTAGCTTATTTCCTTAATTAAGCATTACCGAACCCTGGCCTATTACCACCCCGTCGCAGGTAATTTCTATAATGTATTTGCCCGGTAAAAAGCCGGTGCTGCCCTCGCAGGTGGTGGTAATGCCTATTTCTTTATTGGCATAGTCAATAACAGTTTTGCCCGCGTAATAGCCCGACGATTCGTTAAAACGGAAGCGGTAATTATCGTCGTACCCTTTAGCCAGTTCTTTACCATCCGGGGTCATAATGCGCACATACACATCTTTTGAACCGCTTTTGGTAAGTTTATTTTCGCCCAAAGTATAGCTTACGCGAATTAAATCGGTGCGTTTGGCTTTATTGGTAACGCTTTGTTTTTTGCCGCCGCGTTTTACATCAATACCCTGCGCCGTTACGTTATAACACGAAAGTATAGAGGCAGTATTGATGGTTTTTTTAAGCTCTTCTTTTTCTTTGTTAACGATATCCAATTTGTTTTTTTCGTCATCCAGTTTTTTAATGACTTCTTTTTTATCGGCCACAAGTTTTTGATTCAAAGTACCTAAAGAATCGATGGTGTGTACGTACCCTTGCATAATTTGCCTGAGGGTTTCAGTTTCTTTACGTAGTTTGGCAATTACATAAGCATCGCCTTTATGTTTTTCGGCTTGTTTTATAAGTTCTTCTATCTGCAGTTTTTTCTCATCAATTTCGGCTTGCAGTCTTTTATCGTTGGTAGTTAAGTTTTCGTAATCTGATTTAAGTTGAATCAGGTCGTTTTTAATATTATCGCGCTCAAGATAAACGGTTTTAATAATTTCTTCTTTTTGCACAACGATTTGCTTTTCGTTGTTAAGCAGGTATACCAATACGCCGTTGCCTACTAAGGATAAACTTAAAAACAGCCAGGGTAAAAGGCCTATTTTCTTTTTAGGGTTTTCTTCGTTATTTGTTTTAATGTCTTCCATAGTGCTATTAAGATGCAAAAATACAAACATTTCACATCAAGTTAAGCAAACTTTTACAAGGTATTAACAGCAGCTTGTTACTTTCTCAACTCAAAATTCTGCCCAAGGTAAACGCGGCGCACCTGCTCGTCGTTGGCTAAATCATCGGCGCTGCCCTGTTTTATTACTCTTCCTTCAAAAAGTAAGTAGGCGCGGTCGGTAATGCTAAGGGTTTCGTGTACGTTGTGGTCGGTAATTAAAATACCTATGTTTTTGCTTTTTAAACTGCGCACCACGTTTTGTATATCTTCTACCGCAATGGGGTCAACGCCGGCAAAGGGTTCGTCTAATAAAATAAAAGCAGGGTTTGTGGCCAGGCATCGGGCAATCTCTGTTCTTCTACGCTCGCCACCCGAAAGTTGATCTCCTAAGTTTTTGCGTACGTGAGCCAGATTAAATTCAGAAATAAGTTCTTCCAGTTTTTTTTCCTGCTCTTCTTTGGTAAGTTTTGTAAGCTCCAAAACGGCGCGTAAATTATCTTCAATGCTTAATTTTCTAAACACCGATGCCTCCTGCGGCAAATAACCAATACCCATTTGCGCACGTTTGTACATTGGCAAAGTGGTTATTTCTTCTTCATTCAAAAAAATCTTGCCGCTATTGGGTTTTATCATTCCCACAATCATATAAAATGAAGTGGTTTTACCGGCACCATTGGGCCCCAGCAATCCAACAATCTCGCCCTGTTTTACCTCAATACTAACTTCGTTTGCAACGGTGCGGTTGCGGTATTTTTTGGTTATTTTTTCGGAGCGTAATATCATTATTAAATACAAATGTAACCACAAACCTGCCCGCCAGCAAAAAGAAAACGCAAAGACTGGCGGGGGCACCAAGGCGCAAAGATTGTTTTAAATACATCGCATCCCCTCAGTAAAAATTTCTTCGCGCCTTCGCGTCTTCGTGGCAAAAAAAAGCGCTGTGTGTTCATATTAAAAAGACAATTGAAATCCGGCTTTAACGCCAAACGGTACTTTTATATTCTGAGTGTAAGATAATCTCCAAAACGCGTCAATTCTAAAAAATTTAAAAATGTTTTCTATACCTGCACTAACTTCATGGTAAGGCCCCTTATCCAAAGTCCGTAAAGAAGTAGGGAACAACAATAGCTCTTTATTATTTTTATTTACTTCGCCAAACAACACTTTATACGTTACCACTTCGCGCCATTTTAGCTTACGCAGAAAAGGTATTTTATTAAACAGCAAGCCCTCAAAATGATGAAACAGCCAAAGCGAGGCATATTTATCACTTGCAAACTCGTAATAGCTCATCATATTGTATGCCATGTAATCGTAAACAAAAGTTTGGTTACCACCATGCAGCTCTAAAAGCGGGTAAGGAACGGTGCCAAAAATTTGCCCCGCTTCCAATACATAATCTGTATAGCCCAATAAAGAGCCCCAACGTAAGCGATCGTTTATATTAAATACAAGCTTGCGGTAATTATATTGCCCTTCGTAAATATTTTTGAGCGATTGTGTATACGTAAGTTGCAGTATTGGAGCTCTGCTTCCCAAACTAGTACGCGAAAAATCCCCGTCAATAAATTTTTCACGATAGGCAAAACGCGTACTGATGCGCAGTTCTGATGTTCGTAAAAACGGCTGTATGGCCGAGTCGCCCTTTGCATCTAAATAATAATAATTGGCCCCGCCCACTGCGTTAAGCGTGCGGCTAACAAAAGATATTTTATTGCTGAATCCCTGAAACCATTCTTTCTCGTACCACACAGTTGTTTGGTCAACCCGCGTTAAACTTTTTGGCGAAACTCTTCTTAAAAACGTAGCAAAAAGGTTATCGTTGGTAAAACCATTCTGGCTCTGCCCCAAAATTTCCATATCGCTTTTATAATTCATCCCAATCAATTGCCGCGAAGGCTTTTTAGAAAGAAATGCGCGGAACCCCACCATGTATTTCCATTTTTGATCCATCGTACCATAAGCCACATATCCACTCAATTCATGCCATCTGCTAAACTGACTGCTTGTTCTTCCGCCAAATCTAAAGCGCGGCCCCTCCACTGCATTCGAACTATAAAATTTATGAAAAGGCCCGATATCAAAATTACCTGCGTTAAAATATCCGGATACAATGACCGAGAATGCCGTGGACCAATTTCTGTAAAACCTCAGCGACTGGATAGTATCTATCATGTGATAGATTTTATTTTCTCGCGCCGTAAGCGAATCATGACGCGTGCTATCCCAATACGAGTTTGATTTTTTATCTGCTCCGTCTTCTACAATAATATTATCACCTCCTTTAAAAAATTCCTTATCGCGCGGGTTGTTTATAATAATGTTTTTATACGAAGTTGTTTTGCGCCCGTAAATTCCGGTTTTGTACTTTCCTTTTCCAAAGCCGGTTAGGTCAGGTATAAAATCAATTACGATACGGTCTTTTTTAAGCATCCAAACAGTTCCTGTGTAATCAAATTCCTGAATTACATTGGCCGAATTTATAAAGTTAATGTTGGCATCGTTGGGTATACGCATCTCTAAACGCTTTGCGCCAAACGTAGTGTCTGCAATCCACATATTGCCGCTAAAGCAAAGTTCTTGCTGGCGGCGCGGCTTAAAACGAATGTGGTAGCACCATTTGTTTTCAATAAATAAACTGTCTTCCAAATAAAATTTATAATTAAAAATTGCATTATCGGCAAGGGGCGATTTAAAATCTTTTCCAAAAACAATCAGGTCGTTATCATATACATTTATGTTTTGATACATATCGCCCATCACCTGCGATATACTTGCGTTTTGCACCCCCGAAATGCGCGAGGCCTTTATAATTTCTTTTTTTTCTTTAGGGCTGCTCTTAAAATATAATTCAGAAAGCGTTTCAATCATAAAAAGCGGTAATGAAGGTTTTTCGGAGGAGGTTACGCTGTCTACATTATTAAATACAAATTTTATAGGCTTAAACGCGGCATTATCTTTTAATCTTTTTGGAATATTATTTAAATCAAACTCAAGTTTATTATAAACCTCGTATTGATACGCAAGCAATTGATCTTTATTATTGGTTTTTTTATGAGCTATGGCTGCGCGAATAATTCTAAACGCCGGATTCTCCCCTGCCTTAACGGTAATTTCTGTTAAGGTAACGCCGCCCTCAATGGCAAAAAACGGAATATTTATATTTTGACTTATCCCTTTTTTTATGGCTATCGAAACGCGCTTATACCCAATATACGTGGCTATGAGCGAATCGGATAATTTATCGGTAGTAAAGGTAAAATTACCGTCAAAATCGGTAGAAGCCCCTGCGTTTGTGCCTTTTAAAATAATATTTGCAAAAGGCACGGGTTCTTTGGTTATAACATCAAAAACTTTTCCGGTAATGGTATACTGAGCCGCAGCGCGTCCGGCAAAAAGTAAAAATGCAAATAGTAAAATCCGTTTCACAGGGGAGTGAAAGTACCTAATTTTTTGACATAAAAAATAGATAGATGGTTTAAGCATATTTCAAACAAACCTGTATATTTAAGCCGTAGATTTCTTGTATGAGCATTAACAAAGAAGATAAAATTTTAATTATAGGGGCAGGCGGACAAATTGGCCTTGAGCTTTTAGAAGAACTTAATAAAATTTACGGCTCCAGTAACGTAGTGGCTGCCGATATAAAGTCTTCAGACGCATTTGCACACAATCCCTTTGAAACATTAGACGTTTTAAACGCCGAAAGTTTATTCAATATTGTAAAAAAACACGGCATAAAGCAGGTTTACCTCTTAGCGGCACTATTATCAGCTACTGCCGAAAAAAACCCTTTGTTTGCCTGGCAACTTAATATGCAAGGGCTTTTTAATGTGCTTGACCTTGCTAAAGAAAAATATCTTAGCAAAGTATTCTGGCCCAGCTCTATTGCAGTCTTTGGCCCAACTACCCCAGGTCAAAATACTCCGCAATACACTGTTATGGAACCTTCTACGGTTTACGGTATAAGTAAACAGGCAGGCGAGAGATGGTGCGAGTACTACTTTAATAAGTATGGAGTAGATGTAAGAAGTATTCGTTATCCCGGTTTAATAGGACATAAATCGGCCCCGGGCGGAGGGACTACGGATTATGCGGTACATATTTTTCATGAAGCGATTGCTAAGGGTAGTTACGAGTGTTTTTTATCAGAAAAAACAGCTTTACCAATGATGTATATGCCGGATGCCATTAAGGCTACCCTGCAAATAATGCACGCCCCGTCCGAAGAAATTAAAATACGGAGCAGCTATAATTTGGGCGGCATAAGCTTTAACCCCGAGCAGATAAGTGCCGAAATAAGGAAGCACATCCCCTCTTTTTCAATCACTTACAAGCCCGATTTTAGGCAACAAATAGCCGATAGCTGGCCCCAAAGCATAAATGACGACTTTGCACGCAAGGATTGGGGCTGGAACCCTTCTTATGATTTGGAAGGAGTGGTCAATGACATGTTACTTAATTTAAAGCAAAAAAAGTAGCGTTTTATTGAAACCTTTTAGGAACCCTATCCGTATAATAGTATAGATGTGGCACCTTTATCTATCAAAAAGGAAAATACATCTAAAAGTTTTCGTAACTACAAAAGATAATTTATATTTTTGGTAAAATTATGGTGATGAAGGTTAATTTAAGGCTGATAATTGGTATTTTCATGTTGAGCTACGGTTACGCTCAGCCGCAGTCTTATGAGCTGGACCCTTCTAATGGTAAGGACAGCATCAATATCATTGATTTTAAGGGTTTAAAGCAGGGTAGATGGATCATTTTTGGCAAAACCAAGCCTAATACGTGTTATCAGCCCACTTCTAAGGTAGAAGAAGGCAAATACAACGATAACCGTAAAAACGGCATCTGGAAAGAGTATTTCTGTAACGGCAATACCAAAAACAAAATCACCTTTCAAAATGGCCGTCCCGATGGTTACGCTATTATGTACCACGAAAACGGTAAAATATCTGAAGAAGGTGTTTGGAAAATAAATAAATGGACAGGCAATTATAAACTGTACTACGAAAACGGAAACGTACAACAGGAGTTTACTTTTAACCCAACCGGTAAACGCGAGGGCCCACAAAAATACTATTACGAAGATGGTACGCCACAAATTGAGGGAAGCTGGAACAATGGTAAAGAAGCCGGGGTTGTTACCGAATTTCATCCGGACGGAAGCTTAAAGAAAACAGTTAGCTATAATAATGGCGAGGCAGACGTTGCTTCTATAAAAGAGTTTCAGCCTAAAAAACCAATTTCCGATAAACCTGTTGTGGCCGATAACTCTAAAAAAGTTGTACCAACAAAAGAAGAAACTTTACAAGACCCTAAACAAAAAGGACCAACTGTGTTAAACGGATATTATATTTTGTACAATAAGAATCGCCAAAAAACAAAAGACGGAACGTTTAAGGACAACCGTTTAATGGATGGTAAAAACTATATGTACGACGAAAACGGAATTCTAAAACGCATTGAAGTTTATAAAGGCGGACAGTACGCCGGTGATGCGCAGATAGACGAATAAGAAACAACATTTTTAATAAAATATAAATCCTGCTTATAGCAGGATTTTTTTTGTTATTTCTTTTTCAGGAAATCTTTTATAGAAATGTAAATGCCAATTACCACTCCGGCAAGGCCAAAGAGCAAAGTAAAGATTGGAATTTTTTCGAATTTTAAATAAGCGTCCAGTTTCATACCTCCCCAAAAGCCCAATAAAATACAGGCCAGTATTTGAAAGGCCATGCCCGAATACTTTAATGCACTGTTTGGATTATTGGTTGGCCGCAGCTTTTTGTCCGGCCCCTTGGTTGTCATGCGTTTGCTGAATATTTTTTACCACACCACCCATACTACAGGTTCCTGTAAACTGGGCATCCGGCTCAATAGAAATTTTTCCGGTAAAAATATCGCCGTTTATTTTGGCTGACGAGCGTAGCATCAAAAGCTCAGAAACACTTATTTTTCCTTTTATTTCGCCCGATACATCTGCGTTCTGGCACTCAACTTCGCCTTCAACACGCCCGCTTGGGCCTATTACAAGTTTGCCTTTAACGATTAAGCTGCCGTGTAAAGTACCGTCAATACGCAAATCGCTGTTCGATTTTACGTCGCCGGTAATAGAAGTCCCGTTAGCCACCAGATTAACCGATGAGCTGTCGGAAGACATAGATTTGGTATTTTTTGAAAACATGTCGGCCATAATTTAAGCGCAAGTTAAGAAAATTTGCTTTTACACCAAAAACCGCCTCTTTTTGCCTATTTTTGGGCAAAATGAGCATTATAAAAAACGACCTGCTTTTACGAGCTGCCCGAGGAGAAAATGTTGAGCGTGTGCCGGTGTGGCTCATGCGGCAGGCAGGGCGCATATTACCCGAGTACAGAGCCGTTAGGGCCAAAGCCAAAAATTTTATAGAGTTTGTAAAAAATCCGGAGATGGCGGCTGAGGTTACCGTGCAGCCCGTGGATATTTTAGGCGTTGATGCGGCAATTATTTTTTCGGATATTTTAGTTATTCCCGAAGCAATGGGCCTGCCCTATCAAATGATAGAGGCAAAAGGCCCGCACTTTGAAAAAACAATTGTTACCCAACAGGATGTAGACGCGCTGAAAATTACCGACGGAAGTAATCTGCAATATGTATACGATGCCATCCGTCTTTCTAAAAAACAATTAGATAACCGCGTTCCATTAATTGGTTTTTGCGGCGCACCCTGGACCCTACTTGCCTATATGGTAGAAGGCAGCGGAAGCAAAACATTCAGCAAAGCAAAAAAGTTTTTATATACCCAACCCAAACTTGCGCATCAAACTTTAGAAAAAATTACGCAAAGCAGTATTAATTATTTAAAAGGGCAGATTGAAGCAGGCGCAAACATGATTCAAATTTTTGATTCTTGGGCCGGTGTTTTATCTCCCGAAATGCACAATGAGTTTTCTTTAAAATATATGTCGGCCATTTGTGATGAGCTAAGCAAACATGTGCCCGTAACTATTTTTGCCAAAGATGCGCACTTTGCTTTGCCTGATATAAAAAATACTTCCTGCAGTGTTGTGGGTTTAGACTGGAGCATGAACGCTGCCGAAGCAAGAGCCATTTTAGGAAAAGGAAAAACATTGCAAGGCAATGCAGATCCTTGTTTACTTTATGCGGATTTTGATGTGATAGAAAAAGAAACTAAAAAAATGTTGGATGCTTTTGGCCCGCAAGGTTACATCGCTAATTTGGGGCACGGCTTATATCCGGATACCGAAAAAGAAAAAGTTAAGTTTTTTATTGATTGTGTAAAACAACATACATTTAAACAAACAGCTGCCGTTAAAATAAATGCCTAAGTATTGCCTCTATATTATTTTATTTTTTTCTGTACGCCTAAGTGCCCAAACTTACGATTTTAGAAATTACAATGTAGATGATGGCTTAGCTCAATCGCAGGTGTATTGCATTTATCAGGACACAAAGGGTTATATGTGGTTTGGAACAAATGGCGGAGGTGCTTCTAAGTTTGACGGAAAAACATTTCAAACATTAACTACTTCTAACGGCGGCCTTAGTAATTATATTTATTGCATTACCGAAGACAAAAACCAAAACATGTATTTTGCTACCTACGATGGGTTGCAAATAAAAAGCAAGTTTAAAGATTTACGTTTTGATTCAACCAACGGGTTATCGCATAACGCAGTGTATACCGTGCTCATTGATAAAACAGAAAAAATCTGGGTCGGTACACAAAAAGGTGTTTGCTTTTTGGATGAAAATAAAAAAGCAAAAAAATTAAGCGGCGATTCAACATTGGATGCATCGGCGGTTTGGACTATCTATCAGGACAGCAATGGCGATTATTGGTTTGGCACAATGCAAAACGGAGCTTGCCATTATTCGCCCAACGCGCAAAATAAATTTACCTGGTACTCTAGCAAAGACGGATTAGGAAGTAATTTTATTCGTTCGTTTAACGACAATAACAAGGGCGATGTTTTAATTGGTACACTTGCCGGGCTTTATAAATACAGCAAAAACAAAATTGAATTAGTAGAAATACCGGGACTGCTTGTTGGCAATATGGCCTTTACATCAATCAGCAAAGATAAAAATCAAAACATGTGGCTTAGCACAAATGAGGGCGCCGTTAAAGTTAACGGGCTTGGCTCGCTATCATTTAAAGTAGCGAACGGTTTGTGCAGCAATACTGTTCTTGCATCGTTTATAGATAATGAAGGTGATATCTGGTTTGGCTCTGATGGGGCGGGTATCAGTAAATTATCTTCCGAAGCTATTTCAAATTTAAGTGTTACAAATGGTTTGCCGGGCGATTATATAAACTGTATTTATCAGGCAAAAAATAAAAAATACTGGTTTGGGATTGGAGATAACGGGCTTGTTACTTACGAAGGAAAATCGTATAAATCGTATAAATTAAATCCTAGGAATCCAACAATTGAGCTAGTTGACAATCACGTTAACTGCATTGCAGAAGATGAGCAAGGGCAAATATGGGCAGGCACAATGGCGGGCTTAAGCATTTTTAACGGCACCTCATTTAAAAATTATTTGGCCGATAATCAGCTGTACCGTACTATCTATTCTATTTATCACGCAAAAAGCGGCGTGCATTATATAGGCAGTGTGCAGGGACTACTTACTTATAAGGACGGGAAAATCAGTCCGGTTGAAGCGGTTAATAAATTAATTACAGCCGGAAATTTTGCCATTTACGGAATTGTAGAAGATGATAGAAAAACGCTTTGGCTTGCCACTTCAGTAGGCGTTGTAAAATACTATGGTGTTAGTGCCCAATTGCTGAACTCTAAAAATAAACTTACAGATAAAATAGTTTACAACGTTGCAAAAGATAAAAATGGAAATCTTTGGTTTGGCTCTGAAGAAGGAGTTTTTTATTACGATCACAAAGATTTCAGACACCTAAGCGAATCGGAAGGGCTGGTATCCAATCAGGCTTATTTTTTATTGTTTGATAATCAAAATCGCTTGTGGATAGGGACTAATAAAGGTATTGATGCCTTGACGGTATCTGATTATGTTGACGGCAAAAAAACAACAATAAAGCATTATGGAAAAGAAGAAGGCTTGCAAGGCCTTGAATGCAATTTTAATTCGGCCTTTAAAGATGCCGACGGAAAATTATGGTTTGGTACGGTTAAAGGTATTACCACCTTTAATCCGCGTTTCGAAAAAATTAATTACCACGAACCTTCCTGTTCAATCAGTGATATAAAAATTTCGTTCGAGAAAATTGATTTAAGTAAATTTGCAACCCGGTTGGATTCATTATCGGGTTTGCCAATCGGCCTTGAATTGCCTTACGGAAAAAACCATGTTACATTTGATTTTATTGGTATTTCGCAAACTAATCCGGGCAAAGTACAATATCAATTTAAACTGGAAGGTGTGGATAATGATTGGGTACCTCCTACTAATAAAAATGAAGTTACTTACTCATCATTGCAACCCGGCGATTATGTTTTTTCTTTAAAGGCAATGAATAATGATGGTGTTTGGAACAAAGAGCCTTTGCAATTTAAATTTAAAGTATTGCCGCCTTGGTACCGCACCTGGTGGTTTTATACTTTGTGTGTGGTAATTGCCCTGATAAGCATTTATGGGTGGAACTCGTACAAAACCGCGAAGCTGCGTGCCGATAAATTAAAACTTGAAAAAGAAGTTCAGATGCGTACGCATGAGTTGCGCGAAGAGAAAGAAAAAGTAGAAATCATTAACAAAGAAGTGCTTGAGCAAAAATCAGTTATCGAACATAAGAATCACGAGATAACTGATAGTATTAAATATGCCAAAAATATTCAGGAAGCATTATTGCCCGCTATAACAGGTTTGCAAAAAGATTTTCCGGATTCGTTTGTGTTGTATATGCCAAAGGATATTGTGAGTGGAGATTTTTATTGGTTTACAAAACGAGACGGCAAAAATTATTTTGCGGCGGCCGATTGTACGGGGCACGGCGTGCCGGGTGCGTTTATGAGTATTGTTGGAAATTCTTTATTGACGGAGATAATTTCTGAGCAACATATTTATCAGCCCGCCGAAATTTTAAATCATTTGCACGTTGGTGTTAAAGCGGCATTGAATCAAAACAAAGGTGAGTTTGAGCGTCGTGATGGAATGGATATTGCACTTTGCGCTATTAATAAAGAAAATTTAATGCTTGATTATGCCGGCGCCAACCGTGCACTTTGGATTTATAGAAATGGCGCTAACGATAAAGCAGAAATTACCAAGCCCGATAAATTTCCTATTGGCGGTTTAGAATTTGATTTTGAAGAGAAGCGGCAGTTTACGCACCACAGCGTGCAATTACTAAAAGGCGATTGCGTGTATGTGTTTAGCGACGGCTATGCCGATCAGTTTGGCGGGCCCAAAGGAAAAAAATTCATGGTAGCTAATTTACAACGCGCCCTTGCCGAAATCTCGGGCAAACCAATGAAAGACCAATACGACTATCTCTATAAAATATTTAACGACTGGCGCGGCGTTTACGAGCAGGTTGACGATGTTTTAGTTATAGGCGTACGCGTATAATTTATTTTCCTTTGAATGTTGTATTATTTCCCCTCCTTTTCAAGGAGGGGTGTCCGCATAGCGGACGGGGTGGTTCTCTACCTAACTACAGTAATAAATCCTTTTATTTCTTTTGTTTTCACATCCACCCCGCAATCAATTTTGTATTGCGCGGTGTAAAAATAAGTTCCTTCATCCCCAACTGGTTTCCAAATTGCATCTGCGCTATCACTTTCAAAAACTTTTTGTCCCCACCTATTAAAAATTTGAATTTGTAAAGCAGAGAACTGATATTTACTAAAATCAACTGCATCGTTTATATTATCGTTGTTTGGCGTAACCACATTTGGCATTACAAAATCAAATAAATTTATTTCGGGTTTTATAATTAGTGAATCAATATCTGTACAACCATTCACGTCTTTTACTTTCACCCAATAAATTCCCGGCCTTGTTGCTGTTATAGAAGAAGAAGCCGCTCCCGTACTCCAACTATAAGTTGATGCCGGATTAAATGCATCCATCAATAAATTTCCCTTGCAAAAAATTGTATCCATACCAATATTTATTTGCGGACTTGGAACAACCGTTAAATTAATACTGTCGCGCACCGCGCAACCACTTACATAATTTATGTCCACATAATAATTTCCCGAAACCGTAAAATTTCTAATCGGGTTATGATTTGCGTCGTACCAGTTATAAGCAAGCACTCCACCCTGAGCAACATTTGCATGAAAGGTGTCGCAGGCAAGCGTGTCTGATTTCATTGGTAAAAGTAAGTACGCATGAACAGTGTCTGTTCTGGTACATCCTTGCGCATTTGTTACCGTAACCCAATATTTTCCGGTATCACTTATCGAAATGCTTTGCGTGCCCGCACCTGTACTCCAAAAATAATTTGTAAAGCCCGGCCCTGCATCAAGCGTGGTTACGGTAAATGTATTGCACTGTTGCACATTCGGAATATTAATTTGTATGCCCGCGTAATTAGCATCAATAAAATTAGGAAGCCCGTAATCTGCCCACTGCCACCACGGCGGCCCCATTACTAATCCGCCCCAATTAAGATTGCAAGCCAGGCCCCCGGCATTGGGATTATTTATTACAGCCAAAGTATCTATACTATAAAGCGCAATGTAAATTTTTCCATCGGGGCCCATTTGCATAGCTTGTACCGAACCATGAAAATTTGAGTAGTTCCATTTTCTTTGGCCTATTAAAGTTTGCGAAGCAATAATGTTTGCCGGAATATTTGTACTAACATCATATTGATAAATATTACTTATTGAATCTCCCGGATACGGACAGGCATACAACTTTGTACTGTTGGGCGAAAAACTAAGTCCGTAAGAGCCGCCCATACCGGTATATTTTATAGTGGTAGGGTTACTGATTACTCCGGTTGAATTATCAATATCAAGTACTTCAAGTGCCGGAATCGAATCAGAATAAATTGTTACAGCCAGCTTCGCTCCGCTTGGAGAGGCTTTCATATAACCCATTGCTTCATCATTATAGGGTGCAATGTATTTATGCTTTGTGCCAACGTTCGAAACTACAGCTGTTGTATCTATTCCCGACGAGTTTACAAGATAAGCGTTAAACGCGTTTGAATTATAAGGGTGCGCAATTATCCAATAATCTTTTCCGTTGCAATGACGCACTGCAGTTAATTTTTCGGTAGCAGGAGCGTGCATCAATAATTGATTTTTTATGGGAACCGACCCCAAACCATTTCTCATACTCATATCTACCACCGAATAATGTACGCCTTTCGAACCGCCTAATTTATCTACCGAAATAATAAAATACAAATTAGAATTTCCCGGATGAGGAACAATAAGTGTTTGCGAAGTAGAAACATTTCCGAGCAATCCACCGCCGTTAGGTATACTGATAAGTGTTTTATCTACTACGCTAGCTCCTTCAGTAAAAAAAAGAAAAGCTCCAGTGTTTTGATCACTGATGGATGCGATGGCATTTGTAAGAATTCCGCTGGCGGGAGTGCTTGGCATCGGCGAGCCCGAACTAAAATCCAAAGCCGATTGGCCGAAATACCAATGCCAGGCCTCTTTGCCGGGTTGGGCATTACTTAGCAATACGCTAAAACTAAATATAATGAAAAAAACTTTTTTCATTCAACCGGTTTTTAACAAAGTTATGTCAAAACTCCAAAAAAACAGCTACCACTTATCGGGAAAAACCGACCAGTTACCAAGTTATACCCGCAAGTAAACAGAAAACAGCTTGTAGGCAGCCCATAATTATTCCTGGCCTTACCATTTTATTTTTTCCTGAATTTATGGTTTTATTATTTCGATTTAGCGCCGCCGGCTGCCAACTAAAAACTGCCAACTGATGCAGATTACATCTTTCTCTTCACAATGGCAAAATTGCCATCCAGCTCAATGTGCCAGGTTTTATCAAAAATGCGGGGCAAAAAGCGTCGGTATAAGTACATCCGTGCGTTGGTATTTCTTCCACCCTCATCATCACGGTCAACCGCATGAAATTCGTAAATCATTATTTTGGTGTGCTCCGACATAAAAGTGCGCACAATCTCTGCAATAGTATTCATTACACCGTAAACCTCACCTTTATTGGTGGTAACGTATTCTTCGCCTTCAAATTCATCGTTCACAACACCAAATACTATCGTAGCGTGCAAAATATTATCCTGACGACGCCCAAAACGCACCTCGTAACGTAAACCGGCGGGCGTATTAAAGTAATACACGCTTGCCGACTTAATGGCAGGAAGTTCAATGTCGTAATACTTATTTCCGAAACTATCTACAGGCATAATTAAGACCTCAAAATACAAAAAATATTGCTTTCAAAGCTAAGTGTTTCCACGTAACTTTGGTAAAAAATAAAATGAGCGAAAAATACACCCAAAGAGGGGTTTCGGCCGGTAAAGAAGATGTGCATAAAGCCATTGCAGGTTTAGACAAAGGCCTGTTTCCGAAGGCATTTTGCAAAATACTACCCGACATAGCAGGTGGCGATAACGCTTATTGCAACATTATGCACGCCGATACAGCGGGCTCTAAGCCCAGTTTGGCATACGTTTACTGGAGAGAAACGGGCGATATGAGTGTTTGGAAAAACATTGTGCAGGACGCGCTTATAATGAATATTGACGATTTGATTTGCGTTGGAGCTGTAGATAACATTGTGGTTTCTTCGACGATTGGCCGCAATAAAAATTTAATTACGGGCGAAGTAATTTCAAGTTTAATAAAAGGCACTAACGAGTATATTGATGAACTAACTGCCTTGGGAGTTGGATTGGTACTTGCCGGCGGAGAAACTGCTGATGTTGGCGATATAGTACGCACACTGGATGTTGGCTTTACTGCTTTTGTGCGCATGAAAAAAACGGACGTGATTGATAATGCAAATATTCAGGCCGGCGATGTTATTGTTGGATTATCGTCTTTTGGAAAAGCCACCTACGAAAAAGAATATAACGGCGGCATGGGAAGTAACGGTTTAACCTCGGCACGCCACGATGTTTTTTCTAAATACATTGCCGAAAAATATCCCGAATCTTATAATACAGATTTACCTAAAGAAGTTGTTTACTGCGGTAATTTAAAACCTACCGATAAAATTGTCATTGAGCATACCTGCGCTGACGGAACAGTACTTAAAAAAGAAATCGACGCTGCTAAATTGGTGCTCTCGCCTACGCGCACCTACGCGCCTGTAGTAAAAAAAGTTTTGAGTGTTGTGGATAAAAAACAAATTCATGGCATGGTGCATTGCAGCGGCGGCGCGCAAACCAAGGTTTTGCATTATGTAGATAATGTGCATGTAATTAAAGATAATTTATTTGACGTGCCTCCTCTGTTTAAAATGATACACGAGCAATCGCATACCGAATGGCAGGAGATGTACAAAGTGTTTAACATGGGCCACCGTTTAGAGTTTTATGTGAACGAAAAAACTGCACATGAAATTATTGCCATTGCGCACAGTTTTAATATTGAAGCTAAAGTTGTAGGGCGAGTTGAAGCACATATCGGAAAACAGGTTACGGTAAAAAGTGATAAAGGAGAATTTGTTTATCACTAATGAAAATAGTCTTTCAGGTTTTTTACCGCAAAGTCGCGGAGAAAAATTTTGAGAAAAAAGCAAGGGCGCAAAGCAGGATTAATTCGCTGCGTACTTTAATAACAAAAAAACTTAATGCCTTGGTGTCTTAGCGGTTAAAAAATGGATTTTACCTCGTTTACAGAAAAATTAAAAAACATTTTACAGCATCCGCTTCCCGGGCAGGATGCGCAGCATTTAATGGCTTCTGATTTTTACAGGGATAAAAAAATTGATATTGCAAAAATTACCGGCTACAAAAAAAGTGCGGTGTGCCTGTTACTCTACGAAAAAAATAAAACAATTCATTTTCTGTTAATAAAACGCCCCGACACGCATACATACCATGCCGGACAAATTGCCTTACCCGGCGGCAGTTGCGATGCCGATGAAACATATGCCCAAGCCGCTTTGCGCGAATTGCATGAAGAAACCGGAATAAAAATTACCGAAAAAAACATTTTGGGCCAACTTTCTCCGCTATACATTCCGGTGAGTAATTTTTATATTCAACCAACCGTAGCTTTTATAAACGAGGACTTTGTATTAAGGCCAAGTCATGAAGTAGAAAAATTCATTGAATTTCCCTTGGCTGACTTATTAGATGAAAGCATACTGGATGAAACAGAAGTTACCACCATGGGTAATATAAAATTAAAAACCCCGTACTTTAAGGTACAGGGTTTTGTATTGTGGGGTGCTACTGCTATGTTGTTAAGTGAAGTAAAACAACTCTTAAAACAACATCAAATTACCTTTTCTTTTCTATTTCGGTAACCGCGTTGTCGTAGCACAAATAGTATTTTCCTTTTTTCAATGCACCAATATCGCATACTGCACCAAAACCTTTTTTAACTACGTTGCCGTAAAAATCGTACACCTCGTAGCTTGTTTCGTTATTAAAGTTTATTAAATCTTTGTCGATTTGATAAGCGGGCCTTTCCATTAATGAGTTGTAAACAACGGCATCAGAAAATCTTGGTAAAGAACCAAAGCCAACCTGCTTTACACGAAATTTATTTTCGCCGCTGTGCGCAACTACTTTAAATTTATAATCGTGTGCCTGTGGAGTTCCGTCGCCATTAATTTCGCCAACGTATACCCATTTGTTCCATTTAAATTGCTCAATAATAAAAGGCAATGAACCAACTTCGTTTTTAGTTGTCCAGCTTAGCATAGCATCATTACTGATAGTAATGCTAACCATATCAAAAGTAGGCTTGGGCTTTAATGCTTCGGGGTTTAATATTTTTGGAATGCAACCGTCTTTGTGTTCAATCTCAACAGTAATTTTATCGCCGGCTTTAAATTTAAAAGGAGTAAAATCAATTTCGAAAGCACTTGAGTTAACCTCGTCTGTAGTTATTTGTCCGTTTACTTTTACT
Source organism: Bacteroidia bacterium (assembly GCA_038214655.1). Lineage (GTDB taxonomy): Bacteria > Bacteroidota > Bacteroidia > B-17B0 > Aurantibacillaceae > PALSA-968. The sequence goes on along the minus strand of JBBQRR010000001.1, from coordinate 139,477 downwards.
TGAAATGCGCAAAAACCTACGCCGTTACTTGAAAAACCATTTTGGATAAATAGATTTTTTTGCTGGTACTTTCCTTCTACCACCAAAATCCCCGCATTGGCGCTCATATTGATGACCCCAAAAACAGCTAAAATGGAAAACAAAAATTTGTTCATTTCTTCTTCTTTTTGCAAAGATACGCCTTTTTTTATTTCATTATGAAGGACTTAAACTTTACGATAAAAAATAAAACACTGAATATCAGTACTATAACTAAAATAATTTTATAACTTTTAGGAAAATGGGTTCGATTAATCTTTAAATCTTTTCGATAAGCATAAATCATTAATACGACGAAAGCTATAAAAAACAAAACCGTAAAAAGTATTCTTCCTTTTGTAAACATGAAAAAAATTAGCTTAAGTCGGGCAAAGATATATTTTTGCGGAGATAAATGAGGCTCCTTTTATTAACCACTTTTTTGTTTTCCTGCTTTTTTGTAGCCAAAGCTTCAGAAATTGATAAAGGATTTAAGGCACTTGCTGTTTACGATTACTTTAAAGCCAAAGAAATTTTTTACAAGCAGTTAAAAAAACATCCTGCCGAAGCAGGTTACGGTTTGGCCACCATTTATTTTAGAAATGACAATCCTTTTCATCAGTTAGACAGTTCGTTTAAATACGTAAGCATTAGTAAAAATTGTTTTTCGCTGCTTGAACCGGTAAAAAAATCTGCGCTGCAAAAAAATTTCAGCATTACCGACAGCATGCTGCTTGTTTTACACGATTCTATCTGTTACAAAGCTTATAAAAAATTTCTACTGCGTTCGGGCACAGAGAGTGCCGAAAATTATATGCAAATTTATTACAGCTCGGCATTTGCAAAAAAAGTTATGTGTATGCGCGACAGCTTTATTTTTCATCGCCCCGATCGCAAACTAAATGCAGAGGCTTTTAAAAATTATATTTATACCTACCCGCAGTCGTGCTATCTAAACGATGCGCGCAACCTTTTTGAATTTGCGATTTACATGGAGACCACCGCAGATAAAACAGACAAAGTGTATCTTGCTTATATTGAAAAATACCCCAAAGCAAAATACATTCCGTATGCCAAAGAAGAATTGCTGAACTATTATATCAAGCAAAAAAATGCAAGCGGCATTCATGATTTCATAAAATCGTATGGCGCCAATTACCCAACCACTTTTGCCTGGAACATGTTGTTGGGCATTGAAGCGCCGCATCATACCAAAGGCGAGCTCGAAACTTTTTTAAGTACCTATACCGATTACCCTAAGCGCGATGAGATTGAAGAAGAATTTACTTTTTGGCACGCGCCTTTTTTCCTTATAAAGAAAAACGACAGGATGGGGTATTGCGACAGCAACGGCAAACAAATGATAGAACCCGCTTTTACAGATGCCGAAGACTTTAACGAAGGGTATGCCACAGTACAAAAAAATGATTTGTATGGCTACATTAATAAAGCGGGCAAAACAAAAATAGAGTTTCAGTACACCGAGGCTTCGGGATTTGCAAATAATGTGGCGATAGTGCAAAAGGATAAAAAATATTTTTTAATTGATTACAGCAATAAAATACTAAGTGCCAAATACGATGATATTGCCGATTTTGCCGAGGGGCTTGCCATTGTAAAGAAAAATAATTTGTACGGCGCCATAAACCAAAACGGGCAGGAAATTATTAAACCGGCTTTTGATATGATGAGTGATTTTAGTGAAGGGCTTTGTGTATTTTTAAAAAGTGGCAAATATGGTTTTTTAGATAAGCAGGGCTTTATTGGGATTTCGCCTATTTACGATTGGGTTTCTTCGTTTAAAAATGGGCAATGTCGCGTACAGTATAATAAACTGTTTGGTGTTTTAGATCGTAAAGGAGATTTTGTTATTGAACCTGCTTTTGATTTAATTGATGAAGCCCATCACGGGATTTATCTTCTGGTAAAAAATAATCTTTATGGCTTTGCAGATATGACCGGCTGTTTTATAAGCGAAATAAAATACAATTACCAACCCTCGTTAAAAACTAGTGCGCTAACTGATGGAAAATTCATGAGATTAATAAGTCCTAAAAAACAAGAACTGCAAAACATAAACGGAGCAAAATATTTTACCGAGCATACCTTTGATGAAATAAATTTGCCCGTAAATAATTTTGTACTGGCAAAAGAAAGAAATAAATTCAGTTTATACAATTTGGTTAAACCCGCCTTTGCAAAAAAATCTTTGTTAGCCGCTTTTTCCGACGGGAAATACTGGTACCTGAAAGATAAAAAAGGTTTAAACATCTACAATTTGTCACTCGAAAAATTAGTATGTACAATACAAGCCAACAACGCCTCGGTATTTACAGGTAATCATTTCTTAATTGAAAACGAAGAAGGTAAAGGCCTGGTTGATAAAAACGGCAGTGAAATACTACCTATGTTATACGACGAAATTAAAACTACCCGCTTAACTAACCTGCTTTACATTGAGCGAAATGAAAAAGGCGCTTACTTTAACGTAAGCGCCCGTACTTTTATCTGGAAAGAAGAAGGCTTTGATTCTTTATAACGCCGATGACGCGTAAAGCGTTTCACGCTCGCGCGGATTAACCGTCATTACCGGAATGTTAGAAATGTCAATTACCTTTTGAGCAAGAGTTCCAACAAAACGTTCCTTAACGGTAAGTCCCGGTTTATTCATAATCATTATCAAATCTGTTTCAATTTTATTTGCGTATTCAACTACTGTCTCAGCAATATTATCGCTGGGCATAGTTTTGTTACTGCAGGTTACGCCTTTACTTTTAATGTATTGTTTTACCTGATGCACGTAAGCGTGTAATTGGTTTTCGTATTTCTCGTCTTTCAAAGAAAAAATTCCCAGCACGCGTATTGCTGCGCCAAAATATCTTGCAAACTCAATGGCCATATCTACTTTCTCGCGGCTTTCGCGAGATAAATCGATGGGCATTAAAATGTTTTCGCAACCATCGCGTTGTTCGCGGCCACGTATAGTAATTACCGGGCAGGGAGATTCGCGTACCATTTGTGAAGCGCTTTCAGAAAATACATCCGCTGATTTCATATGCGACTCGATACCTACCACAACAAGTTTGGCATTTACCTCGCCGGCAACACGTACAGTTTCTTTATATACACTGCCTTTTATATTCATAAAATCACAGGGCACTCCCGACTCGTCGGAAGTTTTTTTAGCAAGCTTGGTTATCTCGTCGTATTTTTCGTCGCCCTGCTTTTCGTAAACATGCAGCAGCAAAAGTTTAGAGTTGGTATATCTGGCAAGGTTATACGATTGCGATATTGCATAAATCGATTGCTCAGTAAAATCAAGAGGTATCAGGATAATGTCTTTTTTATCGTTTGCGTCCATAAAAACTTTGTTTTGTTTGGCGAAGATAAGAAAAATAAAAATAACGATGATAAAAGCTTGATTTTTAGGGACGAAGCCTTTTTTTCTACTTTTTAAGCTCTTTGGCCCCAAACATAAAGGGCAGCAGGCTTTCGATACCTTGTGCCACGTATGTTTTTGCCTTGGGAATGCCCATTATGAGGCGTATTTTTTTGCCCTGCCTTTGCTCGTACTCGGCAATTACCTGGCGGCAGGCGCCGCAGGGGGTTACGGGGTCTTTGCTGTTTGATCGGCAGCTAATGGCTATACTTTTTATGGTAGCCGATTTATTTTGGGCCATAGCGTAGAAAATTGCCACCCTTTCGGCACATATACCGGATGGATAGGCCGCGTTTTCCTGATTATTGCCGCTAATTATTTTGCCATTATCAAGCAAAATAGCGGCACCAACTTTAAATTGCGAGTAAGGGGCATAAGCCTCTTCGGCGGCTTTTTCTGCTTCTTTTAAAAGTTTTAAATCTTCGGCAGGCAAACCTGTTTCTTTTTCAAAAACATCTAAGGATATAACGTATTGTAATTTTTCGGCCATTATTTCTTTTCGGGAGGTGTTATTTCTTTATCGCTAAGCACCTTGCCCAGACTGTCGTAAGTACGTATGTGTATTTGCACACCTGTAGTATCGTAAAAATTCCAAATGCCGATGGCCTTATCCATTTTGTAGGAGCCCTCGTAATACATCTTTCCGTTTTCGTGATAGGTTTTTGTTGGGCCATTCATTTTTCCGTTGTCAAAAAAACCATCGCTCCATACGTAACCATTGGGGTAATAATAAAACCATTGGGCGTGGCGTTTACCGAAACGGAAAAAACCTTTTACTTTCATCAAACCATTATCGTATTTCAGAAAAAACTCTCCGCTGTAATTGCTGTCGGGCGGCGCCATCTCATCTACCATTTTATTTATTTCGCTCTGCACAACGCTTGCAGATGAATCGACGTTATTTGTTTTTTCATTTTTTTTATCGGTTCCGTTCTGACAACTTGCCAACAGAACGATAGATGAAAATGTTGCTAAAAATAGTTTTTTCATTTTTTATTTCTTTCTTTCAATGCTGTAATTAACCAAAAGTTCCAAAGAAGTTTTTGCTTCGCTGTCTTTAAAATCTTTCAGCAAATTTAGTGCTTCGTTTTTATATTGTTGCATTATTTTTTCGGCATACTCAATTCCTTTTTTATCAAACACAAATTGTATAACCTCCGCTACCTTTTCCGGGTTTTCGTTGTGATTTTTAACAATGTTGATGATGCGGCGTTTCTCGGCGCTTGTTGAATTATTTAAAGCATAAATCAGCGGAAGTGTCATCTTTTTTTCTTTGATATCGATACCGGTTGGCTTGCCAATGTCTTTGCCGTCGCCAAAATCAAACAAATCGTCCTTAATCTGAAAGGCAATTCCCGTAAGCGTACCAAACTGATACATGGTATCAATCATTTTTTTATCATCGGGGGCAACCGATGCGGCACCTGTTGCACAACATGCGGCTACTAAACTCGCCGTTTTTTGACGAATAATATCAAAATAAATTTCTTCGCTTATATCCAACTTGCGGGCTTTTTCTATTTGCAAAAGTTCGCCTTCGCTCATTTCACGCACCGCGTTACTCACTAATTTTAATAAATGAAAATCGTTGTTATCCAATGAAAGCAAAAGTCCTTTCGATAAAAGATAATCGCCAATAAGCACAGCTATTTTATTTTTCCAGAGCGCGTTTACCGAAAAGAAACCGCGGCGTTCGTTGCTATCGTCAACCACATCATCATGCACAAGAGTTGCAGTGTGCAATAATTCAATTAAAGCGGCAGCACGATACGTACTCTCGTTAATCTCGCCATGCATTTTTGCTGACAAGAAAACAAACATGGGGCGTAATTGCTTGCCCTTACGTTTTACAATGTAACTGGTAATTTTTTCCAACAGAGGCACATTGCTTTTCATCGACGATTTGAATTTTACTTCAAACTCATCCATGTACTTAGTAATAGGTGCTTTTATTTTATCTACTGTTGACAAAGCGATATTTAGAGGGGTAAAAGTGCGAAAATTATTGGCTATTTGCTATTTTACTTCAACTTTTCCTACGGCTTTATTCTTATTAGCCAATTGTCCGCAGGCGGCATCAATGTCTTTGCCGCGGCTGCGGCGTACGTTTACAATTACTCCTTTGCTTTCAAGCCTCTCTTTAAAAGCGCTTAAACGCTCAACTGTGGTTTGCTGAAACTCGCCGTCATCAATGGTATTGTATTCAATAATATTTACTTTGGCCGGAACTTTTCTGCAAAAAGCAATCAGCTCTTCGGCATCAATTATCGAATCGTTAAAATCTTTAAAAGCGATATATTCAAAAGTTACACGCGTGCCGGTTTTAGTATAAAAATGATTTAAAGCATCTGCCAAATTCTCGAACGAGTTGCTTTCGTTAATAGGCATTATTTTATTTCGCTTTTCATCATTTGCCGCGTGTAAAGAAAGAGCTAGATTAAATTTTACATTATCATCGCCCATTTTTTTTATCATCTTGGCAATACCGGCCGTGGAAACGGTAATACGCTGCGGACTCATATTCAATCCGTCGGGAGAAGTAATCCTGTTGATAGAGCGCATGGTTTCTGCATAATTCAACAAAGGCTCGCCCATACCCATGTACACAATATTTGATAAATGCTGATCGTACTTTTCTTTGGCAAGATTATTTACAAGAACAACCTGATCGTAAATTTCGGCAGCGGTTAAATTTCGTAAACGCTCTAATCGCCCGGTAGCGCAAAATTTGCAAGTTAAGCTGCAGCCTACCTGAGTAGAAATACATGCCGTCATGCGTGTATTGGTAGGAATTAAAACGCTCTCAACTACTTTGCCATCATACAATTTCATGGCACACTTAATGGTGCGGTCGCCGCTAATTTGCATTTCATCAATGGTAACAGCGTTTATTACAAAATGCTCGTCGAGCAACAAACGTAAATCTTTAGAGAGATTACTCATCTCTTCAAAACTGCGGGCACTTTTTTGCCAAAGCCATTCCCAAACCTGCTTGCTGCGAAACGCAGCTTGCCCCTGCTCTTTTAAAAAAGAAGCGATATCATCTTTAGATAAGGCACGTATATCTTGCTTTGTTGACATTGTGCAAAGGTACTCATTTAAAAATTATTTCTTACCTTTACATTATGCAAAACAAGCAGCAAATATTAATGGTGCTAAAAAAACTAAAGCCTTCCTTATCTGAAAAATTTAAGGTTAGTAAAATTGGTTTGTTCGGCAGTTACCTTACTGACACTGCCCGGACTGATAGCGATGTGGATGTTTTGGTAGATTTTTACGATCCTCCCGGGCTTCTTAAATACGCTGAATTGGAAGAATACCTTCATAATTCTCTCCATTCTGACATTGATTTGGTATACATAAATGCACTTAAGCCGCATATTGGCCAACAAATTCTTAAGCAAGTACAGTATGTATGAGTGAAAGGGATTACATCGATTATTTATTGGACATACAGGATGCCTGCAAAAAGTCTACCAGTTTCATTCAGAATTTAGAATACAATATTTATGTTACCGATGCCAAAACTGTTTACGCGCTTGTGCGTTGTTTTGAAATTATCGGCGAAGCAGCTACTAAAATTCCAGAACAAATAAAAACTCTGAACCCCGATATTCCATGGAGATACATGAGTAGTATGCGCAACAAACTCATTCATGAGTATTACGGAGTTGATGTAAAAATAATTTGGAAAACTGTCACCGAAGAAATTCCCGGACTTACAATTAAAATAGATGACTTAATTTCTAAATTAAGTTGATGCGTTACATCACCGCCGATAGTATTTACCCGATAAACTCTGCCCCTCTCAAAAAAAAGGTGATTGCTATTGATGATAAGGGCCTTATTAAAGATATACTTGACGAACAAACAATTGACGCTGTAAAAATTGAGCGCCACAAAGGTTTTATTTGTCCGGGTTTTGTAAACACGCATTGCCATCTTGAGCTTTCTTACATGAAAGGAAAAATTAAAAGTGGCGGAGGCTTACATCATTTTATTAAGGAAGTTGAAAAATTAAAAAAACCGGGCGACGAAGAAATTTTGCAAGGCATTAAAGATGCAGATGCCGAAATGAGTAAAAACGGAATTGTAGCCGTTGGAGATATTTGTAATACGTCGAACACTTTTTCTTTTAAAAATTCTTCGGCGCTTTATTACCATAATTTTATTGAGATTTATGCCTTTGATGAAAACCGTGCGGATGGTGCTTTTGAAAAAGGATTGAAATTGCAGAATGAACTAAAACACAAAGAACGTTCCTCAATTACGCCGCATGCCCCCTACTCTGCTTCTGCAAGATTATTAAAATTGTTTGCCGATTACGCCAAAAAAAACAATTCCATTCTAACCATACATAACCAGGAAACGGCTGACGAAGATTTATTTTTTAAAGAGAAACGCGGCAATATTTTAAACAGGCTTACGCAATTTGGGATAAATACCAGCAACTGGCAAGCACCCGGCAAATCCAGTTTGCACTATACCTTGCCGCAATTACCTGCCGAAAATAAAATTTTACTGGTACACAATACTTTTACTCCGCAACGCGATATTACTTTTGCAAACAATTATAATAAAAATTTGTATTGGTGTTTTTGTCCGAATGCGAACCTTTACATAGAAGGTAAATTGCCCGATGTAAATTTATTTTTGCAAAATGGATGCAACATTACTTTGGGAACCGACAGCTATGCGAGCAATTGGAGCCTTAGTATTTTAGACGAGATAAAAGCTTTGCAAAAACATTTTCCGGAAATAGCGCTTGACCAATTTTTAAAATGGGCGACGCTGAACGGCGCCAAATTTTTGGGCATTGAAAATACTTTTGGCAGCATTGAGAAAAATAAAAAACCGGGACTGAATTTAATCAGCTCCGATCTTTTGAGCGTGCGTAAACTAGTTTAGCACAAAGACGCAAAGGCTCGAAGAAAAATTATTTTTTGTGATTTTTGTATTAAAAAAACTTCGTGCCTTTGTGGCAAAAAAAAGAATTACTTCTCCTCAGGTATAAATTTTATAGAAATAGAATTTACGCAGTAGCGATTGCCTGTTGCAGTTGGGCCGTCATCAAAAATATGACCGAGGTGTCCGCCGCATTTTGCGCACAAAATTTCGGTGCGCATCATGCCAAAAGTGTTGTCGGTTTTTTTAATTACGCGATCGCCTCCCAAATCATTATCAAAGCTTGGCCAGCCGCAGTGGCTTTCAAATTTAGAATCGGAAGTAAAAAGTACGGTGCCGCAACCCGCACAAGCATATTTTCCTTTTTTAAAATTATCGGTGTATTCGCCTTTATAAGCGGGCTCTGTTCCTTTTTCGCGGAGCACATGGTATTGCTCGGGCGTAAGTTCTTTTCTCCATTGCTCTTCGGTTTTTACAATTTTATCGGTATCCATAATTTTTGTGTTTTGAGGTTTTGATTTTGTAGCGTTAGTTTGACAACTTGCTGTTACGGCGGTAATCAGGAAGATTTGAAGGATTATAAGTGCTTTCATTGGGTGTATTTATATAATAGACGGAGAAGTATCCGAAACCTTACAGTATTTTAGAACTCTACTTGCATTCCTAAAGAAGGATAAAACTTAAGCGGAGCATAGTTAAACAATATATTAGTGCCTTGCATTCCTAACGCACCTATGTCATCTTCAAACAAATACAAAAATGCTTTAATCCCAGCCAATACGGAAATTCTTTTGGATAATTGAAATCCGTATTGAACTCCACCACTCAAATAAAACTGAATAAAAGAATGAATATTATCCTTTTGCCCCGTAAATCCTAATTGAGCCGAGTTAGTTATGTAAGGTTGGTTAGAATTTGCGTAGGTGTTGCCCACATTGAGGCAGATCGGAAAAAGCACGTATTGTATTCCCTTTTTCATTTCTATTACGGCTCCGATTCCAAAAATTCCTTCGTTTTCGTGTGCTGTATAAAGAGGCCCTGCTTTATAATATTGAGTGGCATAATTGTATTTTAAGTTTACAGCTCCAAAAATATTTACAGTTTTTGCAGGATCATATTTAGAAGAATACATTAAGCTTAAATCTGCCGAAGGCGCAAATTTTTCAAATGATGTTTGAGGGTTCGAATAATAATTATTACCGAATGAGAGTTGAACGTAAAAAGTTTGGGCAAATACGTCTGCACTAGCAAAAAGGCATAAGGCTGAGAAAAATCTTATGGAGTGTTTCGCTTTAATTTGCATACACTCAAATATAAGAAAAAATAATTTAATTAAAAGCGTTGAAGCCTGTAACCTGCTGCCCTGTAATAAGCAAATGTATATCGTGCGTTCCTTCGTAGGTAATCACGCTTTCTAAATTCATCATGTGGCGCATAATAGGATATTCGCCCGTGATGCCCATGCCGCCGTGTATCTGACGTGCCTCGCGTGCAATTTGCAAAGCCATGTTTACATTATTACGCTTGGCCATTGAAATTTGTTGCGGTGTTGCGCGGCCTTCGTTTTTTAAAACTCCAAGGCGCCAGGTTAATATTTGTGCTTTGGTAATTTCGGTAATCATCTCGGCCAATTTTTTTTGCGTTAACTGAAACGCGCCGATAGGTTTTCCAAACTGAATTCTTTCCTGACTGTAACGCAAAGCGCTGTCGTAACAATCTAATGCGGCACCAATAGCGCCCCATGCAATTCCGTAGCGGGCAGAGTTTAAGCAACCCAGCGGGCCTTTTAATCCTTTAATGGTTGGAAATAAATTTTCTTTAGGAACTTTTACATTATCAAAAACTAATTCGCCTGTTGCACTTGCGCGTAAACTCCATTTGCCGTGTGTTTCGGGCGTTGTAAAACCCTTCATACCGCGTTCTACAATCAATCCACGAATTTCTCCTTCTTCATCTTTTGCCCACACAACTGCGATATCTGCAAAAGGCGCGTTGCTGATCCACATTTTTGCACCGTTTAATAAATAATGGTCGCCTTTATCTTTAAAATTGGTAAGCATTCCGCTTGGATTAGATCCTGCGTCGGGCTCTGTTAAACCAAAGCATCCCATTAATTCGCCGGTAGCTAATTTTGGTAAATATTTTTTCTTTTGTTCTTCGCTTCCGTAGGTAAAGATGGGATACATTACTAATGAGCTTTGCACCGATGCGGTAGAACGCAAACCGCTATCGCCGCGTTCTAATTCCTGCATAATAATTCCGTAAGAAATATGGTCTAAACCCGCGCCGCCGTATTCTGTTGGAATGTACGGACCAAAAGCGCCGATTTCGGCAAGGCCTTTAATCCATTGCTTTGGGAAAACGCATGTTTGGCAGGCTTCTTCTACAATGGGAGTAACTTCTTTTTTTACCCATGCGCGTGCTGTTTCGCGAATGAGGCGATGCTCTTCGGTTAAAAGTTCTTCTACTAAATATAAATCGTGAAACTGAAAATTATCGGCCGCCATATACAATACAATTAGGGGGCAAATATAAATAAAAAAGGGGCACCGTGAAACGCCCCTTTTGCCTTCTTCCCTCTCCTTTTTTCAGGATAGGGATTGAGGGTGAGATAAACTACCTGTTTATAACAAATTTTTTACTTACAAGTTTATCTCCGATTTGCAATTTCACGAAATAAATTCCGTTGTCGAGTTCATTGATATTTATCTGCACTGTTTGGTTTGCCGACGCTGTTTTTTCAACATTAACAGTTTGCACGAGTTTACCTGAAATATCATAAATGGTTACGGCGGCGGTTTCCTGTTTATTTATAAATTTCACAAAAAGCTCGTTATTCGCAGGCACCGGGAATAAGGAAAGATATTTATCGGCATCATACATTTTAATTCCATTAGCCGAAGTAAAATTAATGACACTGCTGCTGGAAGTTCCGCCGCTGCCCTGCATCAGGCCGGCATTGTCGCTTTGATCATCGGGTGGATTGCCAATGCCGTTACCGCTTGCATTTGAATTAACCCAGGCACCCATACGGTATGTTCCATCGGGAAGGCCCGATACCTGACTTAGATCAACGCTTTGGTTTGACCATGTGTAAGTACCCATTTGGTGAAGCGTTCCACCGGTTAACGTGTAAGTTGCAATAATGATAGGTGTTGAACTTGTTGGAGAACCGCTCATATCGCAGGCCAAAAGATAAAGGCTGGTTTCGAAATCGGATGAAATGTAGTTGTTCGAGTTGCTTCCGTCTGCGCCCACTACCAGCTCTATGCCGGTAATCATTTTTGTGTTGTTATCATACGTATTATAATAACTAGAAAGGTTGCCGAAGCTCAGATTTGCATCTTGTGCTATGGCAAAAGCCGGACAAAGCAGTGCTAATTGGCATACTTTTTTAAATAGTTTTGTTTTCATGATAAGGTTTTTTAATTATTTTTAGATTCATTACAAATTTGCGGCTAATTGCTTTGGCACTGTTTTTGAAACTGCCTGCAAGCAAGTAAATGCCGGCACTTGGTAAAGAATAAAAGGCCTGCTGTCATTGGGAATTTTAACAAAAAGAGTATGAGTTCACAAAATCACAACATATTACTAAAAGAGAAGTTCTCGAAGCTCTCCGCATTACAAAAAGAGAAGCTTGGCAGCGAGTTTAAGAACGCGCCGTTAATGTTAAAGCTTATAGCGTTTTTAGAAAAGCAAAAAGAAAATACCTTCAGCGCACGCAATTGCATTATGCAGGTTTACGGTGTTGATTTAAACGCATCAGATTACAAAACCATAGAAAACCGGTTTTTTAAACTTCGCAAAAAATTAATTGATGCACTGTCAGAAAACAACGAGGCAAGTACGCAAACGCATAATTTGGATGAAGAAATGGAACTGCGCGAGTGTATTGAATTATTTAATAAAGGAGAAAAAGCATTGGCCTACAAGCGGATTGAAGATCTTGAAAAAAGATGTTGGAAAAAAAATATTTTTGAATTGTTGCCGCGTATCATCGACCGCCTTATTTTTTGCAATCAATCGTTTAACCGTATTGAAGATAACAAAACCATTTATAAAAGATACGATGAGGCGGTTAAATTAAATACACATGTGTTGCAGGTCTTAAAAAAAGTAAGACAGGTTTACGAAATAAATTACCTGAAAGGGATCTCGCATGCCAAAAGCGAATTGCGTTTTATAAAAAAAATGGCCGATACTAATCCGAAGTACCCCCGCTTTGAATTTATCTATCATCATTTGTCCTTGTATTACAAGTTAGGTTCGAGCGAATACATTGATAAAATGCAGGTACTGGGAAAACACCACGCAGCTTTAAAGAAGATTTATAAAACATGGGGCAACATGACCATTTTTTACACGCCCAATTACGAGTATTATCAGGAAGTGCACCTTAAAGAAATATCTATGTTTTATTTATACAACAAACTTGATTTTGAGGAGGCTTATAAAGAATCGTGCGAGTTGAAAAAATTTATCAGCAATAATAATTCGCCCAAAGCTGAATCTTTTTTTTACAATGCGTTTAGGGCCGAACTGGCGGCGGGGCACTATAGCGATGCAAAACAAACACTGGATGATTACGCGGCGGTATTGCGCAAAAATAATCAAAGCGACAGGTTACCATTTTTATACACTTTGCAAATGATGCTGTATGTGTATGCGCATCCAAAAATAAAACCGGATAACATTTCTTATACCGAAAAAATGTTTGAGCAATATATTAAATGGGCCAAGAAAAATAAAAACCTGATTACGCCCTACGAGGAAGCGCTTATAGTAAAAACGGGCTATAATCACATAGTAGGAAAGTATGCTGAGAACATGCGATTGCTGAAAGAGAACGACCTAGAAAAATATTTTGAAAATAAAGATTTATACAATTTATTTATTTTGTTTAACGACTATTTTGCGGGTAACAAAAAAGTAATTTCGTCGCCGGCCGAATTAAAAAACAAAATAAATGCCTTAAAACACAAAGTACTAACGCCAAACTCGGTATTGCTTTTAAAGCGTATGGCCGAATTTGTGCAATAAAAAAGCCCGCTTTAACGGGCGGGCTTTTTAAAAACGATTGTATTGTTACGCAAGATTAACTACATCGAAAACAACCAGAAGTGCAAAAATAATTCCCGGAAGAAAAAACAAGATATCTAGAATTAAATCTAACCAAAAATTAGTGGTTACTGATTTGCCATCATGCAAATACATTGCTATAAGATTGATAAACGGAAAAAGACATAAAATAACTAGGATTAAAAGATTTGCGTCTCCGCCACCGCCGCGGTTTTCTTTTTGTTGATTTGCGCTTTCTTTTGCAAAAGCTTTTGCAGATGCAACTTTCATAGAATTTACTATATTATTTTGCAAAGCAATATGCTTATTAAGTTCCTGGCTATGGCTTTGTTTAGAAGCTGTTTTTTCTCCTTTATTAATTTTTAAAGAGGCGCTTAAAACAGGAGGCGCTGCTTTATTTTCTTTTATAAAACTAACAATGGTGGGCTCCATCTTATCCGTAGAAACAATTTTTGCTTTATTTATAGCAACTTTTTCACTTTGTTTACTGTGCTGCATATAATACCCTTTGGTATAATGCCTTTTTAAAAGAGTCATTTTATTGCCGCAAGAACTTATTAAAATTGCAAGAGCCAAAAACGGAAGTAGTTTTTTCATATTTTATTGGTTTAGTGATTTTTTTACAAAGAAAAACTAAAAATGCAAATAAAAGTCGCCTGTTAATAATTTATATTCATCCGTATAATCGTGATGATTGCCCTTTTCGATACTAAGGGTGTGGTCTGACAGGGGGCCCGACTTAAACGAAAACTGCATCAGATGGCGTTTTTCGGTGTCGTTAAGCAGTTTTGTTTTTACACGAAGGCGGTTAATAAGAAATAAGCCTTTTTTTTCGGCCATCGTTTTAAAATCCTGCGCCTCTTTGGTGGGTAGTATGATATAAAATTTTCCATCCGGATTGAGTACATGTTTAACGCCTTCTATCAAATCCAAAAAAGGCAAAGTATCGTTATGCCGAGCGTGATTTCTTTCTTCGTCGGGCGCTTTATAAGAGTCCACAAAATAAGGCGGGTTGCTGATGATGATATCGTATTTTTTTGAATGGATTTTAATAAAATCCTGAAGCGACGATCGGTGTACTTTTATGCGGCTGTGCCATGCCGAGTGGGAAGTATTTTCGAGTGCCTGCTCAAAAGAACTTTGTTCTATGTCAATGGCATCAATGGTGGCTTGTGATTTTTGCGCCATCATTAAGGCGATAACGCCGGTGCCGGTGCCTATATCTAAAATAGATTTTGCTTTTTCTACCCGTGCCCAAGCCCCAATAAGAACGGCATCGGTGCCAACTTTGTGCGCGCACAAATGTTGAAAAACAGTAAACTTTTTAAAAATAAATGATTCGCTGGGCATACATTTTCTACCATTCCTATTTATAATTTAACCTATGTAAGGTGTACTGCAAAGCGACCGGTATTAATGAAATTTCACTAAAACAGCTATCGCCTCGGTACTACCAAACTTATAATTAAAGATACAAAAAAAACTAATTGGTTGCCTTAGCCCAGATAAATATCTATCAACCCCTCGGGTGCACAATAAAAAACCGTTTTTGATTTAGCATCCGCTTTTTCTATGAACTCATCGGTAAAAGGTAAAAGCACTTCTTTATCATTAACGCGCAAGGCAAACATGCGCTGGCCGGGCATTTCCATAATTTCAAGAATTATTCCCAAATCGCCCTTATTGGCATCAATTAACCTGTAACCGGTATAATCCGCTTGCTTTTTTTCTTTCACTAAATTTTTCTTCTCAAGCCAAACCTCCTTACCGGCCAGTTTTTGGGCATCCTCGGGGCTTGATACCGAATCAAAAGTTAAAACCAAATTTTTGGCCGAGGCTTTTATTTCTGAAACAAAAAAAGGAGTGTGCACGCCGTTAATGTCTAAAAAAACAGTCTTTACTTTTTTGGTATCGGGGCCGGGGCCGCTGTCTAAGTTCAGTATTAACGAACCTTTTATGCCATGCAAGCGGGTAAGTTTGCCTATTTTCACTAAATCTTGCACCATAAAAAAGAGTACTTTTGTGACACAAAAATAAGGCCTTTTGGCGGGTAAAGAAAAAATATATTTTGCATCAGATTTTCACCTTGGGGTGCCAGACTATAAAAGCAGTTTGGCCCGCGAAAAAAAAATTGTGGCCTGGCTCGATCAAATCAAGCACGATGCCGCCGAAATTTATTTGGTAGGCGATATTTTTGATTTTTGGTTTGAATATAAATACACCGTTCCCAAAGGATTTGTGCGCCTTTTAGGTAAAATAGCCGAGATAACAGATAGCGGCACAACCGTGCATGTTTTTACAGGCAACCACGATATGTGGCTTTTTGATTACCTGCCCAAAGAAACCGGAGTTACTTTGCATCGGGCTCCCATCGAAAAAACCTATGGCGGAAAGCAATTTTTAATTGGCCACGGCGATGGCCTTGGGCCGGGCGACGGCTGGTATAAATTTTTGAAAAAAATATTTGCAAATAAATTCTGTCAGTGGCTTTACGCGCGCCTGCACCCAAATTTTGCATTTGGCCTGGCCACTTACTTAAGTAAGCGTAGCCGCATTGCAACCGGAAAAAGTGATAGCGCTTATTTAGGCGATGACAAAGAATGGCTGGTGCTTTATTGCAAAGAAAAATTGAAAGAAAAAGCTTTTGATTATTTTGTTTTTGGTCACCGGCATTTGCCCATTGAGGTAAAAGTTGGAGAAAAAGCTACCTATATAAACTTAGGAGAATGGGTAAACTACTATACCTACGCCGAGTTTGACGGCACCACACTTCACCTTAAAAAATTTGATTAGCACCTGTGTTCCAATTTTTTCTTTTAAATAATAACCGGCTTAATCGCTTTATCTTACTGCTCTCGGCAGTGGTTTTGCTTTTTATGTTTAAATATCGTTTTGCTAACGATGGTTACAAACAAGTAATTGCCGGCGATGGCAAAGGCTACTACGCTTATTTACCCGCCGTTTTTATTTATCATGATTTAACTTTTTCTTTTTTTGACAAAGAATCCGACAAATTCGGATATCAATACTCGAACACTTTTTTGCTGAATCATGACAAAAAAAATTTAAACAAATACACCTGCGGCGAAGCCATTTTGTTAGTGCCCTTTTTTTTGATGGCCGTTGTATACAGTTGGTTTATGGGACTGCCCATTGACGGGTATAATAGTGCCTTTCAGATTTTTTGCGCGCTTGGCAACCTGTTTTATTTTATAATAGGGCTCTTTATTACTAAAAAAGTTTTGCAACGATACAATCTTTCTAACAATGCTATTGCCCTAAGTTTGCTTGCAATTGCTTTGGGTAGCAATATACTTACATACGTGGTGTTTGAAACTTCCATGTCGCATGTATTTTCATTTTTCACTATTGCTCTGCATGTTTACTTAGTAAAACGTTTCTTTGACTCGCCTTCTTTAAAAGTCATTTTATTGGGTGGGCTAACTCTTGGACTAATTATACTTATTAGGCCAATTAACGGCATTATTGTTTTTGCATATCCTTTTTTAGCGGGCGAAAAAAACTTTTTTGCCTTAGTAAAAACTTACTTTAAATATTTTATGGTGGCCGGAATTGCCGCATGCGGAGTAATTTTTATTCAATTGGTATTATGGAAATTGGAAATTGGAAATTTTTTAGTGTACGGTTACAAAAATGAAGGATTCTATTTTAATCAGGCTCCTCCCCTTATAGATTATCTTTTTAGCTTTAAAAGAGGGGCTTTTATTTACTCTCCGGTTTTATTTTTATCATTCATTGGTTTTTGGAAAATGCGTAAACAAAAGTCTGCTGTACTTTGGCTTTTATTTTTTTTAGTATTAGTGGCCTACATACATGCCAGTTGGTGGAGCTGGTATTATGGCGATGGGTTAGGTGAAAGGCCACTCATAGATTTTTATATTTTCTTCGCTTTATTGATTGGGTTTGCCTTCGAAAAAATCAGTAGAGCTGCAGTTCGTGTGGCCCTTGGGTTTTTCCTTATTGCCGGCATATTCTTGCATCAGGTTTTCTTTTTTCAATATGTAAAGGGAATTATTCACCCGTATTCGATGGATTTTGAAAAATTCAGCCAGGTCTTTCTTAAAACTTCCGACAAATACCGATACTTATTTAAATGTGAAGCAGAAGACTTTTATCATCCCAGAGGCGTAACAGTTTGCGACAGTATTTTCTTTAGTCTTACAGATGCAAATGCGGTATTTCCTAAAAACTTTTTGGTAAATAAAAACAATATAAAACAAGGTGCCTATTATGAGATTACTGATAATTATCCTTTTACTTACTTAATTGTAACTGATAAATCATGGCTTTTTAAAACCCGCCATGTAGAAATATCTTTTGATTTTATGCAGCCTTTGCCCGACTCGGCAGCGGCTAACATGGCAAATTATGTTACTATGAGCAGCCTTGACAACTCAACTTCTTTTTACAATTCAAATCCCTTTACCGGAAAAATATTTAATACCCCGATGGAATGGCATCATGCTTTTGACAGGATTAAAATGGGCATACCCGAAAAAACAGGTTTGTTTATTCGTATTTTTATTGATAATAACAAAAGAAAAAAACTTTTTATTAAAAATCTTAGAATTAATATTACCGAAGCAAAACCTTAAAAAACAATCTTAATACTATACTTTATGAAAAATAATTACAAATTCGGCACAAAAGCCATACACGCAGGCGCAGATCCGGACCCAAGCACCGGAGCGATTATGACGCCCATCTATCAAACTTCAACCTATGTGCAGGAATCGCCGGGTAAAAACAAAGGGTATGGTTATGCACGTGGTAAAAACCCCACCCGCGATGCATTACAAAAAAACATTGCCGCCCTTGAAAACGGAAAACATTGTATTTGCTTTAGCAGCGGCATGGGTGCAACGGATGCAGTTATAAAACTTTTACATCCGGGCGATGAAGTAATTACCGGCGACGATTTATACGGAGGCAGCTATCGTATGTTTACCAAAATTTTTGCCAACTATGGTATAAAATTTCATTTTATTGATTTAACCAATGCCGAAAACATTTCTAAATACGTAAACAGCAATACCAAATTGATTTGGGCCGAAACACCTACAAATCCCACAATGAAAATTATTGACATTGCCGCCTGCTCGGCCATTGCCAAAAAAAACAATATTATACTGGCGGTTGATAATACTTTTGCCTCGCCGTTTTTACAAAATCCCTTAGACCTTGGTGCTGATATTGTGATGCATTCGGTAACCAAATATCTGGGCGGCCACAGTGATGTTGTGATGGGTGCCTTGATAACCAATGATGATAAACTTAACGAACAGCTTTATTTTATTTTAAATTCCTGTGGCGCTAACCCGGGGCCCATGGATAGTTTTTTGGTTTTACGCGGCATAAAAACTTTGCATATTCGTATGGAGCGCCATTGTTTTAACGGCCGCAAAATTGCGGAGTATTTAAAAACACATCCTAAAATAGAAAAAGTATATTGGCCGGGTTTTACAGATCATCCCAATCACCTGATTGCAAAAAAACAGATGCGCGATTTTGGCGGCATGATTTCTTTTGTATTAAAAAACCCTTCTGTTGAAGAAACTTTTAGGATTGCATCTTCCTTTCATGTGTTTTCGTTGGCCGAATCGTTAGGTGGAGTAGAGTCTTTAATTAATCATCCCGCCACAATGACACATGCTTCTATTCCCAAACCTGAGCGTGAAAAGGCAGGCGTTGTTGACCATTTGTTGCGCCTTAGTGTAGGTATTGAGGATATTGAAGATTTATTAGCCGATATAAAGCAGGCCTTAGGCTAAAACAAACCCTATCCGCCTAATTTGCCGCTGATATAATTTTTTTATTTGCCGCCTTTTTTTTACCTTTATTTGTTCTTATAAAACTTTAAAAAAATGAAGAAATCTTACAAATTTTTAACTGCCCTTACCTTATCAGTTGGCACTATGCTGGCGCAGCAAGTTATACCTTGTTATACCGACGAGGCCATGAAACAACTTTTTGCAAAAGACCCGGAGGCGAAAGCGCGTTACGAAAAATCAATGAATGAGCCGGCACCCGCTTCTTTTTATGCACGCTCAGGAAATAACAGCACGAGCTCGGTTTATTATGCGTTGGATACTATTCCAATTGTGTTTCATATCCTGCATCAAAACGGACCCGAGAACGTGGCCGATGCAATCGTTTATCAATGTCTTGCCGAAGTAAATAATATTCACCTGAAAAAAAACTCGGATACTACAGGCATTGACCCGCATTTTATACCTGTTGCCGGAAGAAATAATTACGTTTTTAAACTGGCCACTAAAGATCCTAATGGCAATTGCACCAATGGAATTATTCATCACCTGGATCCTAATACCAATTGGGATCAAAACAACCCTGCTTATTCTTATAGCGGTGTAGGTGCGGGCAAATGGAATCCAACTAAATATCTTAATATATATATTGTTAGTAGCATTTGTCCATGCTCCAGTGGCGGAACTATAGTTGGTTATACTTATTTACCGGGAACGTTTGGAGCAGGTGCAGCTTCGGATGCTATTGTTTACAATTTTGGTTTTATGACCGGTACCAACGCCCGCTCTTTAGCACACGAAATTGGTCATTGGCTTGGCCTCGCACATACTTTTGGAAGCACCAACAGCCCAGGAACTTGTATGGGTGGTGGCTTGAGCGATGACTTTTTAGCAAATGGTTCGGCGGGAGCCGGAGTAACAGATGATACTCCAAAAACTCCCGGTGCATTTAGTACTTGCCCTGCAAGCACACCTAATAGTTGCGATGTAAGCAATTATGCTAATGTGCAAAATATTATGGATTATTCTTCGTGCCCAAAAAATTTTACTGATGGGCAATGCAAACGGATGCATAATACAATGGGCCTTGCAACAGCAGGAAGAAATAATGTGACCACTGCTGCCAATAAAATTTTTACGGGTGTTCGGTATCCGCAAATTTGCCAGCCCATTGCAAATTTTCATGCATCGGCACGCACGGTATGCCCTACTTCAATAATTACTTTTAGCGACAGCTCAGGCAACGCGCATCCTACTTCCTGGAATTGGAGTTTCCCTGGCGGCACTTTTCAAGGTGGTACAACGGCAACTGATTCTATGCCAAAAATAAGTTATGCTGCAGCCGGTACATACGCAGTTTCTTATACAGCAACAACATCAGGCGGTAGTGGTACGATAACTAAAAATACTTACATCAGTGTGCAAACCAACGTTGCTTCTCATAATGCCCAATGGACAGAAGGATTTGAAACAACAACGCTTCCCGGTGCAGATTGGAAGGTATACAGTTCACCGACTTTTGATTGGATGATTACTAACACGGCTGCTGCAAGCGGGGCAAAATCAGCTATGCTTGATAATACCATTAGCGCACCCGGAACAAATAGCGTGTTGGAAAGTACTTCTTTTGATATTTCATCTTTCGCAAGTCCGAAACTTACACTGAAACTCGCTTACAGGCAACAAACATCTACTGATAATGATAAATTCCAAATTCTTACATCTACAGATTGTGGTGCTAACTGGACTGCACGTTTTACGCGCCAGGGCTCTACGTTTGCTTCTGTTACACCGCCAAGTACTACACCTTTTGTACCGGGACCATCTAATTTTACCAGTTATACCGTAAACATTAACGGAGTTGTGGGAAGTACGAATGTGCGTTTTAAGTTTGAGTTTTTTGCAGACCCTACTGCTACCGGCGGAGTAGGTAATAATGTTTATGTGGATGATATCAATTTATTTGATGCCTCGGTGGGTATCGCCACTATGGAAGAACAAATTGGCCTGAACATTTATCCGAATCCATCTTCAGGCATCATTAATTTAGATATTAATTTATCTGAAGCGCATACCATTGCCGTTGTAGTAAGTGATGTATTGGGCCGCACTATTGAAACTATTGGTGCAAAAGAATATAGCACCGGAGCAAGTTCTTTAGCGGTTGCACAAAAGAAAATTTACCAGCCCGGTGTTTATTTTATAAACATAGATATGGATGGCAAACGACTTACCAAAAAAGTGATTGTTCAGTAAATAATAATCTTAAAAAATTAAAAAGCTCCGTTCCAAGAATGGGGCTTTTTTATTTGGATAAAACTCAATTTCTTTCTTACATTAGCCTTAAATATTATAAAATGAAAAAAATTTACCTCTGTATCGGTTTAGCTTGTCTGATTTTTACAAAAACTTTTTCGCAGGCACTTTTTAACCCTTTTCAAACGTATTTTAATCAGGCATACATAGAAAATCCTTCTATTCCTAAAGGAGTTTTGGAAGCCGTAGCTTATACGCAAAGTCGTTTTAATCACATTACCCCAACTGAACATGGCAGTTGCATCGGTCTTCCGCAAGCATATGGCGTTATGGGTTTAGTTGCCGATGGTAAAAATTATTTCCGTAATAATTTAACTTTAGTTGCGCAGCTTTCTGGCTATACCGCAGAAGATATTATTTCATCGCCCGAAATAAATATTAAAGCTTACGCCAAAGCCTACGCATCTCTTTTAAATAAATCAACCGGCATAACCACTAAAACTTCTTTAGCACAGCATAAACAAATTTTAATTGCCTTAAGCGAATTACCTATCGATAATAATCCGATAAATAATTTTGCACTTAACTCGCACCTATACAGTGTCTACACTTTTTTGGAAAGCGCCGCCAATCGTCAGGCATATAAAATTCCAAGTCACTTTTTTGATTTAAAAGAAATTTTTGGTGCAGAAAATTTAAAAGTGCTTTCGTCAGGCAAAGTTATTGTAAGCGAAGAAGCAATTGAAAATGAAAACGGCAACTCGTATAAATTAAATTCGGGCAACAGCGTTCAGTCGGCCGACTACAGCCCTGCCCTATGGAATGCTGCGGCATCCTGTAATTACAGTACGCGTGGCGGCACTGCAATTTCGGCAGTAACCATTCATGATGTAGAAGGAAGTTACGCAGGTTGCATTTCTTGGTTTCAAAATTGTGCAGCTTCGGTATCTGCGCATTATGTTGTGCGTTCTTCCGATGGACAAATTACGCAAATGGTTTTAGAGGCAAACAAAGCCTGGCACGTGGGCAGCGAAAACCCTTACACTATAGGCATTGAGCATGAAGGGTATCAGGCACAAACGGGATGGTATACCAATAATATGTATGTTAACTCCGCTGGTCTCGTTCGTGATATTTGCGCCAGTGGTTACGGAATTAATCCTTTACGTGCGTATAACGGGCCTTCGTGTTCGGGAAGTTGTGTATTAGGAAGCTGCGTAAAAATAAAAGGCCATCAACACTTCCCTAATCAAACACACGATGACCCGGGGCCAAATTGGAATTGGTATTATTATTACACACTTATCAATAACGCACCAACTATAACAACCTATACTGCTTCAAGCGGAACTTTTTACGATTCGGGCGGACCAAACGGAAATTACCAGAACGACGAGCGCACTACCAAACTTATTCAGCCGGCGGGCGCAACAAACGTTACACTTACATTTACCCAATTTAGTTTAGAAAACAGCTGGGACTATATGTATGTTTACGACGGCGCAACAACAACGGCCCCGCTTATCGGGCGTTTTACAGGCACCGCCTTACCCGGAACAATTGTATCAAGCGGGGGTTCTTTACTGTTGGACTTTAGAAGCGACTGCGCAACCGTTGACAGCGGTTGGGTTTGTACCTATACCAGCAACTCTACAACAGGTGCCGATGTAATTGCACCAAGCACCCAATCAACCGTAAACGGAAACTGGCAAACACAAAATTTTACGACTACATTTAATGATGCGGATAATGTGGGTGGCAGTGGCCTTGAAAAAAGTTTTTATCAGGTTATAGATTATGACGGAACCGAATGGCGCGCCAATAATACGCATGGTTTTTTCTGCGATAATTTTGATGCCGCTATAAATCCGGATTGGACACAAAAAACAGGAACCTGGAGTATTAGCGGACAAGCGCTTTACCAAAGTGATACTGTTTTAAGTAATACAAATATTTATGCGGCGCTAAATCAAAATTTATCTAACCGCTACCTATACCAATTTGTTGCAAAAATCAGCAGCGCAGGCACCAACCGCCGTGCAGGTTTTCATTTTATGTGCAATAACCCCGACTCCACAAATCGCGGCGATGGATATTTTGTTTGGTTTAGAGTTGATCAAAGTCAGTTACAAATTTATAAAGTAGTAAATAATGTTTTTGGCTCTCCAACTTATACCGCCGCCTTAACTGTAAATGCTAACCAGTATTATGATTACAAAGTAATTTACGACCGAACTACGGGATTGATTCGTATATATCAAAACAACGCGTTGGTTGGTAGCTGGACTGATGGCAGTCCGTACACAATAGGGAATTATGTTTCTTTTAGAACCGGTAATGCTAAATTTACAATTGATGAATTAAAAATATTTCGTTCGCGTGCGGCAACGGCTACCATAACTGTTGGTTCGGGAAATGCAAACGATATTCGTTACCAAAATCAAAACCCTTCAACTTTTGCGGCTAAAATAAAATCTATTTGCAGTGATGTGGCGGCAAATCTTTCGACCATTGCCTATACTGATTTAAATGTAGACTGGACTGTGCCATTAACGATTGATTCGGTGCGTGACGGAACGGGTGCAGATATAAATATCACTAATTCTAAAACAACTTTATCGGCTAACTGGAGTGCCTCTGCTGATCAGCATTCAAATGTGGCGCAGTATTGGTATTGCGTGGGCACTACTGCAGGCGACAGTAATACAGTTGCTTGGACCGGCAATATGGTGGCGCAAAATGTAACAGTAAGCGGGTTGAATTTAGTGCAAAATCAATTTTATTATTTTACCGTTAGGGCTATTGACGGCGCGGGATTGACGAGTATTAAAACTTCTTCTGACGGGCAGAAGGTAGATACCTTATTTGTAACAACCGGAGTAATTTCTTTACATACTTTAATTAATGGTTTTAACGCTTATCCCAATCCGGTAAAAGAAAAACTAAACATAGCGTTTACTTTGGCTGAAAGCGCAATGGTAGAAACCGAATTAAGTAATTTACTGGGCGAAAAAATTTATACGCAAAATAAATTTTATTTGGCCGGCAATGTGATGCAGAACATGGACCTGAGTAACCTGGCAAAAGGGATTTATTTGCTTCATATACGGGCTAATGGCATGCAAAAAACAGTTAAATTAGTTAGAGACTAAATCGGTTTCATCTGCCTCTTTATTGGTTTTGGCTAATAATTCTTAACATTATCTTGTTAAAAAGGTTTATTTCTTTTAAAGGAGTGCTTTTTGTTTTATATTAGCTTTGTAACTACCTATGAAACCCGAAAATAAACTATTAACAGAATTCTTTTCCAAGAAAAAAATTGGAGGCGAAGTAAGCATTAACGACTTGCGCGATAAAGAATTTTCAGGCCACAAATTATCTGCTGACGAAAGACGTGCTATAAAAAATTACGATAATTACCGCATCAATGTGCTTAATGCGCAAACCGAAGAAGATTCTTTTCACAGCACATACCGCCAATTGCAGGTAGTTGCCAATCTTGGCGATTGGAAAGAGTTTTTAAAAGCGGATTACGAGAGTAAATAATTTGAAGATTTATTGATTGAAGATTTGAAAATGAACGGCCTTCGCTATTCGTTTATTTAAAATTGGAAATAAATGAAGGGCTGCATATCGGCGCTCATGGCCTGATACAATAAAAATACAGCCGCAACAACCGCCATGCCCATAACCGGAACAGGAACTGAACTGAATAAATTACGGTAATAGACTTTCATTCGCTCCGGTATCCAATGTATGAGGTAGCCAAGTAATACCACCAATAAAACACTTCTGTAAGAAACAAGTACCGGCATTATTAAATCCAAACCAAAATGATTTTGTATGCGGTCAAACAAATCGCTTACGGTTTGCAAATCATCACTTCTAAACCAAATGCGTGTAAAGCTGATAAAGATCAGCGTGATAAACATAAAGAAAAATTTAGCTAATAAATTAGTAGCATTTTTAAAGGGCGAAATTTTTTGCCAGAGTTTATGAATCACTAAGCCCAAACCGTTTAATCCTCCCCAAATTATAAACATCCAGCTGCTGCCGTGCCACAAACCGCCAAGCAACATGGTAATCATAATATTTACATTGGTGTTTACAGCTTTTTTAAACCCTTCAAAATAATACATCAGCACCCCAAACAATACTGCTACGCCGGGTAAAAATGCAAAGAGCCGCATATTGCCGCTAAGTAAAATAGCAATGCTGCACAAAATAAAAATGCAAAAGTAAGTACCAAAGGTTCCTTTTTTATTTCCGCCCAGTGGAATGTATAGATATTCTTTTAACCAACTTGACAAAGAAATATGCCAGCGTTGCCAAAACTCACTGGTACTTTGCGCCTTATAGGGCGAACGGAAATTTGTTTTTAATCTAAAGCCCAATAACAAGGCAACGCCAATAGCAATATCTGTATAGCCCGAGAAGTCGGCATAAATTTGCAACGAGTAGCCAAAAACTCCCAATATAACCTCAATACCGCTGTAGTAGTTTGGGTTTTCAAAAATGCGGTCCACAAAATTTACGCCCACGTAATCAGCCATAATTTTTTTGGCAAGTCCGTTTATAATCCAAAACAGAGCCAATCCAAATTCTACTTTTGCCAATTTATAGGGTTGATGTATCTGATGCAAAAATTCGTGTGATTTTACAATGGGTCCGGCCACCAGATGCGGAAAGAAGCAAACAAAAAACCCATATTCAAATATATTATTTACGGGTTTCACTTTTTGCCGGTACAAATCAATAATGTAGGAGAGCGACTGGAAAGTAAAGAACGAAATTCCCACCGGTAGAATTAATTTATCTACGCTAAAAGCGGTATCAAAATAACTGTTGCTGAAATGAGAGAAATGATTGAAGAAAACAAAATCAGTTCCCGCTATTTGATTGGCGCTTTCGGTAAAAAAATAAGCGTACTTAAAATATCCCAGTAAAAGTAAATTAATGCAAACGCTGCATGTGACAAACATTTTTTTTGCCCAATCTTTTTTGGCTTTGTAAATAAGTTGCCCCCAGGTATAATCGCTGCAAATAGTAAAAAGCAGCAGGATTAAAAACACGCCGCTTGTTTTGTAATAAAAAAACAAACTAACCAGCAGCAAATAAACGGTACGTGCTTTACTGAATTTGTAAAGAAAAGAATAGAACACTAAAACAACTGCCAGAAAAAACCAGAAAAACATTTGTGTAAACAACAAAGGCTTATCCTGCTGATAGGAAAGAATACTTTGAAATATATTTTGAAAAAAATCGCCCAAATCTTGTATTTAACATTTAAATGTAGGCGCTTTGTGTACTCAAAACAGAGTTGATTTACTTAATTTTCAATACCCTATTGTTAGCTTTTTTTGGCGGGAGCAAAATGGTAAAACTGGTAGCCCAAACTAAGGATGGCGCCCACTGTACCAAAGCGATGGCTGGCATTGCCGTGGTCCTTATATTGCACATAGCACCATAAGTAATCGGCATAAGCGGCTTTTGCGGTAAACTCGAGGCATAAATGATTTAAAAACTCGGCCCTAAAACCGGTTTCTAGGCCGGCAATAAAGCCCGCAATGTGCCAGCGGTTATTTAAGCGGTTGCCAAATAAAGTTACATCCGTACGCGGAACAACAATCCCTGCGCCCGGCTTAAACATCCAGCCAATACTGCTTTTACCGTTTTTGCTTGTGTAAAATTTCCATCTTTTTATATAATTCAATTGCCAGAAATTAGCGCCATCGGTATGTTCAAAATGAAAATAACTTCTTGGATAAGCAGCAAGCGTATCAAAACTATGACCGTTAATAGTTCCTTTAACGTGCATTTTTTGTTCATCAGTCACTACATATTTTGCGTGATCATAATTAATTTCCCAGCCCTCATCCTTTTTATTATTGAAATAAAATCCAGCGCGAACGCTGAACTGCGGAATGGTTACATTTACTACATCCTCGAGGTTACCTGCTATGTGATCAAAGTCAGCAGCATCGTGGGCGGTAACATTGTACATCGTAAAATCGTAAGGCTGATGTGTAGGATCGGGGTCGTTGGGAGTTCCGTCATTTACAAAATGAATGCTGCTTTTTGTAAAAGCCCAGCGGTTATAGCCCCACGTACCGTAAAAAGTAAATTTCCTTATTTTCTTTCCCATAGCCGAATCGGCCTGCGAAAAGGATTGAAAGGCTGATAAAATTATAAGTAGTAAAAATATTTTTCTCAAAATTTTCATTGACTAATTCAGGCTGCAAATATGATTAATTATTTGTCGGCCCAGTGTTAAAAATAAATTATTTGCCGCTACGTAGGCAAAAATTGAGGACTCTTATTAATTAGGAGAATCTCCTACATAAAATCCGCCCTTATACACTTCAATTAATTGCAAACCGCCGCTTGGGTTATATATAAAATTCTTTCCTTCCATTAAGCGATTGTCTTTAAAAGTACCATCCTTTGTTTTTTGTCCTTTCTTATTAAACAAAACAAAATACCCGTTAAGTACGGCCGGTAGCTTTTGCTTAGGATCCTGTAGTACTTCGTCTTTACTTGCTATAGCTACTCGGCTATTATCAAGTTTTTGCACACCGGCACTAGGATTTACTGTTGGCGGTGCAGTAGGTACCGGTTGCGGTGCTACAGCAGGCGTATTAGCCGGGCAATTTGCAAGGCCCGATTTAGCCTGTGCATGGTTTGGATTATACTGCAAACAGGTTTCAAAAGATTTTTTAGCTTCTGCAAAGTTGCCTAAAGAAAAAGCAGCGCCTCCTCTGTTATACCATATTTCGGCATCCTGCGGAAAAATTCTAGACGCCTTATCAAACCAATAATAAGCGTTTTGCAAATTGTTGGCCTTGGCATCGGCAAATGCCTGTTGCACATAAATATTTGATAGGACACGATAATACGAGCCCAGATATGGATTACTTGGGTATAATTGATACGCCTTGCCCCAAATTTCTTCGCATTTATTATAATCGCGCAATTTAAAATACGCCAGTCCTAAATTTAAATATCCGTTAACATATTTAGGGTGCATCTCTAAAGCGTGATTTAAATAGCCGATTGCTTTATCTAAATATTCTTTTTCGTGTTTTTTATTTGCGGGGCGTTCTGATAAATCTATCCAACGTGCGCCGGCATTTCCCAAACACAAAACACTATTAGGCATTGTGTTTACATCGTTTGTAAATAAAGTAATGTCATTTTTCCAAACAAGATTACGCGTAATGGTTCTCCAGCCAAATAAAGCGGTAATGATTAAGGTAACCGACCACAAAACCATTTTGTGCATTTTTACCGAAGTAAAATATTTTTTTCCCTCCTCCGTGAATAACCAGGCTATACATACTGCCCATCCTAAAGACGAGTGAAAAATTAAACGCTCGCCCATGGTGGCACCAATATCAAAGAGCAAATTACATATCATTAAAAAGTTAGCGAAGAAAAACAAAAGGCCCCATGAAGCCGGGTGTCTTTTTTTGAATAAACGATACGTTAACACGGCAAGGAAAATATAAATTGCCAATGATAAAAGGGTTTCCCAACTTAAAATATCGCGGTAGGGAATACTGTTGTACGAATAATCGGAGCTAAGTACAGCAGGGAAAAACAACAAAATCAAATACTTTAACCACACATAAATTTTGGTGCCTATTACCTGAGTTCCTTTAGCTAATAAAAACGGATTATTTAATAACTCCGTATCGGGCACCGGTTTTTTAATGGCCACGATAGAGAAACGAATCATAAAATACAATACAAAAGCAGCTCCGAGGCCCAACATTAAATTGTAATAGTTTTTTAATTTAAAATCTTTGTCGAATAACATAAGCGTTACCGGGAAACCAACAATAAGTGTAATTGCATATTCCTTTGAAAGCAAAGCCAGAAAATAATTTACTGCGCTCCACACAATGTATTTTGTTTGGCGGGTTTCGGCGTACTTAAATACCGTTATAAAGGTGAGCGCAATAAAAATCATCGAAAAAATTTCGTCGCGACTTTTCATATTGGCAATAACCTCCGTATGTATTGGATGTGCGCAAAACAGCAGGGCGGCTAAAAAGGCCATGTCGGGATATTGCGGAAACATGTGGTTTCTGAAGAGAAAATAAATTAGCAAGACACAGAGCACGTAAAAGAGTACGTTGTTAAAGTGCCGAAGCATACAGCCCTCCGTTAAGCAATCATTATCGTTCCACAATCCATCTCCGTTAATATCTTCTTCGGGGTCGCCCTTCGCGTTGGCATTTTTGTCCCAACAATTAGCGGGTGGTAATTTTCCGTCTTTATAACTTCCTATAAATTCCTGTTCAATAGCAAAACTTACAATAGATAAAGGACGGTAACGTCCGCCGGCCAATTGCGCCTTGGCGTTCATTTGTTTGTAAAAACTGTGGTAGGCATCGCGACTCATTATACTGTCGATACCCCCTATCCCTTCCATCACGTATTCGTTTTTGTGAATTACAATACCGTCATCCAACGCAAACTCATTATAAATGGTGTTGATGTAAAAAATAAACCCGATAAGCGCCAGGATGATGTAGGGTATCTTGGGATTTGAGAATGGAAATAACTCAAAAGGTTTAAGCTCAATCGTTAATCCTAATTTCTTTTTGTTTTGTTTTGCCATAATGAGATACAAATATAGTTTTTGTTAGTGAAAAATGGTAAAAATTGTGATTATTTTGGCAGATGTTTTCCTTAAGGCGGCCTTCAATTCGTATCTTCGCGTGTAAATGAATCCTAATTTAAACCCCGAAGAAGAAAATCTAAGCCCTGCCGATAAAGAAGCGGAGAAGGCCCTGCGCCCCGTGCTGTTTGATGATTTTAGCGGACAGGATAGTGTGGTTGATAATTTAAAGGTTTTTGTGCAAGCAGCGCGCCAGCGGGAAGAAGCTTTAGACCACGTTTTATTGCACGGCCCCCCGGGTTTAGGAAAAACTACTTTGGCCTATATTATTTCGAACGATTTAGGCGTAAATATCAGAATTACGAGTGGACCCGTGTTGGACAAACCCGGTGATTTAGCTGGATTGCTTACCAATTTAGAACCCAACGATGTTTTGTTTATTGACGAGATACATCGTTTAAGTCCGGTGGTAGAAGAGTATTTATACTCGGCCATGGAAGATTATAAAATTGATATTATGTTAGACAGCGGGCCCAGCGCGCGCAGTGTACAAATAAAATTAAATCCATTTACGCTTATAGGTGCCACTACGCGTAGTGGTTTGCTTACCTCGCCCCTACGCGCACGATTTGGAATTAACGCGCGTTTAAATTATTACAAATCCGATATTCTTACCAAAATTGTAAAACGCAGCGCGGCAATTTTACAGGTAGAGATTAAAGAAGAGGCCGCTTTTGAAATTGCACGCCGCAGCAGAGGCACCCCGCGTATTGCAAACGCTTTGTTAAGACGCGTACGCGATTTTGCGCAAATTAAAGGCAACGGAAAAATAGATTTGGAAATTGCTTTGTTCTCATTAAAAGCTTTAAATGTAGATGCAAATGGTTTGGATGAAATGGATCACCGGATTTTATCGGCCATCATCGAAAAATTTAAAGGCGGCCCGGTGGGAATTACAACTATAAGTACTGCGGTTGGAGAAGAGGCCGGAACTATTGAGGAAGTGTACGAGCCCTTTTTAATTCAGGAAGGGTACTTGCAACGCACGCCACGCGGGCGCGAAGCTACCGAAAAAGCGTATAAACAAATGGGCAAACTTCCTTCTAAAAACAAGGGAAATTTATTTGATTAGCGTTTACTGCTTTTGCGGATAATCACTTCGGGTTTTAAGCCCACCTGATCGTGTACAATTTTTTTATCAGAATCTTTTTCGGCAATTAAACGGGCCAACTCTTCAAAGGCGCGCTCACCTAATTTTTCTACCGGCTGCATTACCGCTGAGATAGATGGACTATATAAACTAAACAATTCGTTATCATCAAAAGAAGAGAATAAAATATCGTGCGGAATTTTTATATCCATCTTCTCAAACGTTTGCAAACAATGCCTGGCAATCTGGTTATTTAAAACAAACAACGCGTCGATTTCTTTATGGCCGTATAAAAGATTTACTGCTTCAAAAACATCTTTTTCTATTTGCGAAAAAGAAATTTCCTGCACCAGTTCGGGTTCAAATTTTATTCCTGCATCTTCTAAGGCTTTTTTGTAGCCGTTAACGCGGTCTTTAATAGGACTGATATATCCGGGAGAAATAGTTAGTAATCCTATTTTTTTTGCACCGCTTTCAATAAGATGTTTTGTCATTTCGTGCGAGCCTTCAAAATTATCGATACCAACGCTGCTTGCAGCAATACCGCTTAATTTACGGTCGAGCAAGACCAGCGGATAACGTGCGGGCATAATTGCTTTTAAGCTGTTTGGTGCTTTTAAAGAAGTAGTTAAAATTACTCCGTCAACACCCTGACTATGTATAAGTGCGTTTAATAAGTCTATTTCTTTTTTAGGATCTTCGTGCGTGTTGGCAATAATAATGCGGTAGCCTGCTTTATCGGCATGTTGTTCTATCTGCATGGCAATTTGCGCGAAAAAAGGGTTGCTGATATCTGCGACTACGAGTCCTATTAAATTAGATTTTTTTAAACGGAGCATGCGCGCTGATGAGCTGGGCTGAAAGCCTAACTTTTTTATAGCTGCCTGTACTCTTTTTTGGGTGGCTTTGCTTACTCCGTATTTATCTGCCTTGTTGTTGAGTACAAAAGAAACCAGTGTTTTAGAAACGCCTATTTTTTTTGCCAACTCTTCGATATTATATTTCTTGTGGGCCATACAGGGAGGTTTAGTAAAAGTTTAGATGCTGCAAAAACTCGTTTACCAAATATCGTAATCTTATTGGTTAATACAAGGGCTTTCGAAACCTAAACCGATTTAATAAATAATTTACTAACAGTCAGCGCTTTACTCTGTTTTACATTTTTTTAGCTTGAATTACGTATGTGAATATACTATATTCGCCTTAAACTAAATCGTTTTAGGATGAAAAAAAGTTACTTGCTCGCCTTATTGTTCTTTTTTGGCTTATCGCAAATTTTTTATGCGCAATGCAGCTCGGCCGGAGCAAGCAATGCAGGGCTTGTTACGCCAACTGTCGCTTGGCAAAGTGTTAGCCATGCAGCCGGAAGCAGTTTTTATTACACCTTTAGCGCCGCTACCTGCAATACCTACACCTTTACTTTTTGCAGCGCCACCTACGCTTCGGCAAGCGCAAGTTTTGATACACAGATAACAATTACAGATAATACTACCGGCGCAACATCGTATGCTTACAATGATGACAACTGCGGCCTGCAATCGCAGGTAGTATTTACGCCTACAGCTTCAGCTACATATCGTGTTTACATTACACAATTCAATTGCGCCGCACCTTCCTTAGCTTCCACGCTCGGTTATATTTATGCCGCTTCAAATACCACAAACGCCAATTACGCACTAAACGGAAATGCAACTTCCGCTTCACCTTATAATTGTACCACCTTAACAACTGCATCAAATAATCAGTTAGGGTGCGCCTGGGATGTAAATTCGCTGCTTAATTTTACAAGTAATTTCTCGTACGATTTTACAATTAACCTGGGCAGCTCTAACGCAGGTGCAGATGGTATGAGCTTTACTATCCAAAACGACCCCCGCGGTTTATGCGCATGCGGTGCAGCAGGCGGCTCAATGGGCGCAGGAACAATCAGTAATTCTTTAATTGTAGAAATTGATACTTACATAAACTTTGAAGACCGCGATGATTTTACCGGCGCAGATTATATCGGCTGCAACGGAGTTTTAGATTTAGACCATATAGATATTTGGACCGGCGGAACAGTTAATCCTGACTTAGATGGAAATTGTAATTCGGTTACAGCAGGAGAAAGGCCCGCAATTGCATGGGCAGTTGCTTTAAAAAACGGCGCCGCTTATTATGATATTGAAAACGGGCTTAATCATATACTTCGTATAAGCTGGAATTCGGGAAGCAGTACTTTAACCGCATTAGTAATGGATATAACCGCCACAACCACTTACGGAACCGCAACTTATTCATTTAATCCACTTACAGTTTTTGGAACCAACACTCCCTATTTTGGTTTTACCGCTTCTACCGGCGGATTAAGCAACCAACAAAGTTTTTGCAACCCCGCTTCTTTACTTCCTATACAACTTTTAAAATTTGACGTGCGTAAAGAAAACAATTCAGCAAACCTTAGCTGGACAACTGCCACCGAAACAAACAATCAGTATTTCTCAATAGAAAAATCGAGCGATGTTGATAACTGGAATCCCATTGCCAAAGTAAATAGTAAAGCCTTGCACGGAAACAGCATTAGTCCCCTCACCTATTCTTTTATCGATGCAAATCTTTTTTCCGGAAATAATTATTATCGCCTAAAGCAAGTTGATTACAATGGAAAATTTTCGTACTCGCCTATAAAAAATATTTACAATGCACGTATAACACCCATTGTTTTTCCAAATCCGTTTGAAAATAATTTTAACCTGAATATTTTATCCGATGCGGGCTCTTCTATAAAATATAGTTTGTATAATAATTTAGGACAGCTTGTTTTAGAAGAAGAACAAACACAGGGCCAAAGCGGCAACTTTGCAAAAAAAATCGAAGCGCCGCAGGGTACCGGCATTTACTACATGGTGCTGCAAGTAAACGAACAACGATTTACTTATAAACTACTTTGTAAGTAATCGGCTCGTTTTTCTCCAGCAAACTATTTCCTTTTCACATTTTTTATGAATAGCCGCATCCTTAATAATTGTTAAGGAGCAAACCATGGCACAATTGTTTCATACCTTTATTTAACCAAAACAAATTCACATGAACAACATATTCAAAATTACAGTTTGCTTAGTCCTTGTATCGGGGGCAACATCCTGCCGCGTAGTAAGGCCCGGCGAAATAGGCATAAAACAAACCTTAGGAAGAATACAAGGCACGCCATACACTCCCGGTTTAATAAATTTTAATCCCTTTACAACGCGTGTAGTTAAAATTAATATTCGAACGGTAGAATCATTTCAAACACTTCCCTTGCCTACCAAAGAAGGTTTAAGTGTTAGTGCCGAAATAAGTTTGCTCTATCACGTAAAACCCGAAGAAGCCGCTAACGTGTACCAAAAATTTGGCACCGATTATGAAGAAGTAATTGTATTAAGTAACTTCCGCGCAACGGCACGCGAAATAAGCGCGCGTTATTACGCAAAAGAATTATACGCTACCGAAAGACAAAAAGTAGAGAAAGCCATTGCAGATGAATTGCGTTTGCATATTGAGCAACATGGCTTTGTAGTAGATGCCGTTTTACTTAAAGACATTATGCTGCCGCCGCAAATTGTACAATCTATAGAAAGTAAAGTGCAGGCCGAGCAGGATGTTTTAAAAATGGAATTTGTTATACAAAAACAAAAGAAGGAAGCCGAACGCCAGCGCATTGAAGCCGAAGGAATAAAAGCCGCACAGGATATTCTTGCCACCTCAATAAATGATAAAATTTTGGAATATAACCGTATTAAAATGTACGAAGCCTTAATGAGCTCGGGCAATTCTAAAGTTATTATTACTGATGGAAAAACACCGGTGTTTAATACACTGGGAGCGGATATGCAGGTAAAAAAATAATTAACGCATCAGCAACATCTTGCCATATACTTTTTTGAAATAGCCCAATAAAAAGGCCTGATTCAATTAATTGAATCAGGCCTTTTCTTAAAAACACATTTATTCTACTATCAGTTTTTGTTTCTCTAATTCGTCGCCAGTTTTTGCGATTACAAAATAAACACCTTTTGCATATTTTGAAATATCTACCATAAGATTGCTGCCGGTAATATTTTTAGCCTCAAAAACTATTCTTCCAGACATATCTATAATTCTTAGATAGTCGGCTGTTTTACTTAATGTTATTGTAATTTGGGTATTTGCAGGATTTGGAAACAGTCCAAAACTCGTATATGGAAGTTCTTTTTCAGCAGAGTTTGGATTAATCATTCTGCAACAACTTACACCAGTATATTGTGAAGTTGTAACTTGCATTGTAGAAGTTGCAGTTGTACAACCAGGCCCGCTTACTGTAACCGTATAAGTTGTTGGGGTTACTGTATAACATGGAGAAACAGTTGGTTGAGCAACACTTGAATTACTTAAATAACACGTTGTATTACAAGTCCACGCATAAGTTAAACCAGATAAACCAGCCGTTCCGACCTTAACGCCTATACCAGGACATGCTCCGCAACACCCTATTGTATTGTTTTTATTAGAGCCTGCGTTTGCTATGCAAGCCATTTGAGATAATGAAAGATCGTCAAGCGCATAATAGAAATAAGAAGAGGATGGTATACAACCGCTTGAAGGTCCAATCACAAGATTGTAGCTGCTTCCATTTGAAGGAACGGTCAAAGTAACTGAGAAGGCAACCCATCCTGATCCAGTAACAGAAATACTTGTACATGATCCCGTAGTAAGAGTTCCGGTTGTTAATTCTGCATTAAGATAACTGCAACCAAAGCCCGAACCCAAATACATATATCCTTGAAACGAGTAATTATTAGACGCATATAATGTAGTTCCACTTAAAGACTGATAAATATATTGGCTAGCTGCATTATGGCAAGCATTGGGATCACTTACAAACGCACCGTGAAACTGAGAAATTACATAGGCCGTCCCTGAATTAGCACCAATCGGCTCGCAACTCCCATTTCCGCCTGTCGTGCTATTAAAATAATATGATCTAGCATAAAAAGCAGTATTTGTGCAGGTACCAGAAGTTGGACAACCAAAATTTGGATCCCATTTGTAAGTATACACTGCTCCACTCCAATTATTCACATCAGAAAGAGTAGAGGCGTTCGAGGACGGAAGCGTTGGGCAGGTAGTGGGTAACGTATTATACGTTTCAAATCCACCATTCGTAAGCATGTTTTGTGCATTTACCATGCAGGTTGCAAAGCATAATGCTAATAACCATCTTGTTTTTTTCATGTTTTTTGTTTTTACTTTTTGCTTACTCTTTTACGGATTTTCAGCTTGCTCCTTTGTGGAACAAATAACAAACATGTTTTTTAATTAAAACAGGGTGAAAACACCCGTTTTTGCTAGGGGGTGTTTTCACCCCCATATACGGGTGTTTTCACCTGCCCTCATCATTAACTTAACTTCGCTAATTTTCTGGAAAATAATATTCTACAAATTGCAGAAATTTTATAGAAAAATCGAGATACTTGAAG
Source organism: Bacteroidia bacterium (assembly GCA_038214655.1). Lineage (GTDB taxonomy): Bacteria > Bacteroidota > Bacteroidia > B-17B0 > Aurantibacillaceae > PALSA-968. The sequence goes on along the minus strand of JBBQRR010000001.1, from coordinate 102,738 downwards.
GAGAAAACATTAGTAATTTTTTTAAAGCCAGTAAATCTTATTTAATTTATATTACTTGCATCAATGTTCGTAAAACATTACGTTATATTGCTGGCTCAAAAAGCAAGAAATTAAAAATAATTAACGCATCAGCAACATCTTGCCGTATCCTTTTTTGAAATAGCCGTCTGCAGCGGTGCTCAGGTGATCCATTTCTTTTCCGTTAAGACGTGTGTCAACTCTGTAAAGATAAACACCGTTGGCAAGTTTATCGCCAAACTGATCGGTGCCATCCCAGGCATACTCGGTAATGTTGCGGCCAATGTGTAAAAAGCCGAGTTCCTCGCGTGTAATTTCTTTTACCACACGCCCGGTTATCGTTAAAATTTGTACCTTAAATGTTTCAGGCACTTCGCTGCCGGTTATTGTAAATACAAATTTGGTAGATGTGCTGAACGGGTTTGGATAATTTAATACCTCGGTAATAGTTGGTTTGTTTACAATTTCAAATTGAATTTTATAATCTATTTGTCCGCTTACGTTAGCACTGCGGTCGGTGGCGCGTACATGCAAAGTATAAACGCCGTCCTGCGGCAAAGCGGGTTTATAATTTATTTTGCAGGAATTATTAGGTAATTGCGCCGGCATAAATTGCAGTGCGCTGTTAAAAAACAAACGAGTTTCAGTAATTGCGCCGGGGTATTGCACATACACCATAAAATTACTTGTATCGTTTAGCGCTAAAAATTTATTTTCGTCTTTAAGCGAAACAAGCACATTGGGTTTTGCCGAAACAATATCACCATTAAGAATATGAACGCCATCAAATGTAACATCAAGCAGCGGATTAATTTTATCGCGGTCAACTGTAAAAGCAATTTGCGCGATGTTATTAAAGTGGTATTGCTCGGGCTGATATTTTGGATGCCCCGGTTTGTTTACATCTATCCACAACACATCATTACCCGAAAAACCTAAAGTAGAAATGCTGATGGTGTCAAAAATAATTGAATCGGGCAGGAAAGGTTTGTTTTTTAATTTATAAGGCAATGTATGATTAACGCGATTTGCATCTTGCAGTACATAGGTAATAACCAGACTGTCATTAAAACGAAAATCGCTGATGTTTTTTATGGGCACACGCAGCTTATAATCTTCGCCCTCTGCAACTTTGGTTTTAAAAATAGTGAAGCCCGATGGAGGGTCGATAGCTGCTTCGGCAGCAGGGTCGTAAATAACCTGCCAGCGTTCTAATTGCGGTGGTGTGTTTAGTATAGTATCCGTTTCAAAAGCTATTAATTGTAAGTACGGGTACTGCTTGCCGCTTGCATAACGCGATAAATCCAAAACATTTAAAGAATCCTTTGGAAAATCGGTCAGAAAAACTTTTTGACCGGATGAATTAATTCCCATTAAACGCACATAAATCCTATCCTGACTGTTTGTTTCTAAATTATGAAAATGCCAATGCAAAGAATGCCAGGCTGTATCTGAAAACTGACATGGCCCAATTATTTCGGAAGCAATAAATCCGTTTTTATATTTTGTAATTAATGAATCTTTTTGTCGTATTAATTGTTGTTGTGTCTGCCCAAGTGTTTCATGCGCCATACCCGGAGTCCAACCTTTGCGGCCAAAAATAATTAATACAGTAGAGTCTTTTAGGCTATCTATTTTTGTTGAGCCAATACTATGAAATTGATTTATTAATGCGGCAGGCAAAGTATCCTGACTTGAACAACCCCAACACTTAACGGCATAAGCCAATACCGGAGCACCCATTGGTACACTATCCTTTAAGAAATTAGTTAAATTTGTTCTCCAGTCAGGATTGTTGCCACAAAGAACATGACGGCTACCAAAATCATACGCCATTTTGGTATGAACATCACATACACAATTTCCATTTTCGCCAATCCAAGTTTGAGGATTAGGGGCCGCGCCACCCAATGTATCCGTATATTTTAAATTTCCGGTAATACTGTCAAAAATCGCAATAGTCCAACCGTTTGGTTCGCACGACCATAGCCTTTGTTGCGCGTTATTATAATAAAATGAAATTTTTGGGAAATCGTTGTACCCTCCACCCCATGGGCCCAAAACCATGTCTGTTACCTCTATCGTCTTTACATCATTTACAAATTTAAAAGAGCGTGGTATGGTATCAGAATAAACTACAAATTGATAGGCATCATTTTTAAACTGATGAAAATGTGCTTGCCCCCAACCGTATTTACCTGTTATAACCTGAAAGGAAGTTTCCTTCCAATTTGGATTAAGGACAGTATCTTTTGCTACGCGCCAAAAATAAACCATGCTATCGCTGTTATAAAGCGTAACAGGTAAACTTACCACACCGCCCGGCGCCGTTACCGTTGTATTTATTAAGGGGGTTAAAAATTTATTATTGGTATCTACTTGAAAACGGTACGTAGTTGAAGGCGCAAAAGGATCGGCTGTACTTGCTTTTAAAATTATGTTAGCTATATTTGGAACAATAGCATATTTATAAGGCCACACAGGGTCTATATCCGAACCGGGAATAAACAAACAAACATTGCCTATGGTACTGTTATTTGTTTCACTTATCTCGGAAATAAGATTCAGATAATCTAATTTTATATAAAAACAATTTAAGCCTACTGCCAGTTTGTAATCCTTATAAATAAAAAAACTGAGCGTGTCTTTATAATAAGGGGCCTTTACCCTTTTAAAAATTTTAAGTGTGTCGCCATTAGGAAAATTTCTTTGGATAAGAACCGTAAAAGAATCTTTAATAGCTTTGGCCAAATTGGTCATCACTATTTTTATTCCTATTGAATCTACCCACTTTGTTGTATTAAAAATTACATCCGAATTAGTTAATGTATAATCGGGCTTTGGGGTTGTATAAGGTGCAATTGCAGGGTCGCCATGAAAAGTCATTTCTAAAGCCGTCCAATGTAAAAGCGAATCGCCCGGAAAATTACCTTGCGTTTGCGCATACATCAATTGATTAATTCCTCTTTTTATACAGGCGCCGTATGATTGGCCATAACTTAATCCCGAAAACTGTTTGTAAAACGCACGCGTATAATAATACAGTTCGTTAGCTATACCCTCTGATACTGTAGCCAGATATCCTATTGCTCCTTTATTATTTGGGGCCAACATAAACAGTTCGCTGTTAGATTGCTGATCGCCGCTATGGATATCACCTGTAAAACAAGAATTGGCAATGATGAGCGGGAATTTTGGTGAGTTATTATAATTTTGCGGGTCGTCTATATTCTGATCAAATCCGGTTTGAGAACCGTGGCCAAAAAAGGTCATTATCAAAACCCCTTCTTCAATTAATTTTTTTACCGAGTCGTTTGTAGTTACAGAAGTAGGCGCAGATGTAGTTTTATAAAACGAATAAACGTGTCCGCCCATTGCCGTGTCTTCAAAAATATTTTTGAAATCATTCATGTACGATGAAAGTGCCTGCTGCTCGTAATAATCTTTTCCGCCAACAAAATGCAGTCCGCGTTTTTTCCATAACGAATCATCAGTTTGCTGAACATATAAATTTACTTTGCTTAGGTACGAAGCAATTTCCTGATTGTTTTGCGCAGCCAGCCTTCCGGTAGGTATGGCAGGCTCAATATATGTTGAGCCGGGTAAGCCCTGAGTGATTAAATTATCTGACGATGGATTACCCCAGGTAGGTACCAGATTTTTTGGTTTGTAAAAAGAACCCGGGCCAAAAGCAGCGCCTACCATACAATCCATAGAGTGTATGGCTTTGCCCAATAAAAATAAGTTGGATGGGTTTTTGGTTGGCGCAGCAATTACCATAGCGCAAAAATTACGTAAGGCCATGGGAGAAATCTCTACACCAAAACCAAACTGGTCATACAAATCATTTACCATGGCAAGAATTACCGGATGGCTGCCCCCCGCAACACTGCTTCTGAAGGTTTTATAATTCTGTGCCTCGGCAGCAAGGCTTGGGTTCGAAATAATCAGGTAATTTGAATCGGCAATTTGAGACTGGTAATTTACAAATGTACCTGTGCCGTTTACCTTACTTAAATTTACAACCGAAATTATACTTAGCGAATCGGCCAAATAACACATTTTTGTTTTTCCGGAATTAGGAACAAGCGCCAGAAAATTACTTCCCGCTGCTTTAACTGTATGCAAGGTGCTGTCGCTTACATTTACCAAAAAAGGTTTGCTGCCGTTAAAACTAGAGATAATTAATTTAGATTTGGTTTGACTTCCGTCGTCCGGCAAATATATTTTTTCTGTACTTGCACCAAGCAAATTAAATTGCGATGGTACAAAAGCCCGCATATAATTTATATTGGTATAATTATAAATCGGGGTGGCGTTATCTACCAATGTGGTACAGCCCAGTGTTGTTGTATTGCCAAATAATGAAGGATTTACCGTAAAAGTAAAACGGTGTGTATCATAGCCATTTACGGAATCGGTTTTAAGAATAACCGGGTTACCCGCATTATCTGTATAATACATTTGTATAAAATGGTCGGGTGTAACACCGCCAATATCATTTGCACCCGATAAACAAATGGTAAAAAAAGCTTGAGGGCCACCGGTATACACGGCTGATGTATTAAGCGCTAAATTATCGAACGAATTAGAATTAGCGTCCATCGAAATCTGATTCTCGTAAAATCCTTCTCCAAATTTATAACGCGGATCAGACAGGTTTAAAAAATTTAATGGCCCCGGACTATACCCTGCTTTTGAACTTAAAACTTCTTTATAATAATAGGGCGACGAAGTGCTTTGAGAATAGGTTGTATCTGTATTTAAAGTAAGCCTTCTGTTTGTTGTTGAATTATTCCAGGTTAAAAATACAGCGGCCGTATCATTTATAACACTGTAGTACGGGTTGCTGAGATAGGGCGTGCCATTAAAGTACAAAGAATCATCTCTACACGTATTTTTTTCGGCGTAAAATAAAATATAGTCTTTGGTATTTAGTGCGCCGTCTCCTTCTCCAAAAATATACGAGTACACTTCTTTTCCCTTATGAAAAAGCTGAATGTTTTTAGGATTGATTGTTGAAAGAGGCACGCCTGCGTTGGCAAGCGTGGTTGAGTCTATTTTATAAAGCCCGTCTTTGGCAATTTTAATTTTATAATATTTCTGGCCATAAACAATCCACTCGTTACCAAATGTCTGCGAAAAAAGTTTCATTCCTAAAAACAAAAACAATATGGCGTATGTTATGTTTTTAAATTTCATTTATTGCGGATTTTTTGGCAAGAGGCTCTTATCAATATCTATTTTAAGAGAGAAAATATTACTGTATAAACCTAAGGTGTTATCGCCAAAATTAGTTAAGGCATAATCCAATGTAAATATTTTATATTTAATTCCTACTCCTATGCCCGGCGCCAAAGTGGTATAGGTTTTATTATTAATATCAGTAGCTTTTTGCACGTTGTTTATACCGGCGCGCAAATAAATCATTTTTAAATAGCCTACTTCAATACCTACAACAGGGTCGGTACTCAATACTGGTGTTTTAATAATGGTATTACGCTTTCCGTCGAAGGTGGTAATAAAATTTACCTCGGGCATGATGGATATTTTATCTTTCCAAACAGAAAAACTGCGTGAGGCTCCTATAATTAAACGGGGTACGGTAATTTCTACGGAGCTGCTTGGAATATTATTTCCGGTTGCTGCAAAAGTTGCTTTATCCTGATCGCTGAGTGTAAATGTGTAGGCGTTAAATGTTCCTGTGATATCTCTTCCAACGGCAGCGAAATTCCAACCTTTGTACGAGTACGAGGCTCCAACGTCTAAACCAAAACCCCAAGCACCGCCAAAAGGGCCAAAGTGGCGACGTATAATTTTTCCGGATGCGCCAAGGTTTACACCTTTTAAAACTTTTAGTTTACGTGCGTAGGAAAGGAGGGCCGCAAAATCGGTTACGCTAAAAGTGCTTATTTTGCTGTAATCTACAAAGCCGTTGGCATCTACTAATTGAAGTGTATTTGGGATATTATCCACACCAAAACGAATAAGACTAACAGAGGCTACGCTATTGCTATCAATGCGGGTGGCAAGCGCCCCGTAATCGTATTTAGCTATGCCTGCAAAATATTCGGCATGCATCAAGGCCATTTGAAACTTGGTTTTTATATTTAATAAGCCGGCGGGATTAAAGTAGCCGCAAGTTACATCGTTGGCGCTTACTATGTTGGCATTGCCCATTGCAAGAGCGCGTGCGCCTACACCTACAGCCAAAAACTCGTTACTGTATTTAGCCACTTGGGCTTGAGCTAAAAAAGTACTGCCCAATAATAGGGCAAAAAATATCTTCCTGATACCAATCATCTTCGTAAATTTAATGAAATTTTCTCAATAACGCAGAATGCTGAGTTTTAGTACTTCAAATGTTAAAAATAAGCGTAAAAGCGGGCTTGATTTACTGCGTGGTATCGCCGTTTTGCTGGTTATTTGCAGGCATTGGAATCTATGCCCTTTTTTAACAAATTGCGGCTGGATGGGGGTTGATTTATTCTTTGTTTTAAGCGGTTTTTTAATATCCGGGCTACTTTTTACCGAGCACCAAAAAGCCGGAAAAATTGATTATTTACGCTTTTTTGTTCGCCGCGGCTTAAAAATTTACCCTTTATTCTTTTTGCTGATAGCTATAACTTTTATTGTTTATTTTTTTTACGGCCGGCCCATATACTACAGGCCTTTTTTGGCGGAACTATTTTTTGTACAAAATTATTTGGGTTGCCTTTATGTGCACACCTGGTCATTGGCAGTTGAGGAGCATTTTTACTTGCTGCTTATGTTTTGCTTTGCCGTTTTTTTTACGGTCCGAAAAAAAAGTATCGTTCCCGTTTGTGTTTTTTTTATGGCCCTACCCTTGCTATTAAGAATATTAAGTTGCTTTTACGGTAATTACCAAAATCATTTTTTTACACATACCCGGATTGACTCACTTTTTACAGGTGTTTTGTTTTGCTATGGTTGGAAATATCATACTGAAAAACTACTTGCGTTTAGAAACAGAGCTGGTTATTTATTACCTGCTGCATGTATAGTTTTTTTAGCAAGCTTTGGTTTAATGCGTCCCGAAAGTTATTTTGTGCAAGGACCCGGCTTTACAGTAATTGCTTTTTGCTTTGCAGGTATTTTACTGTACACCATGGGCGCTGAGAATAAAACCACAATATTCACAAAACCTTTGGCTCTTATTGGTTTTTACTCTTACGCCATTTACTTGGTACATATTCCGGCCAAAGAAATTTTTGAACTTTTTGGAATTACCGAAACCAGCGGCGCGATTAACGCAGGATATTTTTGCCTGTACGCTTTGGTTTGCATTGTAGCCGGAATATTTTTTTCGGAGCTAATTGAACAGCCTTTGCTTAAGGTGCGCGATAAATTTTTTCCTTCTAAAGCGTAGGGATTTTTTTATAAAGATTAATATAAACAGCCCCGCTTTTAAATGTTTTTACAAGCGAATAGCGTTCCTCCAAAAATTGTATTCTCAATTCATTGTAGTTATTACAAATATCCGAATCGGCCACATATTCTGTATTTGGCATTGCAGTATCGCTTAATAAACTATACTCTTTACCTGTACCATTCATTAAATAAAAACTATCATTAAAATATAACTGAAAGCCTGCAGAAACTTCTTTTACCGGAATTTTTTGTGCGGCCATATACACATCCAATTGCTGTCTTAAATTAAAGTACGGCAGGCTTTTTAAAGAGCAGTCCCATGCGTTGCCATATTTATTTGGATACATAACTCCGTTATTGGAAAACAAAACCGTGGCAAAACATATCGTGATTACTACCGGCAATTTTTTATCGAGAAAATTAACCGAATGCATAAATGCGGGAACCAACAACACATAACTCAGTAAAAAATAGCGGTTGCTTATAGGATTAGTGGAAGGAAGGCAGGTTAAAATAACAGATACGGAAACCAGAAAAAGTAAAACGAGCGGCTGGCCTAATGCCTTTCTTTTTAAGGCGATCACAAGCACTGCTGCCCAGCCAAATACAGAACCCAAATCAACCATTTTCCATAAAGCGAGTAAAAAGTTTTTTACCACGCCCTCGGCTGTAGCCAATGTTCTGAACTCTTTTATCTCCGGGCCGGTAATAAACCAGCCTGTAATTTTATGATGCACAATCAGCCATACACCCCATACAAAGAAGCCACAAATTAAATACCAGGCATTTTTATTTTTTTTGCCAATTAAAAAGTAAATAAACAACACTAAACAAAGTGAAATTCCGCGCAGGTTAAAAAGGCAAATAAAAACAGCAGCTACCGCAATATGTGAAGCACGCTCATATAAAAATGCATTTATAAGTAACAGCGAAAAAAAAACAAGGGCGATTTCGCTACTAAAATAAATACTTTGTGTTATAAAGGCCGGATGAAATAAAGTTAACAGCATAACCAAAAAAGTTTTTCCTGCACTTAAAAAGCGCGTACAGAACCTTTGCAACTGCCATAAAACTCCCAGTAAAAAAGGCAGTACCGACAAATGAGCAATCCATAATTTAAAGCCAAAAAATTTAAAAAGTAGCGCCAGATAAATTGGGTATAGCGGAAAATGGCCGTTATCAGAAAAAGTGTTTCCGTTCGGGAAAAGGTTACTGAAATTTGTTTCTAAAAAATAATCGGCGGTTTTTACCTGCCCGTACATATCCCAAAAAACCGGAATATCTTGTATAAATAGTAAAACAACCAAGTATAGTACCCCTGCTATCCAAAAACCGTATTTCTTTATAAAATTCACAGCTCTAAAGTACACATTTAATAAATTAAAAAAATGGTGCTACATTTGGGCATATATGTCTAAAATCTTTGCCTTTATAAAAAGTATAGTCCATTTTTTTTCTTATAAAATCTGGCACATCCGCGAAAGTCGTCTCGATAAAAAGCAGAGCTTCTTAATCCGTCAATTGCGCATCATGGTTTTGGCCATAAGAGGTTTCATTCAGGACCAATGCGCGGCTAAGGCTTCGGCACTTACTTTTTACATCATGTTTGCTCTGGTGCCTGTGCTTGCCTTGTTGTTTGCCATTGCACAGGGTTTTGGTTTAAAACAAAAATTAGAGCAGGATCTTTTAAAAGATTTAAGTTCTTATAGAGGTGTTTTATCTCAGGCTTTTGATTTTGCAGATAAAATGTTACAAACTGTGCAGGGCGGAGTTATTGCCGCTGTGGGCGTTATTTTGATTATTTACACGGTTTTAAAATTATTGAGCAGCATCGAGGATTCGTTTAACGAAATTTGGCAGATAAAAAAGGGCCGCATTTTTATTCGCCGTGTTACCGATTATATAGCCATTACGCTCTTTGCCCCGGTATTAATTTTAATAACCAGCAGCATTACCATTTTTGTTAATCACGAGGTATCTCTTGTTGAAGGTATAACCTGGTTAAGCAAACTTGATTTTGTTTTTAAAATTATTTTAAAATTATTTTCTCTTTTATTAATGAGCGGCCTCTTTACATTCATTTTTATGGCGCTCCCCAACACGAAAGTAAAATTTAAGGCTGCTTTTGTTGCGGGACTTGTTTGCGCTGTTGCTTTTGATGTTTTACAGTGGGCCTATGTAGGCTTTCAAATTGGCGCATCAAAATACAATGCCGTTTACGGCAGCTTTGCGGCACTTCCTTTATTTTTAATTTGGATACAGTACAGCTGGTTTATTGTTTTGTTTGGCGCCGAACTTGCATTTGCTTATCAAAACGTAGATCATTACGAGTTAGAATCTGAAATAAAAAATATCAGTCCACGCTACAAAAGAGTAATTTCCTTATTAATTGCAAATTTAGTAGTGAAAAATTTTACGGAAGAAAAAAAACCGCTTACGGCCGAGCAGATTGCCAATAAACTGGATATGCCTGTGAGGCTGGCGCGCATGGTTATTAATGATTTTATTGAAACCGGAATTTTTACAGAAGTAAAAACCGAGCGTGAAAAAGATGTGGCCTATAATCCGGGGGTTTCTGAAACGCATCTTAGTGTAAAATATATTTTAGATAAGATGGATACAAAAGGCGTTAATCACATGCCCATACACTCTACACACGAATTAGAAACCATACACAAATTAATGAATGATTTTGACGAGGTGCTTAGCACCCACAGAGGAAACATTTTAGTAAAAGATATTTTGTAAAGTACGAGGTACAAGGGTTGAGGTACGAGGTGGAAGGTACGAGGGGCGAAATAAAAAAAGGAAGAAAAGGCTTTGTCTTTAGAGTTCCCCCTTTGAAGGGGGACGTCCGATGCCGCCGAAGGCGGAAGGATGGGGGGATGTAGTAAGGATGTAAAAATAAACATGAAAAAGATGAAAAGATTAATTTTAGTAATTAGCCTACTGACTTTTACTTTTGCAAACGCACAAACCAAAGATTATATTGGCAAATGGGAGCTTTGCAAAATTGTTAGCGCCAAGGGCGATACAGAACGCATTAAGAGCAACGATGTGCGGTATATCACTTACAATTTTGAGTACAACAATACCTTCACTTCTTTTGTAAAAGCAAAAGACGAAGAAGCTACGGGCCGCTGGGGTTTTGATTTTGCCGCAAAGATGATAAAAATTAAAAATCCGGTTTACACCAAAACAAAAACTAAAATAGGCGACTACGGAATTGTAGTACATCAGATAACTCCCATAAATTTAGTTGAGGCCCGCGAAGAAAAGAAAAAACAATTTTCTTATTGGATTTATTGCAGGGTGAAATAATTATTCTACGATAATTTTTTTAACTACATTTTTATCTCCGTTGCTTATTCTTACAAAGTAAACTCCTTTGGCAAACTGAGACACATCGTATTTTATTTTTGTTTTAGCTGAAACGGTTTCTGCTTTTGAAAAAACAGTTTCTCCCAATGCGTTAGTAAAAGTAATTTTCAAATTCTCGGCACCTTGTAAAGAAGAAGTAAGATAAACAAATCCGTTTGCGGGATTGGGCCACAAAGAAATATTTTCGTTCAGAAAATTATCAGCAATGCCCGTTACACCACATACCCCCGCAGTAGTAAGGCTTGCAGAACAATCCGAAAAACGTGCAATTACAATGTAAGTGTGTGGCCCGGTTGGAATATTTGAATCGGTAAATGTTGTTGACGAAGCTAAAACGGTTCCGATATTTAAAAAATTTTGTGGTGCACTTGTTTGACAAGACGAAGGAACAAAATTTACACAGGAGTCGATTCTGTAAATATCATACGCAAAAAGTGTATTACCACTTGTTTGTCCGCAATTAAGCGGGGCAGTCCAATTCAAGTAAGCGTTATTTCCTACTCCGTTTACCATCAAATTAGTCGGCGGAGGTGCCACAATTTTTACAAATTGTGTTTTGTAATCGGCTCGGGCAGGAAGCCCTGCGTCAAATGTTCTGAATGTAACCGGATAAGTGCCATTTTGTACGGCCTGGCAAGTTGTTCCCCAATAAAAATTTCCGCTCGCTGTTGTTGCTGAAGAAGCAGAAGTGAAAGTAGCATTTGCTCCAATTCCTGCCATAGTAATCGGCAGCCCCACAGCTGAAATATCTACAGGCTGCGTAATTGTACCTGAACTTGAAGCATTAAGTTGCAATAAATAATTTGTTCCGGCCGTTACACATGCGTTTTGCGGAACTCCACTAAAAACAATATTTGAATTTGCACAGGGAACCACATGGAGAGGTATATCTAAAACTGTGGCACTTACTAAAAGTCTTTTACATAATGTGGGGCTAATTTTATATTCTTTAATCAAAATAGAAATGTCATAATCTCCCTGCATATTGCTTACAACGCTCCAGGATAAAAGACCTGTAAATTTATCTACAGTTAATCCCGCAGGAAATATTTCGGACGCTATTTGTTGAACACAACCATTTGGGCTATTCGGATCATCTGCAAAAGATCTTACTATAGAATAATCTAGGCTATCATTATCCGGATCTACCATGCCTGCGTTATAATTGAACTGTTGGCCGGCGCAGACAATATCTATCGGGCGGTAATTTATCAATACCGAATTGTTTATCATACCCGACATATTGTAAACATAAAAAGTATCTATTATTGCAAAAGCCATATTTTGAGAACTACTTCCTCCTAAATTTATGATTCCGGCATGGCGATTGAAATCAATAACAGTAAATATATGAGTTCCTGTTGTCAGCATATAAGGTCCTCCCTCATAAATATTTTCCTTAACGCTACCCGGAATCAAAACGACTCCATCTACACCACTTCCTCCGTTAGGACACGACCCCACACCGTTAATCCTGTTACAAACTAAGCTATCTGTACAATCAATATATAAAATTAGGTCGCATCGGTCGGATGCAGCAGCCATCGGGTCTGTCCAAGTATATATTCTAAACTTATACATATTACCTCCAACATTGTAATAATTAATGTATCCGCCACGGTTATGACTAGCATAAGCAAAAGCGGAAAGTAAAATTAGGGGTAAGAGTATTTTTAAACGCATAAACAAATTTACACCATTTGCCTAAGCATTTACAATTTTATGATTTTTTAAGAAAAAGGGATTTAATGCTGAAATAAAACTCAACGTTTTTTCCTCATCAGTTTTTTGTACATCTCCATATCCGCCATGGATTTAGCTCCCTGATCAAGATTACCCAATGTAATTGAACGATTGTAATACGCATCTGCATCATCGGGATTTAGCAAAATAAGCTGGTTATAATCTGCGAGAGCCTTTTCGTACTCTTTTATATTATCATAATCGCTTCCGCGGTTATTGTAGGCATCTTCATATTTAGAGTCGAGCTCTATTGCTTTTGTATAGTCTTCAATCGCTTTTCTGTATTCATACATACCATCATTTGCAACACCTTTGTTATACCAAGCAACAGCATCATTGGGGTCTAAACCAATTGCCGTATTACAATCTTTTAGGGATGCTTCATAATTTTTCAAACCCTCATAGGCAGCAGCACGACCCACATATGCGCTTTCGTAATTTGCATTTATAGCAAGCGCGCGGTTATAGTCATCTATGGCCAACTGATATTTTTTTAATCCGAGATAAGCATTGCCTCTGCCCAGATAAGTATCGGTATCCGCCAATAATTTAACAGCCATCTCCTGATCAATTAAAGCACTTTGATATTGGCCCAAATCATCAAACAAATTTCCGCGGTTGTAATACGGGTCGGCATAACGCGGAGCCAGCCGTATTGCCTTGGTAAAATCTGCCATGGCGCTTTTAGTATCATTTAACTCAACATACACATTGCCGCGATTATTCCACGCAATAGAATCTTTGGGATTTATAATCAGTGCTTTTGAAAAATACTGAAGTGCAAGGTTAAAATCTTTTAGCGCTATATATATATTACCACAACCTACATAAGCGTCCCCGCCGGTTGAGTCAATTTGTATTGCTCTTTTAAAATCTGCTAATGCTTTATCATTTTCTCTCAGCTCGGCATATTCAAGCCCACGGTTATTGTAATTATCAACAGAGCGCGGCGCATATTCAATCGCTTTGCAATAATCTTCAAGAGCTTTTAAATGCTCGCCCATTTCGCAATAGGCGTTTCCTCTTCCGCAATAGGCACTATCATAGCCGGGTTTTAATTGAAGTACCTTGGTATAATCCTCTATAGCTTTGCTGAATTTTTTTAATTCGGAAAAAACATTTCCGCGGGCATAATACGCATCAGCATCGGCACCTCCCAATTCAAGGGCTTTGTTAAGGTCGGTTTCTGCTAATGCATATTTATGTAATTCTATATACGTTAGTGCCCGGTTATAATATGCTTCTGCATCGCCGGGATTTAATTTAATAGCCGTAGTATAATCGGCTATTGCACGGTTTTTATTTTTATTTCCCTTTAATTCCGAATAAGAATTGCCTCTTTGAAAATATGCCTTTGCATTATCGGGATTAGCGTCAATAAATTTTGAAAAAGATTTTATGGCTTCGTCATGCTGAGATTTTACAGCTTGCTCTTTGCCCGTTTGCATAAAATCCTGCGAAAAAACATGAAAGCAACCTAACAAGAATAAAAAAACGAGTATTTTGCTTTTTAAAGGCATAAGAACATTTATGATTTTTTAGATTGAAGTTGAAAAATTATTTCTTCTTTTTTTTGGCGCTAATTTCTTCCATTATCCTTAGCAAATATTTCTCAGGTGACTCACGTGTTTTAATGGGTATAGTATCAAGAGCCAATCCAAAACTATCCATTAAAGCGTTATATCTGCTAAAATTCCCGTGAAGAATTTTTTTATCGCTTGTTTCCCAATATTGCCCCTCGTCAATCAATTTAAACTCCGAAAAATATTTTTTATTTAAATGCCTGAACAAATCAATAATTATAAGATGAGTTTTTTCACCGGCATACTGTGTTTTAGTACATGTGCCATAAGAAATAGTTGAACCATTCTTCCTTTGCATTTCAAAAATCCAAGGAGAGACTAACTGTCCATTCGATAAAAAAGTTAAACAAATAGATTCGCATTTAGGTGGGCTGAAACAAATGCCATAAATTAAATCCTTAACATTTTCATTAAATTTTTTACTTAACATTTGTGTTTCAAAAACAGTATACTTCCACGAATGTGCTTCCACTATATCCGTTACCTCCTCCACTAATTCTGATAAAGCAGACGGAGATTTTAGTTTTGCATTATAATATATACTTAATCCCATAAGCCCTCCAATAAATCATCATCCACCAAATTCGGTATGGTGACTTTCAAATTTGGTGTCCGCTGCATTTCGCGTTTTATGGCAAATAACGCTTCTTTATTGCGCGCCCAACTGCGTCGGGCTATGCCATTGTTTACATCCCAAAATAGCATTTGCTTTAAACGGCGGTCGGCATCTGCGCTGCCGTCAAGCACCAAACCAAAACCTCCGTTAATTACTTCGCCCCAGCCAACGCCGCCGCCATTGTGCAAACTAATCCAGGTGGCCCCTCTAAATGCATCGCCCACAAAATTTTGCACAGCCATATCGGCGGTATATTGTGAGCCATCATAAATATTACTAGTTTCTCTGTACGGAGAATCGGTTCCGCTTACATCATGATGATCTCTTCCTAAAACAACGGGAGCTGAAATTTTTCCTTCGTTAATCGCTTTATTAATTCCTTCGGCAATACATATACGCGCTTCGCTATCCGCATACAAAATGCGCGCTTGCGAACCCACCACTAAATTATTTTGCATGGCATTTTTTATCCAGGCAATATTATCACTTAGCTGCTGCTTAATTTCTGCAGGAGCAGTTTTGTACATATCTTCTAAAACTACCAATGCAATTTCATCAGTTTTTTTCAAATCATTTGCATCTGCGCTGGTGCACACCCATCTAAACGGGCCAAAACCATAATCAAAACACATAGGGCCTAAAATATCCTGCACATAGCTTTTGTATTTAAAAGTTCCGTCCTTATTTACAATATCCGCTCCTGCCCTGCTCGCTTCCAATAAAAAAGCGTTGCCGTAATCAAAAAAGTACATGTTTTTTGCAGCCAATGCATTCACCGCATTTGCGTGGCGTACTAAAGTTTTTTGCACTTCAATTTTAAATTGTGCGGGATTATCCGCCATTAATTTGTTGCTCTCTTCATAGCTAATTCCCGTCGGATAATATCCTCCCGCCCAGGGATTATGTAACGAAGTTTGATCGGAGCCAATGTCCACTTTAATATTTTCTTTTACAAGACACTCCCACAAATCAACCACATTGCCCTGATACGCCAATGAAATTGCTTCTTTAGCGGCAGTCGCTTTTTTTATTCTTACAATTAATTCATCCAGACTTTCAAAAACTTCATCCACCCAACCTTGCGTATGTCTTGTTTTTATTGCTTTAGGATTTATTTCGGCAGTAACACTAACAAGCCCTGCAATTTTTGCGGCCTTAGGCTGAGCACCACTCATGCCTCCTAATCCTGCGGTAACAAATAATTTTCCTTTTCTGTCCTCTTCGTTCTTAGAAATTTTTCTTGCTGCATTCATCACGGTAATAGTTGTTCCGTGCACAATTCCTTGCGGGCCTATGTACATAAAACTTCCGGCCGTCATTTGTCCGTATTGTGTTACACCGAGCGCATTAAATTTTTCCCAATCATCAGGTTTGCTGTAATTGGGTATCATCATTCCGTTTGTAATAACCACACGCGGCGCATCTCTGTGCGAAGGAAATAATCCCATGGGGTGGCCACTATACAAAACCAAAGTTTGCTCATCGGTCATTGTTGCCAAATATTGCATCACCAGTAAATACTGCGCCCAGTTTTGAAAAACTGCGCCGTTACCGCCATAGGTAATTAATTCGTGCGGGTGCTGCGCCACTGCATAATCCAAATTATTACTAAGCATATGCATGATTGCGGCAGCTTGTTTGCTTTTATGCGGATACTCGTTAATGGGGCGCGCGTAAATTTTATAGTCGGGACGAAAACGGTACATATAAATACGTCCGTAAGTTTTCAATTCGTCGGCAAATTCTTTTACTAAAACTGCATGATCCTTTTTATCAAAATAGCGCAATGCATTTCTTAGCGCCAGTTTTTTTTCGGCCGGGTTAAGTATTTCTTTTCTTTTTGGGGCGTGATTGAGGTTTTTATCAAAAGGTTTTACTTCCGGTAATTCTGGCGGAATGCCTTCTAAAACTAATTTCTGAAATTCTTTTGAGTCCATCTTTTTCTTATCACTTATTCTTAATCATTCCTAACTAATCCCTAACCACTGCTCCCTAATCACTTTTCTTCTGCTTGTCAAAATTACCCGTTTTTTTGTTATAACCATAAGGACAATGCTTGCAGCCGCTTTTACAGCAAAAGCCACGTTTTAAGTGATATTTTTCTGTAAAAATGATATACCCCTCGGCACTATAATAAAAATCTTCGGGGTCTAAATCCTTATTAAACATAGTACAAATATAGGCTTATACCATTCTTTATCACAAATTAATTCTATTTATGGTATAATGCCGAGCAACCTTAAACTCTATGTTAAAATAAATAATTTTTGCCTCTGCATTATTACGGTTTTTAAATTATTTTTGTGTTATGGGCAAAATCAGGTCGTTTTTTACTTTTGAAAGAATACTGATAATCTGCGCCGGTTTTTTTTTATATGTAAACACGCTTTACAACGATTACTCGCTTGACGATTCTTTTGTCACTAAAAAAACTAACACAACAGCCGAAGGTTTAAAGGCGCTTCCCGAAATTATTACTTCGGGGTATGGCACTGATGATAGTGGCAAAGCGTATGATTACCGCCCACTTGTAAAAATAAGTTATGCAATTGAGCATCAATTTTTTGGTGTAAGCCCCGGTATATCACATTTTTTTAATGTTATTTTTTATATTATTTGTCTTTTACTCGCCTACCGCTTTCTGGTTTTATTTGTAGATGACACTAAAAGTAAAGTACCTTTTTACATTGTGTTGCTTTTTGCTTTTTTACCCATACACACCGAAGTTGTTGCCAGTCTTAAGAACCGAGATGTTTTATTAAGTTTTATTTTTTCGTTGCTGGCATCTATTGTTATTTTTAAAGCCTATTCCCGTAAAAAAAATATTCCGCTAAATTATGTACTGGCCGCCGTTTTACTTTATCTGGCACTGCTTTCTAAACTCGACGCTACTCCTTTTGCCGCCATCCTTCCGGCGCTTATATTTATTAAATTTAAAAAGGGGTGGAAAACTTTTGTACTTGGTTTTATTGTTTTTATGTTGGTTTACGCGCTAAGCAGACAAACAACAAAATTCTTTTTACACGGGCCATTTGATCGAGCATATTGCTATTTTGAAAACCCGATGTATTTTAACAGGAGTTTTGCTATTCGATTTATAGCCATGCTTAACTGCCTTGGATTTTATGTAGTACAATGCATTTTTCCTTTCAAGCAATCTTGTTACTACGGTGTGCATAGCATTGAAGTTACCTCTTTAAGTATGTACGGTTTTGTAGGAATTATCAGCGCCACTTCTCTTTTATACGGAGTAGTTTATGCCTACCGAAAAGAAAAAACCGGATTGTTGCTTGGTTTATTTATGTTCATCGCATCCACATCCATGTTTCTTAATTTTTTTAGGCCTGCGGTAGGCATCGTAGCCGACCGTTTTGCGTTTTTTGGCTCTTTGGGATTTTGCATAACTATTATTTTTCTTTTTGAGTCTTATTTTTCGGGAGCAAAAAAAATATCTTTTTCGTTTAAAATTGCAGCATTTGTTATTGGTATAACCTACAGTTTTATGACCGTTTCGAGAAACACAGATTGGAAAGAGCCCAATATTTTAATTGCTGCTGATATCAAAAAATATCCCGAAAGCTCTTATTTAAATTACCTGTATGCTACCGGGATTATGGATTCTTTGGTAAAAAATCAAAATAACATTTCCGAAAAAGTAAGAGCGGAAAGAATTTTACTAGTTAAAACAAGTCTCGAAAAATCCATAAGTATTTCGGGCGATTATCCCAAATCACTAAACTTTTTATCTTCCGTACTGGTGCTTATAAATAAAGATTACAAAGCGGCCATTCCTATAATCAATCAAAGCCTGGCTCTGCAAAAAAATTCGGAAATGTATTATTATAAAGGTATTTGCCTACGCGAATTAAAAATAGCTGACAGCAGCGAGTATTACTTAAAGAAAGCCATTGCCTACAACAAAGTTTTATACCACGCGTATAAATTACTTATGGAGGATTATAACGCAGCCGGAAAATATGAAAAGTCGATTAACATGTTTACAGACGCCATGAAAAACGGGCAGGAAAATGAATTTATTTTTACCGCCCTTGCAACTACCTATTTGGAAATGAAAGACACTTTAAGCGCCGAGTTTTATTGCCAAAAAGCCTTTAGTATTAAACCCGATAGTAAAGAGGCGCAAAAAGTAATGGACAGAATTCGTTAGTTATTTAAATGCAAATAACAGGTAACCGGGTAATGATCGGTAAAGCTTTCGGGATATCTGCGGTAGTTATATGAACTGAAATTTTTATCGTGCAAAATATAATCTATCCGCAAAAAAGGGAGCGAGCCATGATAGGTTTTACCAATACCACTACCCGATTGGCGAAAAGCATCTTTTAAATTTTTAGAAAGTGTATGATACGCAAAGGAAGAAGGTGTATCGTTAAAATCGCCGCACAAAATAATTTTGTATTTGCATACTGCCATATGCGCGGCAATTAGTTCTGCTTGTTCTGCCCGTGCAAAAAACCTTTTCTTTAAGCGCTTTAAAATACTTTTAGACTCATTTAAATCGGGGTCGCTGATTTCGTTTTTACTTATGTTGTCGATAAATTTATATTCCTTTTTTCCGAAACTTATAGATGCCAGGTGCACATTGTAAATTCGTACAGTATCGGTATTAATAAGCACATCGGTATATATACAAATGTTGTTTGATTTGGTATTGAAAATTATTTTGCCTTTTCTTACAATGGGGTATTTGGTAAATGTGGCCACGCCCCAATGGTCAAGCTCACGCAGTGTAGTAGTATACTCGGCGTGCATATTTTTTGCTTTCAAAAACTTTTGCAAGGTGTCGGCGTTATTAAAATCATTTTTTTGCTCAGAGGTGTAAAATTCCTGCAAGCAAACTATATCAGGCGATTCTTCCTGCAACATCGTAAAAATAAGATTGCGCGATTGCGCGTTGTGCGACCAGTTGTATAAATCAAACAACATGCAGTTGTAATCAAGAATTTTTATGTCGCTTTTATCAGGTGTCTTTTCCGAAAAGTGATATTGCAAATTTCCTAAAAGATTGTTGGCTGAAAATAAAAGCATAGCTGCCGATAGTAAAGCCCACAAACGCATCTGCATGCCCCAATAAATTACAAAGACAAGGTTTACGACAAATAATACCGGAAATGAAATGCCAAAAAAAGCCATAGGCCAAAATGTTTTGGGGCTTATATAGGCCGCCAATACTGAAAGTAACAGGGCTACCGCGGCAAAATAATTGAGCCACAGCATAAAGCGGTTAAATTTGCCTATGGGCCGGCTATGTTTTGTGGTTGATTTTAAGGGCATTGACCCACAAATAACGCTAAAAAACAGCTGCCATTATATTTGTGGGATAAGATTTATTGTGTACTTTTGCACTCCCTAAACGATAATCCGGTGAAAATTGGGTGTCTTTTGGGGAATAAAGTTCTTTTTTAGAATGTTATTGGACCGGTAGTTCAGCTGGTTAGAATGCTGCCCTGTCACGGCAGAGGTCGCGGGTTCGAGTCCCGTCCGGTCCGCTTTTAAAAACAAAAGTCCCTGTAAATAAAAATTTGCAGGGACTTTTTGATTTTAGGGGCAGTTATTATTTCAGTTTGACTACATGGCCTAGTGATGTTTTAAACGTATCGCTAGCCCTTATACGTGCAAAGCTATGTTCTACAATTGGCTTTATGTACGTAAGCTCATCATAATTTGGCAACCATTTTTTAATGTACTTTAATTCGGGATCAAATCTGCGGGTTTGCTCGTAAGGATTAAAAATTCGGAAATACGGAACAGCATCACAACCGCTGCTTGCCGCCCACTGCCAGCCGCCATTATTTGCACTTAAATCAAAATCTAAAAGCTTTTGTGCAAAATATGCTTCGCCCCAGCGCCAGTCAATAAGCAAATGCTTTACCAAAAAGCTAGCTACAATCATACGCACTCGATTATGCATAAAACCCGTTTCATTTAATTCTTTCATGCCCGCATCTACAATCGGGTAGCCGGTTTTTCCTTGGCACCAGGCATCAAACTCCTTTTCATTATTTCGCCAGTCTATAAAATTGTATTGCGATTTAAATGCACTTTCGGCAACATAGGGAAAATGAAACAAAACCATCATATAAAAATCTCGCCATATTAATTCGTTTAACCACGTTTCATTTAGCCTACGAGCCTTTTGTAAAAGGTGACGAATACTTACCGTGCCAAAACGCAAATGCACACTTAATTGAGTGGTGCCTTTAATGGCAGGAAAATTTCGTTGCTCGGTGTATTTAGAAATTAGCACTTCGTTAATAACCGGAGGAAAATATTTTACTTTAGTTTTTTTAAAACCAATTTTCTGCAAGGATGGAATTGCAAAAGGTTTAGTTTGATATAAATTCTTTGCATATAAAGAGGTGGGATAAGATTTTTCATAAAATTGGCTGAGCTTCTTTTTCCATTTAACAGAGTACGGAGTAAAAATGGTATAAGGAAGCCCATCGTCCTTTGTTACTTCATTTTTTTCAAAAACACATTGGTCTTTGTAAAATTTAAATTGAATTTTTTTGCTTACAAGAAATTCCTGAATCTTCTTGTCGCGTTTAATTGCATCGGGTTCGTAATCATTATTAGTATATACCGAAGTGACTTTGTACTCTGCACAAATTTCTTTAAATATTTTAAAGGGCTCGCCTATATACACCCTTAAGCTACTTCCATGCTTTTGTACTTGCTGACTTAGAGAACTAAGGGCCTGATGTATAAAATCTACACGTTGGTCAGATTTATCAACGAGCTTATTGAGTATCTCTGTGTCAAAAATAAATATGGGGAGCACCTCCTTGTTGTTTTTTAATGCATGATAAAGGCCTGCATTATCTTCCAATCTTAAATCGCGCCTAAACCAGAATATTGATATACTCATTGTTTGCTATACAAAATATTCAGGCCTTTAAAAATTGTTTCGGTAATCAAACACGGACTCAAAATATATTTCCTCCGCTTAAAGAGCTTATTTGATTAAAAAAATGTTTAACATATAATAATACAAAGCTAAGCAAAATTTTAATCAAACAGAGTCCTTGTAAGTTGTTAAATATTTGCTGTACTTTTGAAAAACAATTTGTTCCGCTACAATTCTAAATATTCCCGGCATATTTTGACAACAGTAAATAGTTTATGAAAAAAATATTAAAAAGGCTCCTGCAAATTAGTATTATTTTATTTCTTCTCTTTTCACTTTTACCTTACTTTTTTCCGGTAAATACAAAAGAGTTAGGCTATCGGGAAATGCCCTATCAAAACAGTAATTTTATTATAGTCAGCAAAACTAAAATTCATTATCGCATTTGGAAGCCGGATTCTATTAAACAAAAATATTTTTTTATTCATGGCTTTTCCGGTTCCACTTTTTCTTTCAGAAAAAACATAGATACGCTGCTTAAAAACGGCGCACTTGTTATTGCCATGGATTTACCTTCGTTTGGTTTTAGTGACAAAAGCGATACGGCAGATTATACTATCGACAACACCTTTAAAGCAATTAATGCAATCCTTACTATAGCGCATGATAAAATTACGAAATGGGATGTCGTGGGGCATTCAATGGGCGCAGCGATTGCCGGCCTGTACGCATCAAACTATCCCGAAAAAGTAAATTCACTTACATTAATTGATGGCACTCCATTTAGTGAGGGTACAACAAGCGGTTTTGGAAAAAATTTATTAAAATATCCTCCCTTGCTTCGTTGGGCTGATGTAGTTTCAAAACAATTTACAGATAAAAAATCATTCACAAAATTGCTAAGCTCTGCCTATTCTTGTTTAGCAGATTCTAATTCCGTAAAGGGTTATATGATTCCGTTTCAGTATAAAAATAGTGGTTCTGCGATTTTTAGAATGGCTGCTGCGCAAAACAACATTACGGTAAATGAAAATAACTTAAAGAAACTGAAAAAATATATAATTTGGGGCTCTAACGATGAATGGCTTCCGATTACAGGTATGAGAGATTTCCTTAAAAAATATCCTGAAACAAAGGGCTATATAATTAAAGGGGCCGGGCATTGTCCAATGGAAACCAATTGGCAAGAGGTAAATAAAATACTGCTGTCGCAAAACCCCTTAGGCCTTTAAGTGCGATGAGTATTTAATTTTTACGCTTGTTTTAGCTTAGAAGCTGGCCATTGATTTAAAAGGAGAAACCCCTTTTTTACCCATTATTTGCAAAGTAATTTCAAATCCGCCACGGCCGTTGGTATATGCATTTAAGTAAGAGGTATTAATATCATAACTCATCCGCAAAACAAAATTATCTTTTTTAACCCCGGCCTGCAACATAAAGGCATCTTTAACGCGGTAGTTTAATCCAAAAATTACATGATAGCTGACATCCTTGTTTGCGTTACCGCTTGAATTAACTTTATAATACGCAAGTCCGCCAATATTCAATTCCCAGGCGCGCGCCTGATTCATATACAAAATCATTGGCGTTACTTTCCAGGTTTCGTTTATCGTAAAATCGCATCCGGCCTGCAAATTAAAACGCATGGGCAAACGGCTTTTGTATGTAGTAAAAGTTTCCATTGGCATATTTGCGTGAAAAATTGAGAAGCCGATAAACGGAAAATATTTTTTCGTAACATCTCTGTACTTATAAAATACGCCTACGTTGGCATCAAAATTAGTGCGACTGTTGCGCTGTAAAACTTCGCCACTGTTAATACCCGGATTAAGTTGACTGGTAGAATTATCATACTGACTTTCGAAAAGCATACTGTTAAAATTGAAAGTTTTGTAAAACAAACCTGTTTGCAATCCAACATTTAATAAATGCGGCGATACTTTTGGATCTGTAATAAAGTAAGAAGCCGATAGCTGAAAGTTAAAGGTATTAAAGCTTGGCCCGCCCGAACGATTATCCAATATATAACTTCCTAAACCAAATTTTTTATAAAGCATGTCATATCCTACACCGTAAGTTGTATAGGGCTTTGAAGAAAGCGGCCTCCATTGTGTACGATAAACTGTACTGATTTTATAATCGGCATCCTCACCTAAATAATTTCCTGTTAATGCCGGATTTAAATACATAGAAAATGCATCGTACTGTGTAAGATGAAAATCCTGCGCCCTTAACTGCATCGCTATAACACAGCCAAAGAAAAACGATATGAATATTTTTGTTTTCATGTTCTTATCTGATTATGTTTATTTCTCCTTTACGTTTCACCTCTACGCCATCCACAGTTTTTCCATGGAAAACATAAATGTATGTTCCACCCGGCTGCGCCGTGCCGCCTATGGTACCATCCCACTTATCTGCTTGCGAACCGGAAATAAATATCTGATTGCCCCATTCGTTAAACACTCTTAACTCGTAGCTGCTGAAAGGGCCGCCCATTACATAGAAGAAATCATTAAGCCCGTCGCCATTTGGCGAGAAGCCTGTAGGAATGGTATAACCGGTAGATTTAATATCGAACACATAAGCAACCGTATCTGCACAAGTTCCGTTACTCGAAATTAAAACTACAGTGTACGTTCCGGGCAATGTATATGTATGCGTGGGGTCAGTAATTATTGATGCAGCTGTGTTATCGCCAAAATTCCAGTTATAAATACTTGCGCCGGTAGATTGGTTGGTGAAAGCAATTGACTGATTTTGGTTATAACTTCCGCCGTGCGGAATATAATCTGCAACAACTGCCGCACCTAAAGTTACTACTGCCGAGGCAGTGTCTTTACAACCACTTGCTGTTTGCACTTGCAACAACACTGTGTAAGTTCCTGCAGCTGCGTATGTGTTTGAAGGATTTTGTTGTGTAGATGTGTTGCCTCCTCCAAATGTCCAACTCCATCCACTTATAGTTCCGGGATTTACTTTAGATGTGTCTGTAAAGTTCACCAGCAACGAACCGCAATTTGATTGTAAACTGAATCCTGCAATTGGCGAAGGATTTATATTTACAGTTTGTGTAATTAAAGCAGAGCATCCCGAATCGGAAGTTACCGCAAGTGTTACAGTATAAACTTTAACACTGTCGTACATATGCACCGGATTTTGTTGTGTAGAAGATGTTCCGTCCCCCAAAGTCCAGTTCCATGAATTTATACTGCCCGGAGAAATGGTAGAAGTACTTATAAAATGAACCGAATCGCTTAAACAATTTGAAGTATAAGTAAAGTTTGCGACTGGAGCCGTATGAATATTTACCACTTTAGTAATTGAATCGGCACAGCCTGTTCCGCTTGATACAAGCAGGCTAACACTATAAGTTCCGCTTGCCGTATAAGTATAAACAGGGCTTTGTGTAGTAGATGTATCGCCATTACCAAAATTCCAATTCCATGAAATAATTGTGCCTCCGCTTGCTTTAGAACTATCCGTGAACGAAACCGATTGGCCAACACAAAGGTTTGCATAAACAAAATCTGCAAGAGGCTGCACGTTTCTGAAAACTTTCATCGTATCAGAAACGGCATTACATAAACCGTTGCCTGTTGTAGTTAAAACAAATATCAATGTATCATTATCTGTTACATCAGGTGTATAGTTTGTATTTAAGGTTGTATTGTTCGGATTAAATATTCCAATACCATTTACAGTCCATATAGCGCCGGTGGGTACAGCGTTGATGCTTCCGTTTAATCCTATTGGTAAAAGTGTGCCGCACATAGTAATATCTGCCCCTGCACTAACTGTTGGCGAAGGTGTAATAGTTACTACTAAAGAATCGGCAAGCGGCGAACAAGAGTTTAGCGGAGTAAGCGTAAGAACAACACTTCCGTTACCTATATCTGTTGCACTTGGAATATACGTTGCATTTAAAATAGTATCGGCCGGTGTAAATGTTCCGCTTCCGTTACTTGTCCATTGTCCTTGTCCGGTTCCACCTGTAATTGTGCCGCCAAGATTTACCGAAGAATTATTTCCGCAAACTGTAAAGTCTGTTCCGGCAAGCGCAGTAGCAGGTGTAGTTATTGTAATGGTGATTGAATCTTTCACTGACCCGCAACTTCCGTTATTGGTAGAAGTAAGAACAAGTGTTACTATTCCGGCTGTTGAATCGGCAGTGCTTAAGTTATACGTTCCGTTTAATACCGCTGCTGACGGAGTGAAAGTTCCGCTACCGGATGTGCTCCATACTCCGGTTGTACTTCCTCCGGTTACGCTTCCGCTAAGCGTTACTGTTTTTGTTGAAGCGCAAATTGCGATGTTAGATCCTGCACTTACAACTGGAGCAGGGCTTAGTGTTAAC
The DNA here is from genome assembly GCA_038214655.1 of Bacteroidia bacterium. Taxonomy (GTDB): domain Bacteria; phylum Bacteroidota; class Bacteroidia; order B-17B0; family Aurantibacillaceae; genus PALSA-968. Next base: position 76,780 of record JBBQRR010000001.1, on the reverse strand, counting down.
ACAAGTGAATCTGCTTTAGGCTGACAACCGTTTGTTGGTGTTAATGTAAGCACAACACTACCGTTAGTAATGTCGGTTGCACTTGGAACATACGTTGCATTTAAGGTTGTGTTGTTAGGGTTGAAAGTTCCTGTTCCGTTTGTTGACCATTGCCCTGCACTTCCTCCAATGATGTTTCCGCTTAATGCAAGTGAATCGTTACCACAAATTGTTGTATCAACACCTGCAAGAGCCGAAGTAGAGTTGGTTAAAGTTACATGCATCGTATCTGTTACTGCACCGCAACTTCCGTTGTTAGTAGAAGTAAGAACAAGGGTAACAGTTCCTGCCGTTGAATCGGCGGTGCTTAAAGTGTACACTGCATTTAATGTAGTTGCGCTCGGCGCAAATGCTCCGCTGCCTAATGTTGACCATGTACCTGTTGTTGTTCCGCCGCTAACCGAACCATTAAGTGTAACTGTATTGCTGGTTGAACAGATGAAAATATCTATTCCCGCGTTTACTACCGGTATTGGTACAATTGTAAGAACTAAAGAATCTGCATTGGGCTGACAAGTATTTATTGGTGTTAATGTGAGAACTATATTTCCGCTAATGCTGTCGGCAGCACTTGGTGTGTACGTTGCATTTAAAGTGGTATTGTTCGGAGTAAACGTTCCAGTTCCGCTGCTGCTCCATTGCCCTGCTCCTGTTCCGCCTGTAATTATTCCGGCAAGAGAAATTGAATTTACACTTGCGCAAATTGTTGTATCGTTACCAGCTGCTGCATAACCGGCAGGAGTAATTGTAATTACAACTGTATCGCTAACAGCAAGGCAACTTCCGTTTGCAGTTGAAGTTAGAACAAGAGTAACAGTGCCCGCAGTTGTATCAGCATTACTTAAATTATACGTTGTACTTAAACTGTTTGGCGAAGTAAAGCTGCCGCTGCCAAGTGTTGTCCATGTTCCTGTTGAGCTGCCTCCACTAACAGAGCCGCTGACATTTGTCGACATAATTCCGTGACAAATAAATTGATCGAGTCCGGCATTAACAACAGGTGCAGGTTGTATAGTAATTTTCATGGTATCGCTAACCACGTTACAACCACCATTTCCGGTTGAAGTAAGTACAACGGTTACTGTACCATTGCTATTATCAGTTGGCCCCGGCGTGTAAGTTGTATTGAGCGATGTTGCAGAACCAAAAGTTCCGTCACCTAAAGTTGACCATTGGCCTCCTGTTGAAACACTCACTTGTCCACTTAAAGTAACTGTATTACTATTGGCACAAACGGTTTGATCGAGCCCTGCATTTGCAGTAGGCCCATCTGTAATTGTAATTACAACCTGATCGGTGGCCGCTAAACAACCGCCGTTATTTGTAGAGGTAAGAGTTAGCGTAACTGTTCCCGCTGCTGTATCTGCATTGCTTGGGAAATAAGTTGCGTTTAATGTATTTGCGTTTGGTGCAAAAATTCCTGTTCCCGAACTTGTCCAGGTGCCTGTTCCGCTACCACCTGTAATTACACCATTAAGTGTTAATGCAGAATTAGCGCAGAAGCTGGTATCATTTCCGGCAAATGCTGTTGGAGGAGGCGTAATAGTTAATACAAGTGTATCAACTGCGGGATTACAAATTCCGTTTCCGGTTGATGTTAAAATTAAGAATACACTTCCCGCACTTATATCGGCAGGGCTTGCTGTGTAGGTTGCAGATAAACTTGTGTTGCTCGGACTAAATGTTCCGGTTCCGGTTGTTGACCAAATACCTGTGCTTGTAGCTCCGCTAACTGTTCCGTTAATAGTTGCAACTGCTCCGTTAGCACAAACCGAAATATCTGCACCTGCATTTGCACCGGGTGCATCCGTAATTGTTATGGTAATATTACTTGAGATAACTACACAACCATTGGTAGAACTTAAAGTAAGCGTTACACTTCCGGCAGCAGTATCTGCACTGCTTGGAGTGTAGGTTGCGTTAAGTGTAGTTGCGTTCGGATTAAATGTTCCGCTACCTGATGTTGTCCAGATTCCGGTTGATGCTCCACCTGAAATAATTCCGTTTAAACTTACACTTGCTGTATTAGCACAAACCGTTTGGTTTGAACCTGCGTTAACAACAGGCAAATTGGTATAAGTAATTTTTAATGTATCGGTAACAGGGGCGCAACCACCATTGTTAGTTGAAGTAAGAACAAGTATTACACTTCCTGCACTTGTATCAGCAGTGCTTGGAACATACGTGGCGTTTAATGTATTGGCATTCGGGTTAAATGTTCCGGTTCCCGAAGTTGACCACGTACCCGTATTGGTAACAGTAACTGTTCCGCTTAAAGTTGAGTTGGGAGAAGACTTACAAATGATTTGATCCGGGCCCGCATTTACTGTTGGTGCAACTGTAATGATTGCTGTCATAACAGATGTTGCCGCATTACACAATCCGTTTCCGGTTGTGGTTAAAGTAAACGTTATAGTACCCGCAGTAATATCTGCAGCACTCGGAGTGTATGTTGCGTTTAATGTATTTGCGTTCGGAGTAAATGTTCCGGTTCCGGCAGTTGTCCATGTTCCTGTTGAGCTTCCACCGCTAACAACACCATTTAAATTTATGGTTGCATTGTTTGCGCATACCGATTGATTTGCTCCTGCATTTGCGCCCGGAGCATCTGTAATAGTTATTGTGAGCGAAGAAACAGAAGCAGCACATGCTCCGTTACCGGTTGATGTTAATGTAAGCACAACACTTCCTGCACTTGTATCTGCATTACTCGGTGTGTAAGTTGCACTAAGAGCTGTTGTTGAAGGAGAGAATATTCCGCTGCCGCTACTTGTCCAGTTACCTGTTGCCGAGCCACCCGTTACTGTTCCACTAAGAACAACCGCTAAATTATTTGCACAAACTGTTTGGTTACTTCCGGCACTTGCAACTGCAGGAGTATTTACAATAACTGTTGTAAGACCCGCAATACTTGTACAACCATTTGCAGTTGCCGTTACCGAATAAGTTCCGGCAGCAGCAGCTGTAACACCTGCTATAGTTGGATTTTGCACAGAAGAAGTAAATGTGTTAGGTCCCGTCCAGCTATAAGTTGTGCCTGTGCTGCTTGCTGTAAGATTAACACTTCCACCAACGCAAACCGGAGAATTGTTATTTGCTACAGGCGCAGCAGGAGTAGGATTAACAAGTACCGTAACTGTAGCAGGACTACTTGCGCAACCATTATTTGCAATAACTGTGTACGTTCCGCTTGCCGCAACTGTTGCAGGAGTAATAAATGGATTTTGATTCGTTGAAGCGAACGCATTAGGTCCCGTCCAACTATAAGTTGCGCCGCCAATAGTTGTAGCTGTTAAAAATAAAGTATCGTTAGCGCAAATCGGACTGTTGGAGCCTGCCGTTGGAGTTGCAGGCGATGAGTTAACTGCAACTGCTACGGTTCCGGATAAACTTGTACAACCGCTAACAGTAACTGTAAGCGAATAAGTTCCTGCATCTGCAGTTGTAACATTTGGTACCGAAGGATTTTGTGTAGTTGCGGTAAATGAATTTGGACCACTCCAGCTGTAAGTAGCGCCACCAAGTGCCGAAGTAGAAAGATTTAAAGTTTGCGTAATACAAAGCGGACTGTTACTTGTAACAGTTGGCGTAGCAGGAATCGGATTAATTAATACAGTCGTTGTTCCTGCAACACTTGTACAACCTAAAGCAGTTATTGTTACAGAATAAACTCCGGAGCCTGCAACTGTAATATTTGTAATTGATGGATTTTGTATTGAAGAAGTAAATGTATTCGGGCCCGTCCAACTATAAGTCGTACCGGTACTCGTTGCAGTTAAATTTAAAGTCGAACCTGCGCACATAGGCCCATCGTTACCGGCAACCGGTGCAGCAGGCGTTGGATTAACAACAACAGAAACTGTTCCTGTTCCGCTGGCACCACAGCCCGGTACAATTGCAGTAACCGTATAAATTCCCGCACCCGCTAATGTAATATTTACAATAGAAGGATTTTGCGTAGAAGAAGTAAATGTGTTTGGCCCGCTCCAGTTATAAGAAGCAGAAGTAATTGTGCCGATAGTTAAATTAAGCGTTTGTCCTGTACATACAGGGCTGTTTGATGTTGGAGACAAAATTGAAGGTGGCGGTGTATTAACAACAACTGTTACAGTTTGGTTGGGGCCTGTACAACCATTCACAGTTACGTTTACCGAATAAGTTCCTGCATCTGCAAATCCTGCATTGGGTATTGAAGGATTTTGCGTTGAAGAAGAAAATCCGTTAGGGCCGCTCCATGAATAAGTTGCTCCTGCAACGTTTCCTGCTGTAAGATTTATGGTATTGCTTAAACAAACCGGGCTATTACTTGATGCTGTAGGTGCAACAGGAATTGGATTTACTGTTACCGTTGCAACAATCGGTGCTCCGCCACAAGCACTTGCAGAAGGAGTAATTGTATAAGTTACTGTTCCGGGAATTGCTCCTGTTGCAGTTAAAGTTTGTGTAATTGTTGAACCTGAACCGGGAGACGCACCGCTAACATTTGTTTGTGTTTCAGTCCAAGAGAAAGTTGTTCCCCCAACATTGCTTGTAAGAACAATTGTTGCCGCGCTACCCGAACACAATGCTTGTGATGAAGGCGTTGCTGTTACAGAAGGAACCGGATTAACAGTAATAGTTACAACTATCGGAGTTCCGGCACAACCGTTAGCCGAAGGTAAAATTGTATACGTTGCTGTTCCTGCAACGGCACCGGTTGTATTTAATGTTTGTGCAATAGTTGAACCCGAAGCATTTGCCGCGCCGCTTACTCCCACTTGAGAAACAGTCCAAACAAAAGTTGTTCCCGCAACTCCGCTTGTTAATGCAATCGATGTTGCCGTACCCGAACATATAGTTTGCGAAGAAGGCGTTGCTGTTACAGTTGGGATTGGATTAACCGTTACGGTTGCAGTAGCTGTTGCTCCCGAACAAGTTCCCACTGATGGAGTAATAGTATAAACCGCAGTACCAATACTTGTACCGGTGCTTGTAATTGTTTGTGTAATTGTTGAGCCCGAACTTGCACTTGCACCACTCACATTTGTTTGTGTAACAGTCCAGGCAAAAGTTGTTCCGGCAACGTTACTTGTTAACGCAATAGATGTTGCGCCTCCCGAACAAAACGTTTGTGCAGTTGGAGTAACAGTAACTATTGGTGTAGGACTCACTGTAACACTTACAGTTTGTGAAGATCCAACACATGCTCCGCTTGTTGAAGTTGGTGTTACTGTATAAACTACTACTTCTGTATTTCCGGTAGTTTCGGTAAGTGTATTGTTTATTGCGTTTGTACTTTGCAACGTTGTGCTTTCACCGTTTGTATTTGGATTGTTAGCTGCAATCCATGTATAAGTTGAGCCCACATTACTAGTTAATGGAATATTTACTGTACCGCCACTACAAATTGTTGCAGTACCTGCACTTGTCATAACAGGAATCGGATTTACAGTAACAGTGGCTGTTATTGGCGCGCCCGAACAACCGCCTGCCGTTGGAGTAATTGTATAAATAGCTGTGCCTGCAACTGTACTTGTTGCATTTAATGTTTGTGAAATAGTAGAACCTGAACCTGCGCTTGCACCGCTCACATTTGTTTGCGTAACTGTCCACGCAAAAGTTGCACCACCTGTACTACTGGTTAATGCCATACCTGTTGTATTTCCCGAGCAGAATGTTTGCGAATTTGGTGTAGCAGTAACTGTAGGAATTGGGTTTACTGTAACAGTAACTGTTATGGGCGAACCCCCGCAACCACTTGCTGTTGGAGTAATTGTATAAATCGCTGTGCCGGCACTAGCCGTTGTTGCATTTAATGTTTGCGCTATAGTTGCCCCCGAGCTTGCACTTGCACCACTCACATTTGTTTGTGTAACGGTCCATGCAAAAGTACTTCCGCCAACGTTACTGGTAAGTGCAACAGAAGTTGCGCTACCCGAACAAATACTTTGTGATGTTGGTGTAGCTGTTGCAGATGGAATTGGATTAACCGTAACGGTAGCTGTTATTGGTGTACCCGGACAACCACCTGCCGTTGGAGTAATTGTATAAACCGCAGTGCCTGCACTGGCAGTAGTTGCATTTAATGTTTGTGCAATTGTAGAACCTGAACTTGCCGAAGCACCACTTACGTTTGTCTGCGTTACAGTCCATGCAAATGTTGCACCGCCGGTACTGCTTGTTAACGCAATTGATGTTGCATTGCCCGAACAAATACTTTGTGATACCGGAGTTGCTGTAACCGATGGCGCAGGATTTACTGTAACTGTTGCTGTAATTGCAGCGCCTGCGCAACCACCGGCGGTTGGCGTAATTGTATAAACTGCTGTTCCCGCACTTGTAGTTGTTGCTGTTAATGTTTGTGCAATTGTTGCACCCGAACTTGCGCTGGCACCACTTACGTTTGTTTGTGTAACGGTCCATGCAAAAGTACTTCCTGCAACATTACTTGTTAATGCAATCGACGTTATATTGTTAGAACAAAAAGTTTGTGCATTTGGTGTAGCTGTTGCTGATGGAATTGGATTAACAGTTACCGTTACGGTAATGGCCGCACCCGGACAACCGCCTGCTGTTGGTGTTATTGTATAAACCGCCGTGCCTGCACTTGATGTAGTTGCATTTAAAGTTTGTGCAATTGCTGCTCCCGAACTTGCGCTTGCACCACTTACGTTTGTTTGTGTTACTGTCCATGCAAATGTACTACCACCTACATTACTTGTAAGAGCAATAGAGGTTGCAGTACCAGAACAGATACTCTGTGATATTGGAGTTGCAGTTGCAGAGGGAGCAGGCTTAACAGTTACTGTTGCCGTTGTACTTGCGCCTACACATCCTGCTGCCGAAGGTGTAATTGTATAAACAGCCGTACCGGCAACGGTACTGGTTGCAGTTAATGTTTGTGCAATGGTTGCTCCTGAGCTTGCGCTTGCACCACTTACATTTGTTTGAGTAACAGTCCAGGCAAAAGTTGCACCGCCTACATTACTTGTAAGCGCAATCGATGTTATATTATTAGAGCAAAGTGTTTGTGAATTTGGTGTAGCAGTAACTGTAGGAATAGGATTAACCGTAACAGTTACGGTTATCGGCGCACCTGCACAGGCACTTGCTGTTGGCGTAATTGTATAAACTGCTGTGCCTGCACTTGCCGTTGTTGCATTTAATGTTTGTGCAATGGTAGAACCCGAACCTGCACTTGCGCCACTCACATTTGTTTGAGTAACAGTCCACGCAAAAGTTGCGCCACCCGTGCTGCTGGTTAATGCTATGGATGTTGCACCTCCTGAACAAAAAGTTTGCGCGTTTGGTGTTGCTGTAACGGTTGGAATTGGATTTACTGTAACAGTCGCCGTTATCGCTGTACCTGCACAGCCACCTGCTGTTGGCGTAATGGTATAAACTGCTGTTCCCGCACTCGCAGTAGTTGCATTTAATGTTTGTGCTATGCTTGCTCCAGAACTTGCACTTGCACCACTTACATTTGTTTGTGTAACTGTCCACGCAAATGTTGCACCGCCCGTGCTGCTTGTTAACGCTATTGATGTTGCATTGCCCGAACAAATACTTTGCGATGTTGGTGTTGCTGTTGCAGAAGGCGCAGGATTTACCGTAACCGTTGCTGTTATTGGTGCACCCGCACAACCGCCCGCTGTTGGTGTGATTGTATAAACCGCAGTGCCTGCACTGGAAGTAGTTGCTGTTAATGTTTGTGCAATGGTTGCACCCGAACTTGCACTGGCACCCGTAACATTTGTTTGCGTAACGGTCCATGCAAAAGTTGTTCCGCCCGTTGTACTTGTTAATGCAATTGAGGTTATATTATTAGAACAAAGTGTTTGTGAATTTGGAGTTGCGGTTACTGTTGGAATGGGATTAACCGTTATTGTGACTGTTATTGGTGTACCGGCGCAGCCACCTGCCGTTGGTGTAATAGTATAAACTGCCGTACCTGCACTTGCCGTTGTTGCATTTAATGTTTGTGCAATACTTGTACCCGAACTTGCACTGGCACCACTCACGTTAGTTTGCGTAACGGTCCACGCAAAAGTTGCACCACCTGTACTACTTGTTAATGCTATAGATGTTGCATTACCCGAACAAATGCTTTGTGATATTGGTGTTGCTGTAACTGAAGGGGCAGGATTTACTGTAACAGTTGCTGTAATTACAGCGCCTGCGCAACCTCCCGCTGTTGGCGTAATGGTATAAACCGCTGTTCCGGCACTTGCCGTAGTTGCCGTTAGTGTTTGTGCAATAGTTGCACCCGAACTTGCACTTGCACCTGTAACATTTGTTTGCGTAACGGTCCAGGCAAAAGTACTTCCGCCTACATTACTTGTTAATGCAATCGAAGTTATATTATTAGAACAAATACTTTGCGATGTTGGAGTTGCTGTGGCCGATGGAATTGGATTAACCGTAACAGTTACAGTGATCGGTGCACCTGCGCAGCCTGCCGCTGTTGGCGTAATAGTATAAACTGCTGTACCTGCACTTGCCGTTGTTGCATTTAATGTTTGTGCAATACTTGCACCCGAACTTGCACTCGCACCGCTAACATTTGTTTGTGTAACAGTCCATGCAAAAGTTGCACCGCCCGTGCTGCTGGTTAATGCTATGGAAGTTGCACTTCCCGAACAAATACTTTGTGATATTGGAGTTGCTGTAACTGAAGGTGCAGGATTAACTGTAACTGTAGCTGTTATTGGTGTACCTGCACAACCGCCTGCTGTAGGAGTAATGGTATAAACTGCCGTACCTGCACTGACAGTAGTTGCATTTAATGTTTGTGCAATACTTGCACCCGAACTTGCACTCGCACCGCTAACATTTGTTTGTGTAACGGTCCAAGCAAAAGTTGCACCACCTGTACTGCTTGTCAATGCTATTGATGTAGCATTACCAGAACAAATACTTTGCGATGTTGGAGTTGCTGTTGCAGAAGGCGCAGGATTAACTGTAACGGTTGCCGTTATTGCAGCGCCCGCACAACCACCGGCAGTTGGGGTAATAGTATAAACTGCAGTGCCCGCACTTGCAGTTGTTGCCGTTAATGTTTGTGCAATACTTGCACCCGAACTTGCACTCGCGCCCGTTACATTTGTTTGCGTAACAGTCCAGGCAAAAGTACTTCCGCCCGTTGTACTTGTTAATGCAATTGAGGTTATATTATTAGAACAAATACTTTGCGAAACAGGAGTTGCCGTAACGGTTGGAGCCGGATTTTCCGTAACTGTTGCCGTTATTGGTGTACCCGCACAACCACCAGCCGTTGGAGTGATAGTATAAATTGCTGTTCCTGCACTTGTTGTTGTGGCATTTAATGTTTGCGCAATACTTGCACCCGAACTTGCACTTGCACCACTCACATTGGTTTGCGTTACAGTCCATGCAAAAGTTGCACCACCCGTGCTGCTCGTTAATGCAATTGATGTTACATTTCCCGAACAAATACTTTGTGATGTTGGTGTTGCTGTTGCAGACGGAGCAGGATTAACTGTAACAGTTGCCGTTATCGGTGCGCCGGCACAACCTGCCGCTGTTGGAGTGATTGTATAAACTGCTGTTCCGACACTTGCCGTAGTTGCCGTTAGTGTTTGTGCAATAGTTGAACCTGAACTTGCACTCGCACCCGTAACATTTGTCTGTGTTACAGTCCATGCAAAAGTACTTCCTCCAACATTACTTGTAAGAGCAATTGACGTAATATTATTAGAACATATACTTTGCGACGTTGGTGTTGCCGTTGCAGATGGAATTGGATTTACCGTTACTGTTGCGGTAATTGATGTGCCCGGACAACCACCGGCTGTTGGCGTAATGGTATAAACCGCAGTTCCTGCACTTGCCGTTGTTGCATTTAATGTTTGTGCTATTGTTGCGCCCGAACTTGCACTGGCACCACTCACATTAGTTTGCGTAACCGACCATGCAAACGTTGCACCGCCTGTTGTGCTTGTTAATGCAATAGATGAAGCGTTACCCGAACAAATGCTTTGCGAAGTTGGTGTTGCCGTAACTGAAGGCGCAGGATTTACCGTAACACTAACTACTATTGGTGTTCCCGAGCAACCACCGGCTGTTGGTGTAATTGTATAAACTGCCGTTCCAATGCTTGCACTTGTTGCACTTAATGTTTGTGTAATTGCCGCACCCGAACCTGCTGAAGCACCACTTACATTTGTCTGCGTTACAGTCCACGCAAAAGTTGTTCCGGCTACATTACTTGTTAAAGCAATCGCGGTTGCATTGGCCGAACAAATACTTTGCGAAGAAGGTGTAGCTGTTGCTGATGGTGTTGGATTAACGGTGACCGTAACTGTTTGCGGTATTCCTAAACAACCTCCTGCCGTTGGTGTAACTGTATAAATAACGTTTTGTATTGCAGTTGAGTTGTTTACAATTGTATTACTTAATGTTGCTGTGCTTTGAGAAGTTAAACTTTCCCCGGTAGTATTTACATTATCTGTTGCAATCCAGGTATAGGTTGCACCGCCCATATTACTGGTTAAAGGAATACTTACTGTTGCACCGCTACAAATAGTTGCCGTAGCTGCACTTGTCATTGATGGCTGCGGATTAACGGTCACGGTTACAGTTTGTGGCGCACCTACACAACTTCCTAAAGTAGAAGTGGGAGTTACTGTATAAATAACTGTTTGAACGCTTGTTGAATTATTAACAATGGTATTATTTAATATGCTTGTGGTTTGTGTTGTAATACTCTCGCCCGTCGTATTCACATTATCAGTTGCAATCCAAGTGTAAGTTGAACTAAGATTACTTGTTAAAGGAATATTTACCGCAGTTCCTCCACAAATAGTTACAGAATTTGTGCTTGTCATTACCGGAGTTGGATTTACAACAACGGTCATTGTTGAAGGCCCCATTATACAACCTCCGTTAAAACCTGTTACAGTATATACAGTAGTAACTGTTGGAGATGCGCTGGGATTACAAGTGGCTGCGTTGTTTAATCCTGTTGAAGGCGACCAAACATAGGTTGCTCCCGAAGCACATGCAGGGCCGATGGTAACTGTTTGTCCGGCACAAATTGTTGGATTAGCAGGAAGCGCAATTGGAAATGCAGTGGGCCTGTGAGCGGGAATTAATGTGGCATTTAAATAAATTCTTATTCCGTTATCGTTACCTATTGTTCCGGCCGCATACGCGTGACCGGCCAAATAAAATACGTTCGAACCAACCGAATCGGGATCTGCAAGGTGAGCAGCACTTGCAACAACCGTATTTGTTACAGCAGGCGTACTTACTCCATAAAACATTTCGGGTTTATATAGAGATGCAGCAGCTAACCAGTAACTGGCAATAGTACCTCCTTGCGCTGTTACTCCGCCCTGATATTGCAGGTAAGCCATATCCGGATTGTAATCGGTATTGGTTTGCGTGGTGTTTGCAAAATTTACGCCATTGGTAGTTTGAAAATGCCCGCCGCCCGGTTGATGATTTTCATATAAATCAATACCGGCGCATTGCGCTAAAAAGTTTCCGCCTTCATTTACAAAAGCAATTACGCGTTGTACAGGGCGTACATCGGGGTTACTCGCGTAATCCCAGTGCGCTTCCGAACAAAAAGTATAACACTCGGCAAGTCCGGTAAAATCTCCTGCGTTCTGCACAAATACGTTTGATGTAATTCCTGCGGCAGTTAACATCGTTGTTTGCACTGCCTGAAATCCACCATTGCTAAACACAGCAATTTTTGGCCGGTGATTTAAAGTATATCTTACGTCTACTGCAACATCCGCAGTTAAAGAATAAACAGCAACACTATTGGGTGTAGCAAAAGCTGTCATAACCTGGGTGGCAGTTTGTCCTCCCGGATAAAAAGCATGGTCCAGCCAAAAACTATCTACAACAAATGCACTCGCTATAAAAGTATAAGTTGCGGCCGCTGTTGCAGAAGGATAAAGACGTGCCGCTGTTGCAATAAAGTCGGCAGCATCTTTTGCTTTACCTGATTTTATTACCCACTTAACCGGAATATCATTTAATAAAAGTTGATGCACCAATCCATACGCCTTAAGATTAAACGGCGCAACGATTGCCTGATTTGTATTATCCATTGCAATAACCAAAGAGCCCGCCGTAATTGTTTGTGTATTTACTGTTGGCGGAGGTAAATCTACCGATGTGGGACAAGTACCCGCAACAATTTGTCTGCCGCCTGCAGGATTGGGAGTTGTCATACTATTTATTACGGCTCCTTTAAAAGTAAATGAAGTCATTGCAGCATCCAGCATATTACCAATGGTGGCAGTACCCGGCACTGTATAAGCTAAATAAAAGTAGTAAGGCCCCGGACCTTTATTTAATGCCTGAGAACCATTAATAGTAAATGCGCCGTTGGGATTATTTACAGAACCAAAAAATTGCCCGTTGCTGAATCCTGCCGCGGTATCCGAATAATATACGTCTGCTTTTGTAATATCTGTTACCGGATTTGTAGAGCCCGCATTTCCAACGGTGGTAAAAATAAATTGCGTAATAAAATCGTTTGGCGTACACTGGCCACCGGTAATATTTACTTTAAATTCTAAAATTACATTGGGCGTGGCTGTACATCCACGAATAACATTGGCTGTTGTATATTGATTTACCTGGCTTGAGCTATAAGCAGAAGGCGCGCTTGTTGTAAGAAATCCTAATGATTGTACATTTGTAGGAATGCCGGCACTGCCATTTATTTTAAATGAGCCTCCTGTTCTAACTAAATCTCCGCTGCCCGGCGCTATTGCGCGAATCTGAAAATTATTAAAATTAATTTCATCTATGTTGGCCTGTGCAGCTGCTGTTGTAACTGTTGCCGTAATTGTTGTAAGGGTACGACTGAAACCAACTATTGTTACATCTTGTGCTATTGCTGCATCTCGGGTAACTGTTGGAGCACCGGCAAGATTAAATTCAAAGCCGGCAGGTAAAGTAAGCACAATAGTTTGTGCTGCCTGACTTGCGTCAAAATTTGCAGCTACGGTTTCTATTAATGAAAAAGTAACTGTATTGTAAGCGGTAGGATAGACCGCAGTACAAAATGTTTGATTTGGAAAATAATTTAATGTTGGAGGCGGATTTGTAAAAGATACATTAACCTGTCCTTTTGCTCCTGCCCCACCGGTTCTATTTGTGGTTGTTCTTCGCGTACCTGCACCGCCGCCACCTATAACATTACCCACACCACCGTTAGCATTACTTACTCCTGTTCCACCATTTCCTCCACCTGCAACTCCTCCTGCTCCGGCAACAGAACCCGCTGCATTTCCGCCCGCATTAGCATCACCTGCACCGCCACCACCGCCGCCACCAATAGTTATTGAGGCTCCGGCCGCGCCGTTACCTCCTACAAAAATAGTTGTACCAATATTTCCTACCGAAGTGCCTGTTCCGCCTGCTAAACTTCCGGCTAATGTCCCGCCTGTTCCACCCGGACCACCAACAGCAACCACACTTGTAACATCAAAAGTTGAAGTTCCCCCTGTACCACCATTCGTTCCTGCGTTTGTGCCGGCAGTTCCACCGGCAGCTACATTAATATTATATGTTGTTCCGGGAACAACTGTAACTGTACTACTTGAAAAAGATCCGCCCGCTCCACCACCACTTGCCGTATTACTGGTAGTTGCAACACCGCCGCCGCCGCCGCCGCCGCCCCAACATTGAACTGTAATTGTAGTTACTCCTGTTGGGCAAGTCCAAGTATTAGCACCCACTGTTGTAAACGGAACAACAGATGTGGTCTGTGCAAATGCAGCATTAAGATTAAGGAGAAGAGCTGCAAACAGATATAATGCTAAATAGTAGAATTTCTTCATGCAGGGACGAGGTTAGACTTTATATTGTACGTTCAAAAAAAAGGGAGGTTACGGGTTTACCTTTTTTAAACCGATTTAATTCATAATCTTTAGACGAATTGAACTTATTAACGCTTGATGCTGGGTTTTTGATTGATAGAATTGGTATTAAGAATCCATAAACCCCTTCAATTTATCTTTTAATTCAATAAAAAAAACCTCTTAACGAGGGTTTCTTGGTTTTAAAAATGAAAGCATCTGGATAATTTATCTCGAAAACACTTTTTCTTAGCGGCCTTACTTTTGTTGTTTTTTGTTGAACCGAGAAACCATTTAAACGTATGCGCCCGTTTTACTTTTTTTACGTCTCCAAATGCATTTCCCTTCGCCTCTAAATCTGATTTCTGTTCGCTCGGCCTGTACAACAGCTTAGCGTATTCTTTATCCGCCTGTTGCTGGTACTTGTGACAAGGGCAGTTTGGATTACGCGGGTCGTTAAGCGGAAATTTATTTTTTAAAGAATCGGTTTCCACTCCGTTTGATGCGCAGAGCAATTGCGCACCAAACAGAAGTAGGAAACTCATCACCAAATATTTATTTACTTTCTTCATAATCGCGTAATTAAATAGTATTCTTTTTAATCGTCAGCTTATCAGTACCACTCCAGGTTTTAAATTCGTTGGTATAATAAAGATATGCCGATGAAGCTGGCGCATCGTAAGTGCCGGGCATTTCGGCTTTTAAATCGAGGTTGATTTCTTTTACAGCTTTAGGAGCCATACCGCGATAATAGATGGCGATGTTGTTTCCTAAAATTTCGTAATAATCAAACACATTTTTTTCCTGCAATTCTTTTAACTGCCATGGCTGCACCGTAAATCCGGCAGGAATACCAATGATTGCCATAGCACTTGGAATGCCCTCGTCTTTTTTATTGGTAACAGTTGTTGTTAAACGCATAGTCTCTCCAACACTAACTGTGTTTGCCGCGTATTTTGTTTCCAAGCCAACCACACATTCTTTATTGCTGTTGGGCAAAGAAGTATTCCAGCTAACAGCAACCGAATAAGGAAGCGGAGTTTTTACGCCGAGATATTTTACTTTAATATCATGTTTACCTTCGGCTGTAATATATTTTTCTAAACCTTCAATTACAATAGCACCTTTGTCTCCGGCTTTGTAAGATTTCTCAGCAGCTTTTTTTCCATCCACATAAACCACAATGGTTCCGTCCTCCGTTGTTTTTTTGCTGAACTTGGCATACTCGGTTAAAGCTTTCAATGCAAGCACGGTTCCTTGGGTACTTCCAAAAACTCCGTAACCACTGCGCGAATTAGTTAAGTATTGCACCGCGTTAATTAAAGCGCCCGCATTTTTACCATTCTCTTTAATAAGAGCCATAATTGCGATAGATGTTGTTTCAATAATTAAAGATTGTCCTTGCGAATACGTTATGGAATGCGTTGTACCGTTAAAACTGCCATCTTTAGCTTGCAGAGAAAGTAATTGGCCCATAATTTCATTTGCCTTTTTTGTTTCACCCAATTTTTGTGCGGCGTTGGCCATCATAGCAAGTAAGTACGGGTCTTTTGTTTCCTGCGCTTTTTTTGCTGAAGCATTAAACTCATCTTTCAAATTTGCATAACCTGCCTCGGCTAAAGCGTAAACTATATACGCGTTCATTACATCATCACTTATTCTTCCAAAATCGTGATAACCGCCAACCTTGCGTGCAAAATTTCCTTTGCCGTCTTTGTGAGACATCAACCACTCGGCAGTACGGTCAATCATTTTTTGATCTACATCGCCACCGGCTTTTTTCATATCTACAAATTCCATAATGCCATACGCCGTTAAGCCTTCGTGTGCCGGCGATTGGCCAAACCACTCGTATCCTTTATCTTTTGTTTCGAAAGTGGTTAAGCGTTTGTAGCCTTTATCCAAAAGATTGTTTGCATAGGCTAAGGTTTTATCGTCTTTGCTATCGGTTGATTTTAAATAATCTAACACCATTGCATTTGGATATGCGCTCATCGAGGTTTGCTCAAAGCATCCGCCCGGCTCGCGTAAAATTCCTTCCACGCCTTTCATTAAATCGCTTACAACATTTGGGTATGCTGTAAAAATTACTTTTGTTGAACCGTTTACCACTTTGTTCATGTTGAAAGAAAATTCTTTTTCAACTTCTTGTCCCGAGAATGAACTTGTAACAGGAAACCCTTTAGGCGCAATTTTTATTTTTTGAGTGAAAGCATCGCCCAATCCGCAAGCTTTAAATGTGATTGTGAATTCGCCGTAACCAATTTTATCAAGCACTTTATAATCTAAATAAATTGTTTTTGCTGCGCCCGGCATAATGGTTTGCACCAAAGGAATCTTTACTAGTTCTTTTAAACCTTCGGGAGCCGAGATTGTTAATGCGCCGCCCAATGGAAGCTTGGTATTATTTTTTAGCGTAAGCGGAATTGAAACTAAATCTTCCGTGGCAACTTCTACCGGAATTTTAGTAAGCATGGAGAAAGGCAGTTGCGTGAAAAAGTTTTTTTCGCTTCTTCCAACTGTTCCGTCTATACCAATTCCTTCGGCGGTTACGCGAAATGAAGTGATATCATCTGAAGCATAGAACTCTAACGTTTTTTTACCTGTATAGCCAATTTCCACATCTGGGTTCCAGTAAATACTGTTACGAAAATCAGTTCGTGTTTCAACGTTCTCATCTGCTTTATAAACCGGGGCCGCAAATTTGCGAGCGCGATAATATTGATTTGCCTCAGCCTGTTGCTGTTTAAAGTTTTGCTCTTCATCCATATCTCCGTTTTTATTAAAACGATCGGCGCGCAAATCATCAACCAAAACTTCTGCCTGCGCTATTTTATTTGCTTCTTCAGCTTTTTTCACAGGGCCATTTTGCGATGCGGCTACTTTAGATAAATCTTTTTTGCCGTCCTTGTTTTCATTATTGTTTGCATCAGCACCTTTCTTTTGTTTATCAGCAGGGGCTTTTGCCATTCTCATTGGTTTTCGTTCATCCTCTTTTACTGCAGCAGCTATGTTAACTGCGCCGGGCATTGCCATTGGGGCCATATCCGCAACCTGATCAGCTGCTACCGATTTACCCCATCCGCCTCCGCTTCCCATTGCACTTTTTTTGCTGCGAAATTTTTTACCGTAATTATAATATTGCGGCGCATAATAATGTACCGGATATAAATACACCGTTAAATTTTCGTTGTAATCAGCAACGTATTGCGATTGCTGCGAATATCCCGGAGCTTTATAAACTAATGTTACCGGATTTGACAGGTCAACTTTTTTTGTTGAAAATCTACCTAACAAATTACTGTTATACTCGGCTCCTCCCGGAATTTTTATACTTGCGTTTACAATTGGCTTACCTGTGTAAGCATCCAACACTTGGCCACCTACAACAGCTTTCTCTGAATTGTATGCAATTGCGGGGATTTCTTGTTCCAATACTTTTTCCCAGGTAAAACGCCTCCAGCCTGCCGTCATCAATAAATAATCCAAAGCCTTGTCTGCCTTCTCTTCTTTTTTGTCAAAATAAAATGCGGGCTCTTCAACTTTTTCTTTAATGTCCTGCTGCAATAATAATTGAGAAAGAATATTTCCTGATTTATCGTTCACAAACGAGAGTAACTGATCGTTTACCACACTTAGCGATAAATTTGCTGGCATTGGCATACCGCGCTCGTCTTTTACAGTAACAAACATTTTTATTTTTTCGCGTGGTAAATATTTTTCCTTCTCGGTTTCAATACTAATACTTAATTGCTTGCCTTTATTTACAAAAACCAAACGCTCGGCACGCTCAATTCCTTTTGAGTCGAATAAAGTAACCTGCGAAACACCTATCGGAAAATTATTTGTTGGGAATACTACTTTATTATTTCCTTTTTTTGCATTCACTACGGTTGTAAAATAAATTTTACCGCGCTCTTGGGCTACTACCGATAATTCTTCCGCTTCGGTGGTATTAATATGTACGGCCACTTCATTATCGCGCGAATTATCCAAATTCATTACATAACCGCGGGGCAAGGCCTCTGGTAGCGTAAATGTTTCGGTAATACCTTCGGGCTTGGTAATTTTTACAATGTATTTTTCTTTTGGTTGCGGACTGATAGCAAAACTTCCCATACCCATATGAAAACTGCTGAACGAGGCAACCTGGCTTCCTTTTTCGGTAAGCACCACTCCTTCTACATCTGCAGGTTTTCCAAATTCGTTTAAGGCACGGAAAGCTACGTTGCTGTTTAATCCGCTTACTAAATCGCCGCCTTCGGGAAACATTGTGAAAATAATTTTATTTAAAATGATAGGAATAGAACGTGAAACACTTTCGGTGCTTCCGTTATAATCTATCATCACGTTTAATAAGCCGTCGCTGGTTTTTAATTCTTTCGGTAAATGAAATTTAATGTATTTCACTCCTTCAACATCTGTAACCTCAGCCTTTTCAGTAAATTTTTTACCGTCTAAATTGGCAACATATTTTATTTTATAATCGCCCAGTGGCTTGTTTTCGTTTGTATTTAGTTCCAGCTTAGCAATTACCTCATCGCCTGCGCCAAAAGCCTTTTTCTCGAACTCGAGTTTCATTTTTAAATTAGGAAGTACGATGTCCTGTACCTGCAATTCTCTTTCAAAAGAATTTTCGGCACCATCATTTTTCATCCAGTTTGTATACGCACGTATTTTATATAATCCACCCAGCGCTTCTTTATCCAGCATAAAATCGCCGGCGGCTTTACCATTTTTTGCAATTACATTTATTCGTTTCTCAACGCCGCCTTTTGGATTTAATAACTCTACGTGCACAATATCGCTTTTTGTAGAAGCTTTTAAAGTTTGTGCATCGCGCACGTATGCCGAAAACCAAATATCATCGCCGGGTTCGTAAAAAGGTTTATCAAAATGCAGATATACCCTGTCTTCGGGTAACGCTTCGTTATAGGCGTTTACTTTCTTTTTTAATTGAATGATGAAGTCGTTATCCATCATACCGGTAAAATAGTGCTGCGGAGTAACCCATGCGGCAAGCGATAAGGTTGTAAGGCTGATGGCAGCGAAGCGGAAGATTTTTTTAATTTGTGGGCTCATGGCTTTATATTTTTATAGTTTTTTATGCGGTTTTAAATTAAGATGCGGGTGGTTTGCGGATTCCATAAAATAAAAAAACCACCTATACAGGTGGTTACAATTTTTTTGAGACTATACTTCTTTTAAAAAGCGCCCTTACACTCTTTTGGCTTCCCTTTTAATTTAAAGCTGATAACAAATCCGTAAAAGAAATACCAGTCTTTAGTATTTGGATTGCCGCGTAGCTTCCCCACATCATTCACAAAGTCGCTGGGATTTTTGGTGCGGTTGCTCATTAAACCGGCAAATGCACCTTTTTCGGCAGACAGTTTAAAGGGGTCAACATATTTTCCGCTTACATCATCTAAATAATCGGTAAAGGTTTTGCGCGGGCCCCATTCAAAACCAATGGTTATCAGTTTTGATACACTTAATTTAAATCCTAAACCAAACGGAATGGCGGGTTGAAATAATCTATATTTTTTTTGCGTTGGGTTTAAAGATGTTTTTTGTCCTTCGGTACATAAATCATGCAAGGGCACCCATTGGTTTTGATAATTGGCCATAGGGTCGAAATGAAAAACAGAAATGCCGGCAAATATATAAGGCGCAAAAATAAAATCGGTATGCCCTACTCTGTACTCCCAAAAATTAAACTCGGCCTGCGTATAAAATTCCTGAATCTTTGATTTAAAATTGAGGTTACGTTCTAGCTGATCGGGATTATCGGTCTGCGAATCGTCGGCCTGTACAGAGCCAAAATTAAACCCACCTCTAAAGGAAAGCCTGTAATTATAATTAAAGCGATAAAAGGCCCCGATACCGGGCTGGGTCATAAAAAAGTGGGTAGAATTTAAATCGCCGATATAATAGGCGCCGCCCAAAAATACACCTATGTCATGCGTGAAATAAGCTTTTTTATTAGTGTTTTGGGCAAATACCGATACTGCAAAAAAAGTAAAAAGTATGATTGCTGCTTTCTTCATGCTATAACCAAAACGTTAAATTACAACAAATATTGTATAGTATAAAATAGAAAACCCCGAAGAGTCTCTTCGGGGTTTTACATATTAAAGAATGCTGAATTATTATTTTACCGCGTTTACTACAGCAGTAAAAGCTTCAGGATGGTTCATCGCTAAATCTGCCAGAGCCTTACGGTTTAGCTGAACATTTTTAGCATGAATTTTACCCATAAATTCTGAGTAGCTCATTCCGTGCTGACGTACACCTGCGTTGATACGCTGTATCCACAAAGCACGCATGCTGCGTTTTTTGTTTTTACGGTCGCGGTAAGCATAGGTTAAACCTTTTTCCCAAGTGTTTTTTGCAATTGTCCACACGTTTTTACGTGCGCCCCAATATCCTTTTGTAAGGTTTAGGATTTTTTTTCTGCGAGCCCTACTGGCTACATGGTTGACTGAACGTGGCATTTTGTTTTTGTTTTTTGATTTTCAGTGGTTGTTACACTCTTTTTACTGAAACTCTGGTTAAACATTTAATTTTCTACCGGTTTAAGATTTTTTCGCAATTTGCTTTTATTTACCAATAACCAACATCAGCTTTACATTGCTCATGTCTGATTTGTGAACTAAACCGCTGTGGCGTAAAGCACGCTTACGGTCTTTTTCTTTTTTGGTAAGGATGTGACGCTTAAAGGCATGCTTGCGCTTAATCTTTCCGGTCCCTGTGATAGAAAAACGTTTCTTAGCACTGGAGTTTGTTTTCATTTTTGGCATGACTTCTTATTTTTTTAAGGACGGCAAAGATAGGGTTTATTATAAAATCAACAAAATAAAGCTGTTCTTTTAGCTCATTTTACTGTTTTAACTTAAAAACCAATTAAATTACTTCGTTTTAACAAAAAAGGCGGTAAAAACCGCCTTTTTTGTTAAAACTGTAGCTTTTAGTTAACTGAAAGTTTTAGGGTTTGTAGCCCTTCGTTATTTTTGAATTGCAAAAAGTATAAGCCTTTTGGCAAATGCATGCTTTCTACATTAATGAAAACTTTTTGCGGCCCTATAGGCTGGTCCTCATTTAATATGTTTCCAACAAGTCTTCCGCTCATATCAACTAACTGCAAGCTGACTGTTGTCGATGTCTTGTTTTCATAAGTTAAATAAGCAGCGTTAGTAGCGGGGTTAGGAAATAAATTAAATCCGGCTTTTGGTGCAGAAATTTGTGCAACACCATTACTAAAGCTTTGTAAATATTCTGCTTTGGTAACTTTTAATGTTTTATCCATGTCAATCTGCATTAGTTGAGCATCTTGCGAATTTTGCATCCAGGTGTAAGTAGTAGTTGAATCTGTAAGGAGCAATGCAAAGTTCCACGTACCGAATATGTTTGCAAAAACGCTGTCTATACTAACTTCATAAGTTTTTATTCTAAGTGTATTAGGGTAAGTTGCAGCAGGAGTAGTTAAAGCCCCAAATGCATCGGCAGTGATTGTGCGATCCGCTTTATGTCTTATTTGGTAAGTGTTGCCCCCTATGCTGGTAGTGGCTGTTGCGAAACTAGTTGCATTATTGCTATAACCGTAAGTAGAAGGCGTGGCCATAAATAATGCATTTGGCATATAATCGGCATCAACCGGTGAACCTTGCAACACTACGTGGGCACCATCTATGTAAAGCCCGCCGCTGTTTCCTATAAAGTATATCCAATCGGTACCGTTTGGTTGTGCAGCCGCCATTGTCGCCGTCGGAAAATTTGCAGCGCCTGCTCCGTTTGAAGGGGCAACAAAAGATGTGCTTTCACCGTATATGTTGGCAAACTCAACAGTATAATTCCAGGTCTGTGCAATTGCTGACCCTGCAGAAACCGTAAAAGTTAGCAAATCGGAAGGCACTGTATCAACAGCCATGTTATATACATAGCCAACTTGAGGAATAGCCGCTGTGGTAAGAGTAGTTTGTGCCAGCGCCTTGCTGCCTAAACCAATCATTAAAACCAATGTTAAAGAGTAGATTTTTTTCATACTTTGTTTTTTTAAAATTTAAGTAAAATTAGAAAAATATCTGTCAAATTTGCAAATAAATATACGTTAAAAGGCAGTTTACCCCCATAGGTATAATTTTTGTACCTTCGCCCCCCTATATAATATAACACATGTTCGAGTTTTTAAGCAAAATGTTTGGTACCAAATCTCAAAAGGATGTTGAGTCGGTACAACCCCTGGTAGATAAGATAATACAGGTATTTCCCTCCTTCGAATCACTAAGTAATGACGCTTTACGCGAGAAATCAATTGCACTGCAAAAGCAAATACAGGATTATTCGGCCCCTCAAAACAAGCAAATTGCTGACATAAAGGCACGTATTGCAAACGAAACCGAAATGGACGTTGACAGTAAAGACCGCCTTTATAAAGAAATTGATGAAATAGAAAAAGAGATAGATACAAAAACTGAAGAAGTATTACTTGAAATTTTACCGGAAGCTTTTGCTTTATGTAAAGAAACCGCACGTCGTTTTTCGGTGAATGAAGAAATTAAAGTTAAGGCCACTGATATCGATACCAATTATTTAAAACGCCACCCAAATGCTAAAAACGTAGAGATACGCGATGGTTACGCTTATTGGAAAAACAGCTGGACCGCAGCAGGTGGAGAAGTAAAATGGAACATGGTGCATTACGATGTACAATTAATTGGAGGTATTGTTTTGCACGAAGGAAAAATTTCGGAGATGGCAACCGGCGAGGGTAAAACACTTGTAGCTACCCTACCCATTTTCTTAAACGCTCTTTCCAACAAAGGTGTGCACGTAGTTACCGTAAATAATTATTTAAGTCGTCGTGACGCTGAATGGAATGGGCCGATATTTGAATTTCACGGGTTAACGGTTGATTGTATTGATAAGCACGAGCCACATTCGCAGGATCGCCGCGACGCATACAACTGCCACATTACTTACGGCACTAACAACGAATTTGGTTTTGATTATCTGCGCGATAATATGGCGCACAACATAGACGGGCTTGTGCAACGCAAACACAATTTTGCTATTGTGGATGAGGTTGACTCCGTTTTAATTGACGACGCGCGTACACCTTTAATTATTTCGGGTCCAACACCACAGGGAGATAAACACGAGTTTGTTGCTTTAAAACCACGCGTAGATAAATTAGTAAATGCGCAAAAACAATATTTGCAAACTTGTTTAACAGATGCAAAAAGACTTTTTGCCGAAGGAGGAAAAGAAAAAGAAGCAGGCATTCCATTACTTCGTGCTTTCCGCGGCTTACCAAAAAATACGGCGCTGATAAAATTTTTAAGTGAAAACGGTGTTCGTGCCTTGTTGCAGAAAACCGAAAATCATTACATGCAGGACCAACAAAAGGAAATGCATAAAATTGATTCTGAACTTTATTTTGTAATTGACGAAAAAAATAATTCGGTTGATATGACCGAAAAAGGAATTGACCTCATTACTTCATCGGGCGAAGACACCGGATTTTTTATCATTCCAAACGTAGGCGAGCAAATTGCAGAGATTGAAAAAATGACTGTGGCAGCTGATGAAAAAATGCGCCGCAAAGAAATTTTATTACAAGAGTTCAGTGTAAAATCAGAGCGCATTCACACCATCGTACAATTATTAAAAGCTTACGCTTTGTTTGATAAAGACGATGAGTATGTGGTGATGGATGGGCAAATAAAAATTGTGGATGAGCAAACCGGCCGTATTATGGAAGGACGCCGTTACAGTGATGGATTACACCAGGCCATTGAAGCAAAAGAAAATGTAAAGATTGAAGCGGCTACACAAACGTATGCAACTATTACTTTGCAAAATTATTTCCGTATGTATCATAAACTTGCGGGTATGACCGGTACTGCCGAAACAGAATCACAAGAGTTTTGGGATATTTATAAATTGGATGTGGTTGTTATTCCAACCAATCGCCCTATCTCGCGTAAAGACGAGCAAGATTATGTTTACAAAACCAAGCGAGAAAAATACAACGCGGTTATTGATGAAATTGCAAAATTAGTTGCAGCCGGCAGGCCGGTACTTGTTGGTACAACCACGGTTGAGAATTCTGAAATATTAAGTCGCATGTTAAAACTGCGCGGCATAAAACACAATGTACTTAACGCGAAGCAACACCAAAAAGAAGCGCAGATTGTTGCTGAAGCCGGTTGGGCAGGTAACGTTACTATTGCTACAAACATGGCTGGTCGTGGTACCGATATTAAATTAGGACAAGGAGTAAAAGAATCGGGCGGTTTGGCAATTATAGGAACCGAGCGTCACGAATCGCGCCGTGTGGACAGGCAGTTAAGAGGTCGTGCAGGTCGACAAGGAGATCCGGGAACTTCGCAATTTTTTGTTTCGTTAGAGGATGATTTGATGCGCTTATTTGGCAGCGAACGTATTGCGCGTTTGATGGACAGAATGGGATTGCAGGAAGGCGAAGTAATTCAGCACAGCATGATTACCAAATCTATTGAGCGTGCGCAGAAAAAAGTAGAAGAAAATAACTTTGGAATACGTAAGCGTTTGATTGAGTATGATGACGTGATGAACGTGCAGCGAGATGTAATTTACAAACGCCGTCGTAACGCATTATTTGGAGATAAATTAAGTGTGGATATTGCGAACATTATGTTTGATGTGGGCGAAGAAATTACCGGCATCATGCACGATGACCGAGATTACGAAGGATTGAAATTTGAATTGCTGAAAACATTTTCGGTGGATGCGCCTTTTACGGCAGAAGAATTTAATTCGAAAAGCACAGCTGATTTAACGAATGCTGTTTTTGCTGAATCGTACAAACATTATAAAGAAAAAAATGAATTGGTTGCAAGTATGGTTTTTCCTGTGGTAAAAGATGTTTATCAAAATCCAAATAACCAGTTCGAAAATATTGTTACTCCGTTTACCGATGGCATACGCAACATGCAGGTAATGGCTAACCTTAAAAAGTGTTACGATACGCAAGGCCGTGCGATGGTATTAGAGTTTGAAAAAATTGTTACGCTTGCTATGATTGACGATTCGTGGAAAGAACATTTGCGCGAGTTGGATGATTTAAAACAATCGGTACAAAACGCATCACTCGAACAAAAAGATCCTTTGCTTATTTACAAATTAGAATCTTTTAATTTGTTTAAGGAGATGGTTACCAAAACCAATAAGGAAGTAATTACTTTTTTGGTTAAAGGAAGTTTGCCTCAGCAAAATAATGCAGAGCAAACGCCGCAGGTAAAATTCGGTGCGCCCGTTCAGCAGCGCAAAGAGCAGTTAACCGAAAGTCGCAACGAAGGAAGTGTAAACGACGACGGAGAGGCGGTTAAAGTAAAAAAACAACCCGTGCGTGTTGAGCAAAAAGTGGGCCGTAATGATGCGTGTCCTTGCGGCAGTGGTAAAAAGTTTAAGAATTGCCACGGAGCGGGAGCATAAATCTTCTATGTATATTTTGTATTTATGCACAACTTAAGAAAATATTTTTTTCTATCGGCATGCATTATCCTTTTCGTTAGTTTAAACTACGCTCAAAATCCTCGGATAGACTCTTTAAAAAAAGTTCTTACTTCAGGTAAAAGTGATACCAATTATGTAAAGGCATTAAACATGCTTTCGTGGGAATTAAAATTTATAAATCCCGACACTTCAGAAATACTAGGCAACCGGGTTCTTGAAGCTTTAAAGGCTAACACAAATTTTCCAAAATCATTTAGCGATTACATGGAAGCACGCACTTATAATCAGCTTGGTGTTTTTAATAATATAAAAGGCGACCCCGCTAAGGCGATACGCTATTACCTTAAATCCTATGATTTATTTAAAGGAATTTTAAATGCAACAGGCAAAAACGCAGCACTGCGTATAAAAAGCGGCGTATCAACCGTATTGGGAAATATTGGTATTTACTATTATCACGAGGGAGATTACGCCAAAGCGCTTGATTATTTTTTAAAAGCGCTGGCCATGGATGAAGAATTAAAAAACGATAACGGCATAGTGCGTCACCTAAATAATATAGGTAACGTTTATAAGGATCTGAAGGATTTTACCAAGGCTCTTGATTTTTACGCGAGGTCAAAAGCAAAAGCGGAACAAATGGATAATAAACCCGCGATTGCCGATGCCATAATTAATTCCGGATTAGTTTACAACAGCCTCCTCGATTTTACAAAGGCTGAAGCTTGCTGCAGGCAAGCATTGGAAATTAGACAACAATTAGGCAATACCATGGGTATAGGTTTTTGTTATGGCGCCCTGGCTTTATTTTTTGATACAAAAGGGGAGTTTGAGAAGGCTATTGACAGTTATAAAAAAGCGCTCCTCATTAATATAGAAGTAAATAATCTGAATTATGTTTGCCTGTATAACAATAACATTGGCGAAACTTACCTGAAGCTAAAAAAATACAAAGAGGCCGAAATGTATCTTTTAAAAGCGTTACCGATTTCTAAAGAAATTGGCGCTTTGATTTATCAAAGTAAGATTGAATTAAATCTTAGCGAGGCTTACGATAAGCTAAATCAATACGGCAAAGCGCTTGCGTATTACAAGGCCCACATTGTGGCGCGTGACAGTATTTTTAATGAAGAAAATACCAAGAAACTTGTTCGATCTGAAATGAATTTTGATTTTGATAAAAAGGCTGCTGCCACCAAACTTGAACAAGAAAAAAAGGAGGCTGTTGCGGCGGCCGAAAGTAAAAAACAAAAAATTATTATCTGGAGTGTTTGTGGAATTTTAGCTTTGGTATTTGCATTTGCCCTTTTTGCCTACCGCAGTTTTTTACAAAAACAAAAAGCAAACATAGAAATTACAAATCAAAAACATCTTATAGAAGAAAAACAAAAAGAAATATTAGATAGCATCTATTACGCAAGAAGAATTCAGCGCTCGCTTTTACCCAATGAAAAATACATTGCCCGCGTTTTAAACAAACACTTACAGAACTAATACGTATCAAAAAGGCTCATGATTTTTATTTGCTTCGGCTTATCTTTCGACCCTTTAACATGTATTATTTTGGTTTCTCCCGGCGGCAAATCAAAATAATTATCGCTGAAAAAAATTTCTTCTCCCCCGTCTAAAAAAATATTTTTTGCAAAGGTATTGGTTGTTATCTCAAAACTATTTTTATTCAACCAGCTCATTTTTATTTCAGGCTTTTGTAGCTCCAAGTTTTTTGGGCTGACAAAAAAATAATATTTTGAAGCGGGTTCAATAGAACTTATAAGCGTATTAACTTTAGCTTTTAAAACAATTTGCTCCTTTTTGTTTGAACCCATAAATGATTTTGGCAGACTAACATATTTTTTTGAACCATTTTTAGCAAGTAGCGCTCTTATAGTATTACTCCAAAGTAATTTTCCCGAAAAATCCTGCAATTCAAGTGAAAGAAGAGCCGTCTGGTCTGAAAGTAAATCCGAAACAATATAAATATTCAATGAATCATTTTCTTCAACAATTGAAATTAGTAAATTCTGAAATACTTTTTTTGCAGCATAATGCGCGGCTTTCCAATTTCCGGCATAATCCACACTGCTCCAAGATATACCCGGCCAGCAATCGTTTAGTTGCCAATACAAAGAGCCCATACAATAAGGTTTTGCGCGGCGATGTGCTTCTACGGCAATTTCTAATCCACGTGCCTGAAGGAGTTGTGAAACATAAACAAAATGCTCAAAGCCGTTTGGCTCTCTATAATCCCGTTTTAAATATTCATTAATTGTTTCAAAACCTTTAGGATGCTTTTGAATTGAATTAAGACAAGCCGCGGTTGGTTTAATGGGATACGGACAAATACTATTAATGCAAGAGATCGAAGGCATTCCCTGAAAACCATATTCACTCATAAATCTACCAACCTTCTTATTATAATTTTCAAATGGTTCCATTCCCCACCATATACCCCAATAATGCGAATCGCCCTGCTGCAAACTTTCTTTATGTCCCCAGCCTATTTGCGGAGATGATGGCCAATAAGGCTTGAATCTGTCGTATTGAGAAATTACTTCGGGAATAATTTTTTGGAACAGGTTTTTATAATCCTTCCATATTTTTTCGGAATCAGCTGCAGTGTACTTAAATTGTTTTTGCCATCCCCAGTTTTTCCAACCCTCCTCACTTTCATTATTTCCACACCATAAGGCTATGCAGGGATGGTTACGCAGTCGTTTAATTTGTTCTACAACTTCGAGCCCGGCATTTTCTACAAATTTAGAATCTCCGGGATACATAGCGCAGGCAAACATAAAGTCTTGCCACACTAAAATTCCATTTTCGTCACACAAATTATAAAACTCTTCATCCGCATAGGTACCGCCTCCCCAAACTCTAAGCATATTCATGTTGGCCTCGACGGCGCTTTGCACAATTTTTTTGTAATCTTCCTTTTTAACTCTCGGTAAAAAAATATCGGGCGGAATAAAATTTGCGCCCTTCATAAATACAGGCTTGCCATTCAATTCAAAATAAAAATTTCGGCCAATTGAATCTTTTCCTTGAATTAATTCAAGTTTTCTTATGCCGATATTTATGTACTTCGCATCAATAATTACTTTTCCCTTCAACAACTCAACTTTAAACTGATACAAATTTGCATCCCGTATTCCATTGCACCACCAAATTTTAGGGTTTTCTATCCGATAATTCAATTCATAAGAATTTACCCCCGGATTTATGGGCGTATTAAATTCAGAGTTTTTGTTTTTATTTCCTTTGTCGGATGAAGAAATACAAATATGATAATCGCTTTGCATTTTACAATTAACTTCAACATTAAAATTAAGGAACGCCTTCTCATTTGTCATACTATCTTGCGTAACCAAAACATTTTCAAGCTTCGCATTATTCCACCCTATAAGCCTTACGCCCTTCCAGATTCCACAGCCAACAAAACGTGGAGCAAAGTCCCACCCGTATTGATATTGTGCTTTGCGGGTAAAAACTCTTTCGCCCTCAGGCAAGGTGTAAGATAACTTTTTGGCGAGTTCCTTTCCTTTGTTTACAGCAGACTCAAAATATACATGCAGTTTATTATTTCCTGCTTTCAGATGTTTCCTAACTTCTACATTCCACGAGCGAAACATATTATCTGCCTGCAGAACCAACGAATCGTTTACATATACTTTTGCATACGTGTCTAAGCCCGAAAATTCTAATTCGATATTCTGGTTTTGCAAAATACTTTTATCGCAGACAAAATTTGTTTCGTATTCCCAATCCGCCGTTTCAATCCATTGCAATTCCTTTTCTTTTCCGGCAGCAAACGGGTCCGGAATTTTTTTGTTAGCCAGTAAATCGGTATGCAAGGTACCGGGCACGGTGGCAGAAAGCCATGCTGTATCTCCTGCCTTTTTAAATTTCCAATTCTGATTTAGTGAAATTTCTTTTATCTGCGAAAACAAAAAAGCAGGCAAAAATAGTATGAAGACAAACTTCTTCATCCTATATTAATTTTTTAATGAATTTCAGTTCGGCCAAATCTAACCTACCGGTTTTAGAATTAATTGCAGCCGTGTGAATTTCTGTACAAGCTGTCCTACCTGTTATTTCATTTACATTTTCTGCCCGAACTCCGCCCCCGGGCATAACTATAATTCTTCCTGCTGATTTTTTTACAAGTTCGTTAAGCTTATTCAAATTATCAATTGCCTTTCCTTTTCCGCCCGAAGTTAAAACTCTTGTAAATCCGCAATCAATTATATTTTCTAAAGATTTAGTTAAATCATTTGTCTCATCAAAAGCCCTGTGAAAAGTGCATTGCATGGGATGCGCAAATTCCACAAGCTCTTTGCATTGCTCTTTATTGATTTCATTTTCTTTATTTAATATTCCAAACACCACGCCATCGCACTTATAAAGTTTACAAAACAGAATTTGTTTTTTCATTGTTGTAATCTCTTCGTTAGCGTAAATAAAATTTCCGCCGCGCGGACGAATCATAATAAACAAAGTGGTCCTTATTTTTTGCCGAGCCGTTTCAATTTCTTTTTCGGAAGGAGTAATACCTCCAATAGAATAGTCTTGGCAAAACTCAATCCTGTCAGCGCCTGCATCTTGTGCCAATAACGCATCTGCTAAATTAAAGCAGGCAACTTCTAATAATACCATACCGCTAAATAAAAAAAAATTATGGTATTATGCAGAGCTAGATTAAAGAACAATATTTGGCCCATGTATTTTTCGCCTCTGTGTAGCATTTATTTTACGTAATAAGTTGAGTCGAACATTTTGTTTCCGGTATTATCGGCCAAGGCGTAATTAAATCCTTTCTGCAAAGCATAAGCGCCGTGTTCGCCATTTTTATTCAAGGCTAAAAAACCAACCTGCACATCTTTGTAGTTTGGATTTTTTGCAATCAAACGATCAATTGCTTTTTTGCAGGCTTCCATTGGAGATAATCCCTGGCGCATCAACTCAACCACCAAATACGAACCGCAAATACGAAGCACCGTTTCGCCCACGCCTGTTGCACAGGCGGCGCCCACCTCATTATCTACGTACATACCCGCGCCAATTATAGGCGAGTCGCCCACGCGGCCATGTAACTTGTAGGCGAGCCCGCTTGTGGTACACGAGCCTGATAAATTTCCATTAGCATCAATAGCAACCATACCAATGGTATCGTGGTTTTCGATATTTGCAACCGGCTTGTACTGGCTTGTCTTAAGCCACTCTTTATATTGCTTCTCTGCCTCGACCGAAAGTTTTTTTGATTCTAATTTAAATCCGTTATCCAAAGCAAATTTCTGCGCGCCCTTTCCGGCAAGTAAAACGTGCGGAGTTTTTTCCATCACCATTCGCGCAACAGAGATAGGATGTTTTATTCTTTGCAAAAAAGCAACAGCGCCGCATCTGCCTTTTTCATCCATAATACTTGCATCAAGCGTAACGTTACCGTCGCGATCAGGTAAGCCGCCCAGGCCAACACTTAAATTCGTAAAATCATCTTCGCAAACCATAACACCCTTCTCAACGGCGTCTAATGCGTTTCCCTTTTCAGAAAGAATTTTCCAAGCCGCTTCATTGGCCGCAAGGCCGTGATTCCAAGTTGATATCACAACCGGTTTTTTTCCTTCCGTAATTTGCGAAAGGTTTTCTCCCGCAAAAGCGTTTGCTATTGTGGGCAAGCCGATTGCCGCCAACGCAGAAGCGATGGCCGATTTTTTAATAAAACTTCTTCTTGTGCTCATGTTATTTTGTATTAAGTAAAAATTGTTTACAATAATTAACTCTCATTTTATCAAGCATAAATGTATGTTGCCTTAAGCGTATTAAAAAACTATCGTGATTTTTATTTTCAGGTCTTGTCCACAATACTTCCGCCAGCGCGCACATCCGAGGCAGCGACATATATTCTACCTGCTTAAAAGTAGTAATATATTCTGTCCACACATTTCCTTGGGCACCCATAATGTATTTTTGTTCTTCGTTCGTTAGTTCAAGCGGTGTTGGATTATATTTGTAAACAGAATCTAAAGGATTGTATCCGCCAATTGCATAGGGCTCTTTAGCAATATCTTTGTTTTGGTAATGATCAAAATAACAAGGCCGCCCCGGACTCATTACTACTTTGTGTTTTTCTTTTGCAGCGGCAATTCCTCCGTCAGTACCACGCCAGCTCATTACTGCGGCATTTGGGGCAAGGCCTCCTTCTAAAATTTCGTCCCAGCCAATAATTTGTTTTCCTTTTGCGTTCAGGTGTTTTTATATGCGCGTAATAAAATAACTTTGCAGTTCGTGCTCATCTTTTAAATTTTCTTTTTTTATTAGCGCCTGACAATGCGGGCAAGTTTTCCAGCGGGTCTTCGGACATTCGTCGCCACCTATATGAATATACTTTCCGGGAAATAATGCGCATACTTCATTCAGCACATCTTCTAAAAATTTAAATGTTTCTTCTTTGGGGCAATACACATCGTCAAAAACTCCCCAACCTTTTGCGACTTCAAAGGGGCCGCCCGTGCACGAAAATTGTGGATAGGCTGCAAGAGCCGCTAATGAATGGCCCGGCATTTCTATTTCCGGAACTATTGTTATATGCCTTTGCGATGCATAAGCAACAATTTCTTTTACATCTTCCTGAGTATAAAATCCTCCGTAACGCAGCGTATCAAATTTCTGATCTTTATACGCGCCAACTTGCGAGCCTTTTCTCCAGGCGCCAATTTGTGTAAGCTTTGGATATTTTTTTATTTCTATGCGCCAACCTTGGTCCTCGGTTAAGTGCCAGTGAAAAACATTGAATTTGTACAAAGCGAGATAGTCAATATATTTTTTAATTTCTTTCTTTGTAAAAAAATGGCGGCACACATCCAAATGCATTCCGCGCCATTGGTATTGCGGCTCGTCTCTAATTTCACAACATGGAATTTCTATTTTATTATCTGTGGTTTTTTTAACCAGTTGAAGTAAAGTTTCAATTCCGTAAAAAATTCCCGCTTCATCTGCAGCATTAATTCTAATTCCTTTTTCTGAAATCAATAAATAATACCACTCTTTGCCATGCGTTGTATCTTTTTTGTCGATAACAAAATCAATTACCGAATACGTGTTTGTGCTTATCGACTCAATTTTTATTTTTATTCCGTAAAGTTTGCTTATTTCAGCTTTCAGATAATTGGCTTCAAACGAACTTTCTTTTGAATAAATAAAAGTGTTCTGTCCTACCTTAAATGAGCTCGCAAAAGACTTATTAAAATTGGGTTGCGGAATGACCGGCAAAATAGTTTGAGCCTCAGAAAAAGAGGAAATTAGCAAGCTCACCGCTAAAAAAGCCCTCTTTACCGCAATACGCACAATTTCTTTTATAAATAAACCGCTTTTCACCCAACTAAAGGTAGATATTTACGTCTAATATAGTAGGAATAACGAAGTAATTTATTTGGACCATTATTTGCATTTGCTTTTATGCACCATTTAATTATAAATTTGACCCGATAAAATGCACAAACTAGTCACATTACCCATGTTCCCCCTCAACATCGTGTTAATACCCGGCGAAACTAAGGTATTGCACATTTTTGAGAGCCGTTACCGCGAACTGGTGGCAGATTGCGTAATGAACCAGGCAAATTTTGGCATTCCCTACATTAAAGGCGATCAGTTAGCCGACTACGGTATTGAAGTAAGCATCATAAAAATTATTCAGGAACACGAAAATGGAGAAATGGAGATTGAAATAAAAGCCATTAAGCCTTTTAAAATATTAAAATACACCAGCATTTTAAAACCTAAGCTATACGGCGCCGCTTATATTGAAGAGTATGAGGATGACACCATATCTAACCGGTATAAACTTTTTCGTTCCTTTAAAAAATTACTTAAAGCTTCAAAAAATAAAGAGATCCCTGTTGAAACATTAACCAACGTTTCTGTTTACAAAGTGGCTCACTTACTGGATTTAACCTACGACGAAAAGCTGCAACTTATTTCTTTCGGCACCATTAAAGAGAAAGAAGATTTTTTGATTGCAAAAATTAAACTTTACATGCACATGGTTAAGCTCGAAAAAGAAATCAAAGGAAATTTCAGACTGAATTAATCGATAAATTTTTACAAAAAAAATCCCCCGTTAATAGCGAGGGATTTTTTATTTTATATGCTTTAATTTCTACCTCAACAATTGTACAAAGCCGTGCTTGTTAACAATATCAGCTTTGGTAGAGCAGTTTGATTTGTAATTTAATATCCAGTAGTAAGTGCCGTCATCCTGTAACACACCATTCTCATCTTTACCGTTCCATGGTTTAGCATACTCATTGGTTTCAAATATTTTTTTACCCCAACGATTGTAGATTACAATGTAGTAACTCTCCATCTGCTTATCAATTTGGTAAGCCGAAGAATTTGAATCGTAAAAAGGATAGAAGAAATCATTTTTCTTATCATCATTAGGTGTAAAAATGTTTACGATCTTATCGGGACGGAAAGCGTGGAACGATGGGAAAGTAAACAATATGCGTGCTGTGTCTAAACAACCGGCTTGCTTGTAAACAACCCAATAATCACCAACAGTTGTTGGAGTTACAGCAATGCTATCATTATTATTAACCGGAGAAACAGAAACACCGTTATGTAACCAATTATAACTTGAGTGACCGGGCTCTGCAAATAACCAAACTATAGAGTCCTTAGGACAGAAGTAAGAAAACAAACTATCGTAAGGCAATAAAGCAGGGTTAGTTAAATTATAAGTAGCAGTAGCCACGCAATTACCTGAAGTAACAACACATGTATATGTGCCCGCATGTAAACTATTCATTTGTGTTGACTGAGGAACACCGGTACCTGCGTTAATTGGAGCCGGATCCGGATACGGATTAGGGAAATTCCAGTTAAATGTATAAGGCGTACCTAATGGCCCGTTGATTTCCTGATTTGCGGTAACTTTTATTTTTCCGGAAGAGTCATTGTGGCAATGTTCTTTCTCGGGTGCAGTAACTACCAGTTTAAAAGATTTTAATTTTAAGTACGCTTTGTAAACACTTTTACACCCTGCTGCACTTCTAATAGTATCGGTATAAACCGCACCTTGTGTAACACCGGTTGTAGTATATGGATAATTTGAATTTAGAAAAACGCCGCTTGCATTATACCACATGTGCGTTGAACCACTAACCGTAGTTGTTGGTACAGAAATATTATCTAAAGCACAACCTTTTAAAGTGTCTAATGTTGGAGGAGGGAATACCCCTTGCACCAAAGATACCGTGGTGGTATAAGAACAAGTTGTGTTGCCGGTTGGGTGAATAGATACAGTCCAGGTTCCTTGCGGAAGATTGGGAATTTGAATTGGATTTGGAGGCATGGCAACATTGGTGCCCGAACCGCTTGGCGAACCGAACAGGTTCCAATCATAAATCGGGAAAGTATTTCCAACGTTGCTGGTAATGGTTATGCTTCCGTTACTGCCGCTATTACATGGCGGCGATTGTACTACGTTAAAACTAATTGTAACTGCCGTAAGTGTTTTCTTTAAAGAATCTAAACATCCTGTTATAGGGTCTTTATATGTTACAGTATAATGCTGGCCGCCTGCACCCGGGTTAACCGTATAACTTTGCGATGTAGCACCGGGAATTACTGTATTTGTATTATCATACCAAGTATAAGGCGAAGTACTTGGTGCAGATAAAACTACTTGCGTTCCGCAAAGCGTATCTACCGCTGTTTGTAATGGCGGATTTATCTGGCCAATATTTACTACAACCACCGTATCAGGACATTGTGCTGTTGAAATATCATGCACTAATACCGAGTAGCTTCCGGGAGGTTGTCCTGAAATTGATGCTGTTTGCAATCCGGAAGGAGTCCAAGAATAAGTATATTGAGTTCCTCCTAAAACACTTACCGAAGCTGTACCATTAGCACCACCGCGACAAGAAGGAGTAGCTACGCCTGTTGCAACAATGTTTGAAGCAGCAACTGTAACATTTAATTTAGTTGTGCAACCCTGAAGCGTAATACAATCAACAGAAAAAACATCTCCGTTAACGGCTCCTGCAGCTGTGTAGCTATAACTTGTAGCGCCTGCTATCGGATTAGAATTGTTTGGGCCATACCATTGGTAAGTTGCAAAGCCTCCGGGAGCTGTCATAGTAACAGAACCTGAACCGCCGCAAAAACCCGAAACGTTAGCACTAAGAGCACCACAATTTGCACTTATGTAAGCATAGCAAAAGTGACCCGACCAAATACAATCCAAAGCCTGAAATTCTGCATAAATTGTATGGTTAATAAAACTGGTAAGATCAATCGTTACCGTATGCCATTTGCGATAAGATGTTTGGCCACCACCCGAGTTAGAACAAGGATTTGAAAACCAATTTTTAATGTAGGAAGTATCTCCAAGGGCTGCAGTTGCATCAATGTCATACTTCACACAAGCCGGGTTACCCGCAAGTAAGTTACCTACCGAATCTCTCATTGCAAATAAAAACGCAGGTTGTTCTCCTATACCATGTCCGCCATCATTAATTACAACCGCAAAACGATATGTAAACTGAGTGGTGTTAGGGTTAACCGTCATGTTATATCTTAATTTTTCGCAAGTGTAGTTTGGATAAGCAGAACCTAAACGGATACTTGTTCCGCCGTTATAAGGTGTCATTGGTAAATCATACGGATGAGAACCTATATTGCTATTGCAGCAACTTGGGTCGTAACCATTAGTGAAGGCCGTTAAATTATTACTTTGTATTGCGCCCCAAGGCATATTCATTATAACATGATAATCGGTTGCTACGTTAATACCGTTACAAGGATCTGTATTCATAATAACCCCCGAACCATTGTTTCCGTTTATTCCGGTACCCAGCCATGAAGCAACCGGATACTGTGAGC
Organism: Bacteroidia bacterium; assembly: GCA_038214655.1. Taxonomy (GTDB): domain Bacteria; phylum Bacteroidota; class Bacteroidia; order B-17B0; family Aurantibacillaceae; genus PALSA-968. The sequence goes on along the minus strand of JBBQRR010000001.1, from coordinate 40,532 downwards.
CTGTTGACTCAGAGGTAGCGATATCACCTGTCCAGTTACTATAATTTAACATCGAAAAATCGCTGTTTTGACATTGTGTTGTTTGTATTGTTTGATTAATTATACGGTTAGTACCTAACTCGGAAACCGTAACTCTTTCTCTTTTAAACTCCTGCCCTTGTTCTTTATACCACGTAGCAACATGACGCACTTTAGCAGCACGCACAAAGCCCTCAACGTCCTGTGGAGGAAGACCTTTTTTGAAGGCTTCTTCACGAACCTGATCTTCCGGAAATTCCGGCATTTCTTTGGCTGTTTGTGCTTTAGTTAAGCTTAATGTTAAAACAAAAGCTAATAAGAGTAGTTTTTTTATAGACATGTGTGTTTTTTTTGGCACGCTAATATAATACTTTTTTTAAAAATAAGTATAAAAACATGGACTTTTCGTCCGAAACCTAAGAGTTTTAAGGATTTTAAGAAAAAGAAAAAAGCAAGCCTGTAAGCCGGTTTTTGTAGCCACCCTAATTAAAGAATGGATTCTATCATTTATCTAGTCGACCTACCCGTTGCAGCGTAAGCTTTTGGCTTTCAAGGGCGAACCACCCTATTGCTGCAACTTATTTGGCCTTTCAACCCCCAAGGTTTACCTCCCTTTTGGTTACCCAAAAAGGGCGTGGGCTCTTACCCCGCGTTTTCACCCTTACCGTTTATTGCTAAGCGGCGGTTCAATTTCTGTGGCACTTTCTGTTATTTAACCTTGCGGTTTCAATACCTCCGCATTCTGCGAAGTGGGGTGCTCTGTGTTGTCCGGACTTTCCTCCCAGACTGTAAACGTCTGGGCGATAGAACGGCTTGCTTTCATGCAAAGGTATGAAAAGCATTTTTAAGCATCCAAATCTCCGTACTCTAATTTTTTGCCTTGCAGGCGCAAAACCAAACGCATAATTAAAATAAAGAAAGGCATATACATTAAAAATTTAGGCAAGTCAAAATGATGTAAGATAATTGTTGCCTTGCGTTTTAATCTTTCCGAAATTAAATACATCGCCGGCACCAATAACAAAGTAAGGACCGTTGCAAAGCCCAAACCAAAAATCATTGTCCAGCTTAATGGGCCCCAAAATACTACGCTGTCGCCGCCAAAAAATAAATGCGGATTTAGGTGCGTAAACAATCCTTCAAAGTCTATATTCAATCCAACTGCCAATGGAATTAATCCAAGAATTGCTGCTGTTGCTGTTAGTAAAACCGGAGTCATACGCGTACGGCCTGCTTCAACGGTTGCTTCGTAAAGACCCATACCTCCGGCCCGTGCCATCTCGGCAAACTCAACTAATAATATTCCGTTTCGCACTACAATTCCGGCAAGTGCAACAATGCCAATGCCCGTCATTACAATGCTCATATCCATTTTAAAAATGGCGGTGCCCAATAAAACACCAATGATACTGAAGAAAATTTCGGTTAAAATAATTAATGGTTTTCCAATCGAATTAAATTGTAAAACAAGTACCAACAAAATAATTCCTATGGATGCCATTAACGCATTTCCTAAAAACGCGCCGGTTTCTGCTTGCTCTTCCTGTTGGCCCGTAAATTTAACGGTAACTGCGCCCTGTGGTTTAAATCCTGCTGCTGCTTTTTGCAATTTAGCCACTACTTCATTGGCATTAAATCCTTCTTTAACATCCGATGAAAGTGTAATTACACGTTTATTATTTTTACGTTTAATGCCTGCATACGTATTATCATAATGAATACTGCACACCGATGAAAGCGGCACCGAACGAACTTGTCCGCCCATATTCATATCGCGATACGTAATTTTTAAATTGCGCAATGCTTCGATATCATTACGCTGATCTATGCGATAACGTATTTGCACGGGATACTCATCATCGGGCGCACGGTATTTTGTGGCTTCTATTCCGTAAACGGCACCACGAATTTCCATGGCTAATTGCGAGGTGGATAATCCTTCTCGGTTAGCGCGCTCGCGATCAATATCAAAAACAATTTCGGGTTTATTACTTTCAAAATCTGATTTAATATCTGCTACGCCCTCTACTTTTACCGAGTCAATAAATTTATTAAGTCGCGAAGCGTTACTTACCAATTCGGTAAAATCATCGCCGGTAACTTCTATATTAATTGGTTTTGAAACCGGCGGGCCGGCCTGTTCTTTATTTACGCTTATTTCGGCAGCAGGAATTTCCCATTTGATATTTTGTAATTTTTCTAAAAACGCTTGTGTTGAAACACCTTTGCGTTTATCAAACTCTACAAAGTTGATAGCAATTTTTCCGCGGTTGGGATACGAGTTTTGATCGCCGTCGCGCGGATCAGTAACGCCAATGGTTACGTTTGTAATAATTGATTCAACGCATTTGGTTGTATCGCTTAAAACGCTGGCCATTTTTTGTTCTACATTTCGCATCACCGCGTTTGTAACCGAAGGATCTGTGCCTACCGGAAGTTTTACATACACATAAATATTGTTTGGGTCGCCCTGCGGAAAGAAAACAACTTTTGGACCGCGCACAGCAAAAAACATCAATGAAAGACCAAAAACACCAATTGTTGCAATCAAGGGAAGATAAGGTCTTTTTAAACACCATTTTAAACCTCTTACATATAAATTTTGAAACGCGGGCCAGGCTTTTGTTTGCCAATAATTAATTGCTTTGTATAACCACAAGCGATGCAGAATTAAAAACAAGGCAAGGAAAACAACAATGTTACCTGCCATACGGTGGCCGGTTACATAGCAAAGCAAAACTATTACACCGTACACAATTAATTGCAGACGTGCTTTCTTGGTTAATTTTCCGTGTTCTTTATTTTCTTCTTCTTTGGTTTTCATAAAATCAACTGCGAAAACCGGATTGATTATATAAGCCACAAAAAGCGAAGCCAAGAGTGCAATAATTAAAGTAACCGGCAGGAAGAACATGAATTTACCAATGATACCGGTCCAGAACGCCAGTGGAATAAACGGCGCGAGGGTTGTTATTGTTCCTGATAATACAGGAAGGAACACTTCGCCGGCCGCCATTTTGGCGGCGGTTTTTATATCGCGCTTACCGTTGTCAAACAAACGGTGCGTATTTTCTATTACAACAATCGCATCATCAACTACAATTCCCAACGCTAATAAAAACGCAAACAATACAATCATGTTAAAACTAAAATCTATGCCCGGCATAATTAAAAAGGCAATGAACATGGAGAGTGGCACCGACATCGCAACAAACAACGCATTGGTAACGCCCATAAAAAACATCAGGATGATAGTTACCAAAATAAATCCGATGATGATGGTATTTATTAAATCGTGCAGCGTAACTTTTGTTTTCTGACTTTGATCGCCGCTAACAGTTACCTCTAATCCTTTAGGAAATTGCTTTATCCGCATGTCCTCAATGGCTTTGTAAATTTTATCAGACGCTTCAATTAAATTTTCTCCGGCGCGCTTTACAACGTTTAGCGTAATTACATTTTTTCCTTTGGTGCTCGAGTAACTTTCTTTTTCTTTATAAGCATCTGTTACCGTTGCAAAATCTTTTATAAAAAGTTTGGCGCCTGAAGCAGAATTAACAACAATATTTTCAATTTCCTTTGGTTCTTTAAATTCACTTTTAATACTTAGCGTTGGTTTCATTCCGTTTAAGGGAACTGTTCCTCCTGTAAGGGACATGTTTTCTGAACCGATAGCGCGCTGGACATCTACCAGCGTTAATTGGGCCGCCTGCAGTTTATACATGTCAATGTTTACCTGAATCTCCCTATCTAGCGCACCGATAATTTTTGCCTCGTTAATTTCTTTCATCCCTTCTACACGATCCTGCAAAGCCTCGGCATATTTTTTTAAATCCTTTAAATCAAAGTTGCCCGCAATATTTATGTACATAATTGGAATTTCAGAAAACGCAATTTCCTTAATCATGGGCTCGCGCGTTAGTACCTGCGGTAAATCTGCGCGCGCTTCATCTACCGCGTCTTTTACTTTTTGTTTTGCAATGGTTACGTTTACATTAGTATTAAATTCAACAATAATAACCGAAACGTCTTGCAAAGAAGTACTCGTAAATTTTTTAACTCCCGATAAAGCTTTTAAACGTTTTTCTATAGGGCGCGTAATGGTATTTTCAATATTTGTAGGCGAGTTACCGCCGTTAATGGTATTGATGTATATAGTGGGAACAGTAATGTCCGGAAAACTTTCCTTAGGCAAGCTATTATAGGTTCTAATTCCCATATAGCAAATAAGAATGGTAATGAGATATACCGTAATCTTATTATCTATCGCCCAACTGGAGGGTTTAAACTCCTTAATTTTATCAATCATTTTTTCTATCATAACAAATCTTTTTTTCGCTTAGCGAATTATTTTTTAACAGTTACTGCATCACCGTCGTTTACCAAATCATATCCTGCTATAATTAATAAATCGCCGGCGCTTAATCCGCTTAGCACTTCGGCAATACCGCTGTATTCCCTGCCTGTTTTAATTATTTTTTTTACTGCTTTTCCGTCGCTAACTACGTACACGTAATTTTCGGAAGTGCCGCGCTGAATATATTTTACAGGTACAACAACAACGGGGGTTGGCGATTGAAAATCATTTATTTTAAGTTTAGCAACCATGTTGGGATGGTATTCTTTATTGTTATCCAGCAACACTTCAACGCCAAATGTGCGGTTAAGTGTATTGATGGCGCGCGAGGCGTAATTTACTTTTGCATTGATAGAATCATTCATATCCGGAAAAACAATTTGTGCGTCGTTTCCTTTTTTAACGCGGCTGGCATACGTCTCGGCCACATCCGCTTTTACTTTCAGGTTAGAAAAATTAATTACTGTAATGGCGGGAATACCCGGCGCAATGGCTTGCCCCACTTTAATATTTACGGCATCAACGGTACCGTTAATAGGCGAAACAATTTTGCTCATGTTTAGTTGCTGCTGCATGATGGCCATTTTTTTCTCGAGGCTTTCTTTATTTGTTTTGGCTTGCAAAAATTGCATTTCGGTTCCAATTTTTTGATCCCACAGGTTTTTTTGTTTTTGAAATACCTGCGTTACCAAATCAAGGTTAGTTTGCAAATCTGCCATTTGTTGCTGAATGGCGCGCGCATCAGTTTCTGCCAGCGTAGTTCCTTTGCTTACCTCATCGCCTACTTTAACATTGATTTTTGTTACCGTACCGGGCATTTCGCTCGATAGCGAAACGCTTTCGTCGGCATCAATGCGACCCTGCACTTCTATGTAGGTTTTAAAAATTTGCGGGGTTATAGCCAGGGCAATTACTTCCAGCGATTTTTCTTTGGCGCTGTCCATTCGTTTAATCTGCACGTTAAGCGAATCAATCTTACCATCGAGATCCGATCTTTCTTTCCTTAATTTTTCAAGTTCCGTTTTTTTCTTTATCAGTTCCGCTTTTTTATCAGGGGCAGCGCATGAAATTATCAGCGTTGCCATTGCGATGTAAAGTATTCCGTTTTTCATATTCTTTATTTTATTAATCCGTAATTTATTTAACTAAAGTTCCTGTTGCTTTTTGATAATCTATTTTAGCGATGATTAAATCGTATAAGGTGTTGTAATAATTTGTTTCGGCCTGGTGTAAATCATTTTCGGCAGTATTTAATTCAAGGCTAGATCCACCGCCTTGCTCGTATTTCTTTTTTACGGTTTCAAAAATGCTTTTCGACAGCTCAATGTTTTTCTTCTGCATTTGCAAAGATGCCGCCGCATTTTTATAGGCAGTGGCACTGCCCTGCGCTTCCATCTCCATAGCTTGTTTTAACTGATTGGAGTTATTTCTTGTTTTTAGCAAATTAATTTTTGCCTGCTGTATACGCGCGTTTGTTTGCAGTCCGTCAAAAATTCCAATATTAAGTGTAGCACCTATAATTGCAAAAGGGTACCAGCCTTTGCTTGCAAAATCTAACGTATTGCTTTGAAACTGCGAGGCGAAAGTACCATATGCTGCAAGGGTTGGAATATAATTTAATCGGTAACGTTTTAAATCGTACTCATTTAATTTTAATTGCGATTGAACCACTAAAAACTCGGGCCTTTTAGAAACATCCGGTTTATCATTTAATACAAGGTTTTGTAAGTCTTCAGTTGTTCCCGCTTTATCCAAATTATCAATAAGTGTAATGGGCTGGCTTAATTCGTATCCCATTTGAAATTTTAACAGCACTTCGGTTAGTTCTACCAGGCGCGCTGTTTTATCTCTTTCAGTAAGAAGATTATTATAGCTAACTTCTAATCGGTCGAGGTCAATTTTTTCGATAAATCCGTTTTGATTAAGGGCCGTTGTGTTTTCCTTTAATACTTTTAGGCGTTCTACATTTAAATCTAAAATTTTAATGCGCTCGCGGTTTACCAATACACCGTAGTATGCTTTAGAAACATTTTGCACGGTTTCTACTTTGCTGCGCAAAATATTTTTTTGCGAAAGGTTAATTAATTCTTTGGAAGCCTGCAATCCTACAATGTAACTGCTGTTAAAAACCAGCTGGCTTGCGGTAACGCTGGCAGTACTGTTATAATGCACACCAAACTTTGCCGGAAAAAATGTATTGGGGGGCGCTTGTGGATTAAATGCCGAGGCAGGAATTAAAGAAGTAGGAAGTATGACATTGTCTTTTACATCAAGACTTGCATTTATTTGCGGGAGTCCCTGCCCCATTATTTCGTTACGTTTGTAACGATTGAAGTTGGCGTCTGCTTCGGCATTTAAATAATTGGCGCTATGCTTTAAGGCATAATCTATTGCCGATTGCAGACTGAATTCGGCCGGGTTTTGCTGCGCTTTTGCAAAAAGCAAAAAGCAGGTAAACAGCGTTAGTAATTTAATTTTTTTCATTGGCTATTCTTTATTCTTCTTCGTTAATTTTTTTGTATTTGTTTATCAGTTTGTGGCCTTTTAGGGTGCAGATACCGTACAAAAAATGTTCGGTAAGCGCTAACTGAACATCAAGCATGTTAAATTTATCGTGCGGAAAAACCTGGCCCTGCATGGCCATGGTAATTTCTTCGATGCGCAGATGTGCCAGTATTTTTGTATTAACATCTTCTCTTACAAGGCCATCTTTTTTTCCTTCCTCGATAGAACGCTCAACTTTTACGAGGATATACTTTATTCTGAAATCCGCAAATAACTTCCAGGTTTGCGGATAGTATTTCTGCAAATCGTAATACATCAGCGGGTTGCAATTGCTGAAAATCTCCGTCATTTTTTTCATGATAGTAAAAATCTCGTCTACCAAATTGTCCGACGAATTATATATCTCATCAAAGCTTTTATGATGAATTTCCATGTCAGCCAGCATCATCGAGTGCACTAAAGAATCTTTATCCGGAAACTCCTGATAAATGGTTTTTTTAGAAACACCCAGCTGTTTGGCTATTTCATCCATAGTAATGTTTTTTATGCCATAGCGTGCAAACAGCTCTTTGGCACCCGACATTATTTTTTCTTTGTGTGTCATATTTCTTAAAAACAGGGCAAAACTATGGAAACTTTTTTTGTCTTGCAAGTTTCCTTTCATTTTTTTACGTGTTTTAGCAGATATCTTAATCTAAATTAATTTGCTTAAAATGTGTTATCTTAGCCAAACTTTTTAAAATACATATGAAAAAAATACTATTTGTCACCGCATTTTTTGCAACTTCTTTTTTAAACGCCCAGGATAATTGGGATACCGTTATTGTAAACGGAATGGGTTCTAAAGTAAGTTTTAACCAATTAAAAGTTTTTCAGGGAAAGATATATACAGCGGGTGCCGACTCAAACGCCAGCCTAAAACTATTTTCTTCTGCCAGCGGCCTGCCCGGTTCTTTTGTTAACGAACCCGGCTTAAATTCGGTATTACAGGGCTCTCACGAAAAAATGATGACATCGGTAACAGCCAACAATACATATATGTTTATGGGAACAGGGGTTGATACCGTAAAATACAATCCCGCATTTTTTCCTGCGGTTTACCGGTTTGACGGTACTACTTATACAAAACACGGTAGCATTCCTTTTGATACTACCGGATATGACTCGCTTACATTAAATTCAGCAGCGTATATTCAAACGATGGCTTTATACTCGCCCACCGGTTCAAACGATACGGTTTATGCATTTGCGGGTAACACTAATTGCTGTAGTGGTTTTTCTGTTTGGAAAGCACCGGCAGGCGTTACCAATCCAACCTGGGTAAATGCAGGGAGATTTCCTTTTCGCAGTGCCTACGATGCTATTGTATGGCATAAAAAATTATACGTGGCTGTTGAGGGAGGTTTTAACGGTGGAATAATTTTAAGAACTGCTGATGGCGAAAACTGGGATACAGTTGCCACTGCCGGAATATTATTAGGTAATTTAGGGGCGCAACCACCTTTTTACGGGGTTAGCTTTACAGCTTTCGAAATTTTTCACGATACTTTAGTTGCCGGACTTGGTAACTCTCGTTTTGCTTTATGGTGCACTGCAGATAGTCTTTCAACAACACAAAACTGGACGTCTTTAATTAATGGCAATAATTATAATTTTTATTGGGATTATATAACGGACTTGCAAGTTGTTGGGAACCGAATTTGGATAGAGGCTGAAGATTATAGTAGTCAATTACGTATTGCCAATCCTAATGGTATAAGCTCTGCCGGATATTTCCCTGTTGTTTGGCAATACTCGCATGCAGATTCTTTACAAAGATCTTCATCAACTACCGATGTAGAAAATTATCCCAACAGCGGCATTGATTTTAAATTAGCCTATTTTAATAATAAAATGTACACAGCCGGAAACGCAGCATATCCGTTTATAGGTACTAATACGATGGGCAACTTCGTTGCCGGCGAGGTATGGCATTTAAAATTTCCACAGGCTAATATTACAGTTAATCCATTTTGCGTAAACGCTATGGATTCGGTAAAAAGCAATTCTGTAAATTCACTTTCATCAGGATGGTATTTGGATGGCAGCCCTTTTGCTACATCCTATAATTTTGCAACATTGTTTCCAGGACCGGGGATACATACAGTAAAACTACGCGCTTACAGCGGAACTATGAGTTCCGGTATTTATGATACAGCCACTTATAATTTCACGGTTCATTCCAACCCGATTATAGATTCTGTTACAGTAAGTAACACCACTATTTGTCAGGGACAAAATGATATCGCGCACGCCTATGTTCGCCCCGGAAGTGGTCCTTACGATTATGGATGGACACAATCTTTAAATATAATTGGGTTAAACGACAGCATTGTTGGTTTTACACTTTACACAGTAAGCACGCCTTCTCCTTCACCAATCGGTTTTTTTGTTTTAGATAGTAATGGATGCCAAACCAGTTACCCGGGCACTTTATACATTACAGTAAATGCAAGCGATAGTTTATCCGGCCTTGTTATCGATACATTATTAGCGCCTGTAACAGCGGGCCAAGTGTATTTGTTTAAATTAAATCCACTTAATCCAAGCATAGGCGATACATCCGGTTTAATGGGATTAAATGTTTCGGGTAAATATTATTTTCCGAGCGTGTACTATGGAGACTATATTGTAAAAGCAATTGCCGATACAAGCAACGCTTTATATAAAACTTCGGTAGGAACTTATTATAGCAATAGATTATATCCTTTTCAATGGGATTCTGCATTGGTAATTCAGCATCACAGTTGTGTGAACGGAAACAATGCGGGCAATGATATCAAAATTTTACAAATGCCGGGAGTTACACCCGGCCCCGGAATGATTGACGGAATTATTACTAAAGATTCAACTTATACCGGAGCCCGATATGCCGGCGGTGGTTTATTTCCCACATTGGGCGCACCATTAAAAGGTGTAGATGTTAAGTTAGGGAAAAATCCGGGCGGTAGTCCGGCCGCAAGAACAACTACCGATACTTCGGGGCATTTCTCTTTCCCTAATGTTCCTTTAGGCAATTACAAAATTTATGTAGATATACCCAATTACGGAATGGATAGCGTAAGAACTGTTTCGCTTACCGGCGGAAGTCCTACCAGCATAAATAACAACTATTATGTTGACTCTAACATGATTCGCGTAATTCCGGTTGCACTTGCCTCAACAAGCATTTGTCAAGGAGATAGCATCATGTTGCAAAACGCTTATCAAACATTAGCCGGCACATATACCGATACCCTTAATGTGCATGGCCACGATAGCCTTGTAATTACAACCCTTTCAGTTAAAGCATTGCCCACTTTAACGGTAAGTACAAGCGCAGATACTATTTGTGTTGGTAACAGCGCAGTTCTTACAGCAACAGGTAATGCTGCTTCGTATTTATGGAGTGCAAACGCAGGTAGCCTTACTACAGCTACTGTTTCTGTTTCGCCAAGTACAACAACTATTTATACCATTACAGGCACATTAAATGCTTGTCCGGTTTCGCAAACAATTAAAGTGGTTGTAAAAAGCTGCATTGGTATACAAACTATAAATCAAAATGGTTTCGATATCTATCCTAACCCGGCAATTGATAAATTGTACGTACAGTCGCAAAAAAGCGCAAGCCTTAAAATTGTGAGTATTGTAGGGCAGGTTGTTTTAGAACAATCAATAGAAATGGGCCTTAATGAAATAAACCTAAGTAATCTGCCTGCCGGAGCTTACGCGGTAAGCATTAACTCTAAGGGGCAAATCATCAGCAGCAAATTGATGATAAGTAAATAAAAACCAGTTAGATATAAGAAATTCCTCTTGCTAAAACAGAAGGAATTTTCTTTTTATTTAATTTCTTGATTCAAACTCGTTTTTTATCTTTGCACCCTTCAAATTTTAAGTATATGAGCGTATTAGAATCCATTCGCAAAAGAACCGCCTTACTGGTAGGTATCATTGGTTTAGCCCTTGTAATTTTTATTTTACAAAGTGCCCTCGAAACAGGTAACTCTTTATTTGGCAGCAACGAGCGCAGCATTGGCCGCATTGGCGGAAAATATATTGACTACAATGATTTTATAGCACGACTTAATACGGCTGTTGAAAATTACGAACAGAACGGACAACAAAAAGTAGATGATCAGAATAAGCAAATGCTTGTTGATCAGGTTTGGAACGAATTTATTTCTGAGCGCGTACTTAAAGTAGTTTATAAAAAAGCAGGCATTAGCGTTGGCGAAGATGAGTTGTACGATATTGTTGTGGCGCATCCGCACTCAATTATTACCGGGCAATTAACCGATAAACAAACCGGCAAAGTGTTTCCTAATTTTGCAAAGCCCGACGGAAGTTTAGATCCCGCAAAATTACAAGGCTTTATTCAGCAAATGACTCCCGAGCAGGAGAAATACTGGAAGAAAGTTGAAGACTACGTAAAAGACTCTCGCATTTCAGAAAAATACAATAACCTTCTTAAAAAAGGATTATACGTTACATCGGCCGAAGGAAAAACCGAATACGAAAGACAAACAGCTACCTACAATGTTCAGTTTGTTGCCAAGCGTTATAACTCGGTAAGTGATTCTTCTATACAGGTTAGCGAAGACGATTTAAAAAAATATTACGATAACAACAGTTACAAGTTTCAGAATTTTGAAACTACACGTAAAATTGATTACGTAACTTTTGATGCCTTTGCTACTAACGAAGATATTGAAGACATACGCAAGCAAATGGCCGAGATTGCGGTTGATTTTAAAAGTAAAAAAACTTTGTCGGAAGACTCAGCTATCATGCTTGCCGAAAACGACAACAATGTGGTTGATATAGGCATGTTTAAGAAGGACATGGTTAGTAAAATGATTGACTCTTCTATTTTTACTTCGCCAAAAGGAAGCGTATTTGGCCCATACTTAGAAAACAGTTTGGTAAAAGTTACCAAGTTACTTGAAACTGCAACTGTGCTTGACTCGGGTAAAGTGCGCCACATATTAATTGCTTATGCAGGTTCGGGCGCATCGCAGGATGTGAAACGTTCAAAAGATCAGGCAAAGAAAATGGCCGATAGTTTGTTGACGGCTCTAAAAACTAAAAAAGCAGATTGGGATAAAACAGTTGAGAAATTCAGTGATGATGGCGGAAAGAAAAAACCCGATTTATCAAACCCGCAGGTTAAAGCGCAACTTGAGCGTTTCTTCCCGGGTAAAGACACTAATAACTGGAAAGGTAAAGGCGGTAATTATGGTTGGATAGCAGAAGGCAGCCGCGATTGGGTAGAATCATTTACCAAAGGCGCTACCGAAAATAAAAACGGAGATCTTTTTGTTACCGAATCTAATTTTGGTTATCACATTATGGAAGTGTTGGATGTAAGTAAAGGAACTTCTACCAAATTTAAACTGGCCAGCATTTCACGTAAAATTCAGCCAAGCGATAAAACGCTTAACACGTATAATTTAAAAGCCAGCGAGTTTGCAGGTAAGTACAACACAACTGATCTTTTTGCAAAAGGTTGTGAAGAGGGAAAATTAGTTCCGCGCCTCGCAGATAATATCCGCGAAAGCGATAAACAAATCCCGGGCCTTGAGGCGCCTAAAGATTTAATTCGTTGGGTTTACTCGGCTAAAAAGGGCGAAGTATCTTCTTCATTTCAATTTGGAACACGCTTTGTTGTAGCTCGTCTTACGGATATAAAAGAAAAAGGCACAGCGCCGTTTGAGCAGGTAAAAGAAGACGTTGCCATAAAAGCCAAGCAGGATAAAAAAGCGCAAATGTTTATGAAAGAATTTAGCGATTATTTAGCGGTTGCAAAAACTGCGCAGGATCTTGCCGCTAAAATGAAACTTACTGTTGAAGAAGCAAAAGACCTGGTGTTTAACAGTTACAGTGTTGCAGGCCTTGGTAAAGAGGACGCCATGTGTGGTGCTGTTGGTGTGTTAAAGCAAGGCGTAGCATCTCCGGCTTTAAAGGGCATGAATGCGGTTTATGCAGTGTGGGTTGTATCTAAAAAGGATGCGCCTCCTGTTAAAGATTATAAGGCAACACAGTCATCGGCTAACATTACACTTTCTACACGTGCCGATTACGAAGCTTTTGAAGCATTAAAAACAATGGCTAGTATAGAAGACCATAAAGCGAAGTTTGATTTTTAATCGCCACTTATAAAATTTAAAAATCGCTCCGCAATTACGGGGCGATTTTTATTTAAGCATTTTCGAGTTAGTGTTTCATCAGGATCTACCGCCGGATTTATTAGAACTATTTCTATAAAACTTAGCCTTGTAGTCAAAACCAAAAATATTTGAATAATTATAGTTTGGAACTGCGCGCTGGCCCGAAAATCCGCGGCGCCGGGTGGCCCGTGCGATTTGCCATCGGATTTTCTTGATTTCTTTTGTTTCTTTTCTTCATCAAGGAAGAAAAGAAAGGGAAAGGCTGTTTTACTATTTGTTTGCTTTTAGAGAAAGAGCAAGCTGCTATTGGTATATACCACAAAACAATTTCAGTTTCATTTAAATTGATTATTTTTGAAGTAATGAGTCATCAACGCGGTAAAAAAAGTAAAATCATTAACGACCCCATTTACGGCTTTGTTACATTGCCGGCAGATATTATTTCTGACTTAATAAACCATCCTTACTTTCAACGCCTGCGCCGCATTAAACAATTGGGTATGACCAATCTTGTTTATCCGGGGGCTTTGCATACACGCTTTCATCACGCTATAGGCGCCATGCATTTAATGACGCAAGCCATTGATGTGCTTCGCTCAAAAGATATTGAAATTACCAATGAAGAAGCCGAGGCAGTTACCATCGCCATTTTATTGCATGATATAGGGCACGGGCCCTTTTCGCACGCGTTAGAACATTCTATCGCAAAAAATATCAGTCACGAAGATTTTTCGGCCTTGCTGATGGAGAGGCTGAATAAAGAATTTAACGGAAAGCTTACGCTTGCCATTACAATTTTTAATAATAAGTATAAAAAGCATTTCTTGCACCAGTTAGTAAGCAGTCAGCTGGATATGGACCGTCTTGATTATTTAAACCGTGATAGTTTTTTTACCGGAGTTTCGGAAGGCGTTATCAGCAGCGACCGTATTATTAAAATGCTTAACGTAAAAAATGATGAGCTGGCCATTGAGGAAAAGGGCATTTACTCGATAGAAAAATTTATCATTGCGCGCAGATTGATGTATTGGCAGGTGTACTTGCATAAAACTGTTGTTGCCGGTGAGAATATGCTGGTTAATATTTTAAAGCGCGCTAAAGAACTTTCTTCGCAGGGAGAAGAGTTGTTTGCCACGCCGGCGCTTTCGGTTTTTTTAAAGAACGATTATCACAAAAAAGATTTTATTACCTACCCTGGTTTACTGGAGACTTTTGCTTTGCTGGATGATTACGATATTTTTGCTTCGGTAAAAGTATGGATGCACGGCACCGATAAAATTCTTTCTTCACTTTGCAAAAAACTTGTTGAGAGAAGATTATTTAAAATAGAGCTGACCAAAGAAAAAATTAAGCCCAATTATAAACAGCGTTTAACTTCTTTGGCGGCCAAAAAATATAAGGTTACCGAAAAAGAGGCCTCTTACTATGTTGCTTCGGGCGAGATTGAGAATAGTGCCTATAAATCAAACATTGTTAAAATAAATATTTTAATGAATGACGGTAAAGTTTTGGATATTGCAAAGGCAAGCGACCAGCTTAATATTAATGTGCTTTCTAAAACTGTAAAAAAATATTTTATTTGTTATCCTAAAAACCTAATCTCTTAAATAATATAAGTATGAAAACGAAATTTCCCCACGAATCGCACACTGTAACAACAGAACATGTGTTGCCTAACGATACCAATGCCTTAGGAAATTTATTTGGCGGAAGGTTATTGATGTGGATGGACACAACTTCTGCAATCTCTGCTCACAGGCATTGCAAACGCGTTGTTGTTACTGCAACTGTAAATAATGTTTCTTTCAGAGAGCCTATTAAACTTGGAAGCATTGTTACACTCGAAGCAAAAGTTTCGCGTTCTTTTAGTACCAGCATGGAAGTTTTTATTGATGTTTGGGTAGAAGATTCTGTTACGGGTGTTCGTAAAAAAAGTAATGAAGCTATTTACACTTTTGTGGCCATCGATCAAAATGGTTCTCCCCTACCCGTACCCGAATTAATTCCGGAAACCGAAGAAGAAATTACACGTTTTGAAGGTGCTTTGCGCCGCAAACAATTAGCCTTAATTTTAGCCGGCAAAATGAAACCGGAAGAGGCCACTGAGTTGAAGGCAATGTTTATGGGGAAGTAAAAATCTAAACCCTTATCTCTTCCAGCATCCTCAACTTCCTTGTCAACTCTTTACTCTCTTCAAAGTTTAAAGTTTGTTGCCCGTCGCTTGCTGCCTCTTCGGGGATTTCGTGTACTTCATAAATAACTCCGTCGGCACCCGCAACAGCGCTTGCCAATCCTATTTTACTTACGTAATCACGTATGCCTACCCCATGTGAGGGGTCTGCAATAACCGGCAAATGTGTTTTATCTTTTAAAACCTGAATAGCGTTTATGTCAAAAGTGTTTCTGTACGCATTTTCAAAAGTTCGGATGCCGCGCTCGCAGAGCATCAGTTTTTCGTTTCCGTTGCTGAAAATATATTCTGCGCTTTGCAATAATTCGTCAATGGTGCCGCTCATGCCGCGCTTTATTAAAACGGGCTTGTCAACTTCGCCCAGCGCATCCAGCAAATTAAAATTTTGTGAGTTACGTGCGCCCACTTGAAATACATCCACGTAATCGTGCATCTCGGCAATTTGCGAAACCTGCATTACCTCGGTAATAATTTTTATTCCGTTCTCGCGGCAAATAGAAGAAAACATTTTCAGTCCTTCAATTCCCAGTCCACGAAAAGCGTAGGGCGAACTGCGCGGTTTAAAAACGCCACCACGCATAATACGAATATTATTTTGCTTTAAATGCGCTACGATTTTTTGTACTTGGGTTTCATTTTCAATTGAACACGGACCAGCCATTATTGTTAAACCATTATTTCCAATGGTAACGCCGTCTCCCAAATCAATTACACTGTAATTCACTTTCCACTTACGCGAAACTAGTTTATAACTGTCGGAAACACGGTGAACGTCTTTAACGCCATCCAGCACGCCGATTGATCGAATATCAAAATCGTTTTTACCAATGCAAACAAGGTAATTTCCGAATTGCGTTTTTACTTCGGCAGGCTTATAATTGATGGCTTTAATCGCGTCGATTATTTTTTGTTTTTCCTGCTCACTGACTTTATTCTGTAATTGTACTATCATATCGAGTTTTGGTTTTTTGCCACAAAGGCGCTAAGGCACAAAGTTTTTTTGGCTGGTGTATTATGTATTTATAATTTGTATTTGCTTGATTGAGGAAATAAATTTTTCAATTTGTAATTTGTAATCGTCAGTTTGCAATGCCTTAATAAAAGCGCTGCCGATAATGGCTCCGTTTGTATTGAGGCAGGCCTGTTCAAATGTTTGTCGGTTAGAAATGCCGAAGCCAGCCAACAAGGGGTTTTTTAATTTATAAGAAGCGATTCGTTTAAAATATTCTTCCTGTTCAAGGCTAAACTTATCTTTTGCCCCTGTGGTGGCTGATGTAGAAACTAAATAAATAAACGCGTTCGATATTTCATCAATGTGTTTTACGCGCTCTGGGGGAGTCTGCGGGGTTATCAGGAAAATATTTTGCAAATTATATTTTTCAAACAATTTTTTAAAATCCAGCTCGTACTCTCTTATTGGCAAATCCGGAATAATTAAAGCGTCGAACCCATTCTCTGCAGCGCGTTTCAAAAATTTCTCTACCCCATATTGCAACAGTGGATTCAAATAACCCATCAGTACAACCGGAATCGAAATTGTTTTTCTCATTTCCTTTGTTTGCTCAAACATCAAGTCCAGGTTCATTCCGTTCTTTAAACCGACTTCGCTGCTATGCTGAATTACGGGGCCGTCAGCCAAAGGGTCAGAGAACGGCATTCCCAGTTCAACCATATCCGCACCGTTTTTCTCTAATGAAGAAAGGATATCCATGGTACTGTTAAGTTCAGGAAATCCTGCCGTAAAGTAAATCGACAAAACATCTTTGTTTTTCTTTTCGAAAAGGTTTTTAATTCTATTCATCTGCTTTATTTTTGCACAAAGGCGCTAAGGCACAAAGTTTTTTAGTTAGTAATGTGTTTCATGTAGGTTTCCAGGTCTTTGTCGCCGCGACCACTAAGGTTCACCACAATATTTTCGTTTTTGCCGAATTTTATTTTCTCGAGCACAGCAAGCGCGTGCGAACTTTCTAATGCAGGAATAATTCCTTCCAACTTGCAAAGCAAAAAAGCCGCCTGTAAAGCTTCTTCATCCGTAATGCTGTAAAAACTTGCGCGCTTCGTTAAATTCAAATGCGCATGTAGCGGACCAATGCCCGGGTAATCTAATCCCGCCGAAATACTATAAGGCTCTGTAATTTGTCCGTAAGCATCCTGCATCAACATTGTTTTGCAGGCGTGAATTACTCCCGGAGTACCAATGGCAAGCGTTGCAGCAGTATGACCTGTATCTACTCCCATACCTGCCGCTTCTGTACCAATTAATTTTACTTCGGGCGAGTCCAGAAAATGATAAAATGCTCCTGCTGCATTACTTCCGCCGCCAACACATGCAATAACAGCGTCCGGGTTTTCTTTACCGGTTTTTTCTAAAAGTTGCTTTTTAATTTCTTCGCTGATAACCGATTGAAACCTCGCAACCATATCCGGATACGGGTGCGGGCCAACCACAGAGCCAATTATATAATGCGTGTTCTCCGAATTATTTATCCAATCGCGAATGGCCTCGTTAGTAGCGTCTTTTAAAGTTTTACTTCCGCAAGTTGCAGGAACTACTTTTGCTCCCAGTAATTTCATGCGCGCCACATTTGGTGCTTGTCGCGCCATATCCACTTCGCCCATGTATACGATGCATTCTATATTCATCAGCGCACAAACCGTTGCAGTTGCAACGCCGTGCTGCCCCGCACCTGTCTCTGCAATAATTCTGGTTTTCCCCAATCGTTGTGCCAATAAAATTTGCCCAATCGTATTATTTATTTTATGTGCGCCTGTGTGATTCAAATCCTCGCGCTTCAAATAAATATTTGTGTTATATTTTTCTGACAGGCGTTTTGCCAGATATAATGGCGTTGGCCTTCCAACGTAATCGCGCAATAAATTATCAAATTCCTTTTTAAAAGATGCGCCGCCTATTATTTTTAAATAATTTTTCTGCAGCTCCTCCACATTTTTGTAAAGCAGTTCCGGAATAAAAGCTCCGCCAAATTCTCCGTAGTATCCGTGTTTATCTACTGTATAGCTCATGATTTCTTATTTCTTTTAATTTATTAATGTCCTTTATGCCGGGAGCAGTTTCAAACTTTGAGTTTACATCCAGAACAGCCAGAGATGAGTAGTGAGTAGTGAGTAGTGAGATTTCATCAAGCATTGCCGTGTCAATTCCTCCGCTCAGGAAAAAAGGCTTTTCTAATTTATACTCAGCTAATTTTGAATGATTGAATGTTTTTCCGCTACCTCCAAAATTTTCACTTTTTGTGTCGAAGAGAAAATACTCGCAAACGCTTTCATATTTCTTTACAATAGAAAAATCAAATGCATCGTTAATTTGAAAAGCCTTGATTACAGGAACTGATGTATTTATCATTTGGCAAAACTCCGGCGATTCATCTCCATGCAACTGCACAAAATCCAATCCATAACGCAAAACACAACCTAAAATAATATTTTCGGTTTCATTAACAAATACGCCAACTTTTTTTGCTGAAGAAATACTTTTTACAAAGCCCGAATCCAATCCTCCAATGTAACGCGGCGATTTATTATAAAATATAAATCCTATGTAATCAGGCTTACATTCTAGTACTTCCAAAATATTTTCGCGGTTGTTTAGTCCGCATACTTTTAGTTTCATGTATTTACTGTTTGCTTTTGCAATTGTTTTACTTCTTTTATAAAATTTTTGCACACTTCTTCGGGGCGACTGTGTTTCATAAAAAACTCACCCATTAAAAACCCGTTATAGCCGGCTTCTTTTAATTGAACTAATTGCTCGGGCTTATTAATCCCGCTCTCGGAAACCTTAACTGCTTCTTTAGGTAGTTTAGAAAAAATACTTAATGAAGTTTGCAGAGAAATTTCCATAGTTTTAAGATTGCGGTTATTAACGCCCACAATTTGTATTTCGGGAATTACCTTTTCTAACTCATCCTCGCCGTGTATTTCTAATAAAACTTCTAATCCTAAATCTTTTGCAAGTTTTGTGTAATTTTTTATTTGCTCTTTGGTAAGAATAGCGGCAATCAATAAAATTACATCTGCGCCGATGCTTTTTGCTTCTGTAATTTGATATTCGTCAATGACAAAGTCTTTGCGCAAAATTGGGCAAAAATTAAATTTTCGTGCTGCAGTTAAATCCTCGCTCTTGCCGCCAAAATAAGTTGAATCGGTTAAAACAGATAGCGCGCTTGCACCTGCCTGCATATATCCAATAGTTGTTCTTTCAACATCGGCATATTTATTAATAAAGCCTTTAGAGGGCGATTTACGCTTAAACTCAGCAATGATTCCGGTTAAATCGTCGCGCTGCAAATATTTTTTTAGCGAAACAGGATTTGAGTTGAAGTAAATACTTTTCTCCAATAACTTTATCGGGAAAAGTGCCTTACGCTCTTCTACTTCTTTTTTCTTAGTGGCAACTATCTCTTGCAAAACGTCCATATTATTGATTATTGATAAGGTTTGTAAATGTGTTTAATACTTTTTTTGATTGAATAGCTTCCCTTGCCTCAGCCAAGCATTCGATAACCGGTTTATTAGAATAGCAATGCATTGCATAGGCTGAATTTATTGCAAGAACTTCCGTTTGCTCTTTCGTCCCTTTATTTTGAAGTATATCCGTAAATATTTTTGCGGCAGCTTCAACAGTATCGCCGCCAAATAAATTCTCTTCGCTTATGGCAGGTAAATTAAATTCACCCGGACTAACGACTTGCTCTCCCTTTTGTGTATACACTTTAAAATCTGAAGTTCCCGAAATTTCATCATACCCATCGAGCGAATGCACAATGCAATACGCTTGATTTTCGTTTTGCAAAAGATAATGATATACGCGTGCAAGTTCCAAATTATAAACCCCAACCATTTTATGTGTTGTACGAGCAGGATTTACCAATGGGCCAAGCATATTAAAAAAAGTTTTTACGCCCATCTCCTTTCTAACGGGCCCGACATTTTTTAGTGCCGGGTGAAACAGAGGCGCGTGCATAAAACAAATATTGTGTTTATCAAGTTGCTTTTTTAATGAATCTACATTATTTGAGAACTTGTAGCCTAAATGCTCTAATACATTGGAAGAACCACTAACTGAAGAAACTCCGTAATTACCGTGCTTAGCAACTTTTACTCCGCAAGCCGCCGCCACAAAAGCAGAAAGAGTTGAAATATTAAAAGTATTTTTTGAATCTCCGCCGGTGCCACAAACATCTATAGTTGGAATGTCAATATTTACGGGCAAGCACAATTCCAAGAGCAAGTCACGATATCCTCCTAATTCCTCTACACTAATCGGGCGCATTAAATAAACTGTAAGCAAAGAAGCAGCCTCAGCAGGATTTGCTTTTCCTTCAGAAATTAAAAGCAATACTTCGCGCGCTTCCTGTTTTGTAAGCGTTTGGCTCTCGTATAATTTTTTTAAATACTTTTTCATTTCTCTAACTATAAATCCAATTCCTTATAATTTGTTCTCCGTATTCCGACAAAATCGATTCGGGATGAAACTGCACACCTTTTACTTTATGCTTTTTGTGTTTCATCGCCATAATATTTCCACTTTCATCTGTCGCGGTAATATCAAAGCAGTTGGGTAAGTCCTTATTGTCAACTACCCACGAGTGATATCTGCCGGCTTTAAATTCTTTAGGACAATCTTTAAATAAATTATCCTCTTTCAGTAATTGAACCGGAGTTGCAATGCCGTGATAAACATTATCCAGGTTTTTTAATTTTCCACCGTAAGATTCTCCGATAGCCTGTAAGCCAAGGCATACTCCTAAAATATCTTTAGTTGTGCCATACTCTTTAATTACGTCCAATAAAATTCCCGCTTCGTTGGGCAAACCCGGGCCGGGCGACAAAAGTATTTTATCGTAATTAGCAACTTCCTTCAAATCAATTTTATCGTTGCGGTGAATTTCTATAGGGAAATTGCATACTTTTTCGAGCAAATGCACGAGGTTGTATGTAAAGCTGTCGTAATTATCTAATACCAATATTTTCATACTATTTCCTTTTCTTGTTTTACTATTTCCCTTTTTGAAGCGAGCTCTACTGCCTTTCGTAAGGCCCCTATTTTATTAAACACCTCGTTTAATTCATTTTCTTCCACCGACGAATCTACAATTCCGGCCCCGGCTCTATAGAACAGCGAATTATTTTTACTTAAGAAAGTACGAATCATTATAGCGTGATTTAAG
The DNA here is from genome assembly GCA_038214655.1 of Bacteroidia bacterium. GTDB lineage: Bacteria > Bacteroidota > Bacteroidia > B-17B0 > Aurantibacillaceae > PALSA-968. Next base: position 19,079 of record JBBQRR010000001.1, on the reverse strand, counting down.
GAGCCATCTAATCCGATTAATCCAACTGCGCCGCCGTAAAAACTACGCGAAGTTTTTTCATAGCCATCAATTAATTGCATGGCTTTGTGTTTTGGGGCGCCTGATAATGTACCTGCCGGAAAAGAATCGCACAAAACTTTAAACGCAGAAGATTTTTCTTTAAGTACTCCGGTTACTTTAGATACCAAATGTATTACGTGCGAATAAATCTGAGCTTCTTTCAAAGTTTCAACTTTTACATCTTTACAGTGCCTGCTTAAATCGTTGCGTGCTAAATCAACCAACATCATGTGCTCAGCGTTTTCCTTTTTATCATTCTGCAAACGCTCAACCGCCTTTAAATCTTCCGCATCATTCTCCGTGCGCTTGTAAGTGCCCGCTATTGGGTGAATTTCAGCTTTATTACTCTCAACCACCAATTGCGCTTCGGGCGAAGAGCCAAATAATTTAAAATTCCCGTAATCAAAATAAAATAAATACGGTGACGGATTTACTCGGCGCAGCTGACGATACACATTAAACTCATCGCCCTTAAATTTTCTCTCGAACCTGCGTGACAGCACCAATTGAAAAACATCGCCGCGTTTACAATGTTTTTTTGCTTCACGCACCATGGCAATGTACGCCGCATCCGTATTGTCAGTAATCTCTTCCTTATCCGCTTCAAAAGAAAACTCGGCAACTGTTTTATTAACCAATAAATTTTCTATTTCACTAAACTGCTTTTGCAAATCATTTTCGTTTTCCGAATTACAGGTAATTACAACTTCATCATTAAAATGATTAATCACAATGATGTTTTTATAGAGCGAATAAATTGCAAGAGGAATTTCCGTTTCCGAAGAAGCACCTTTCAACTTAATATCCTCCATCAACTGCACCGCTTCGTACGACACATATCCAAAAACCGATTGTTTTGCTTCAGCATCAAAACTTTGAATAAATTTTTCAATTTCCGAATTCAAATCTTTAGGCGCCGCCAAACGATCAGTAATTTTATTTTTAAGAATTACTTCATTCGGTTTAATTATAATACTCGAAAGCGGCTCAAAACAAATAAACGAACGGCTGTTTTTGCCCGAGTGATAATCCGAACTCTCTAACAACAAAGGTTCACGATACCTGTCGCGGATTTTTAAATAAATGCCAACCGGAGTAAGCAAATCGCCGCTTACTTTTTTTATGAGTGTATGTATTTTAATTTTTTTCATTTTCAACTCTTCTTAATCGGATACAAACAAAAAGCCCGTTGTTTTTGTGAACAACGGGCTTTGAAATTTTTTCTGCCTTACTAATAAATTAGCCGTTCACAACTTTTGTTGTAAACCACCACCATCCATTTTGTAAGTTTTTTGTTTTCATTACGGCAACAAATATAAGGCAATTCAATTTTAATTTCAAAATTTTCTTTAATCTACCCTCAGTTTTGGCCGTTTATCCCCCTAAAAAGGGGGTTTTTTACCTTAAAAATTCTAATTCTCTAAAAAATGAGTTATTTTGATAAAACTTTAACTTATGAAGAAACTACTTATCCCCGCTTTATTTATGGTAGGCCTTAATCTATCCGCCCAGGTTTCGGGAATTAATCTTGCAAATATTGATAAAAGTGTTGACCCCCGGGATGATTTTTACCAATTTGCAAACGGCACCTGGTTAAAAAACACACAAATCCCGGGTAACGAATCGGCATGGGGAAGTTTTAATGAAATTGTTGATCGCAATTACGATAACCTTAAAAAAATTCTAACCGAATGCGCGGCCGATAAAACCGCAAAACCCGGGAGCAATCGCCAAAAAATAAAAGATTTTTATTTGTCGGCCATGGACACACTTAAGCTTGAAAAAGCAGGTTACACGCCCATAAAACATTTGCTTGCACAAATTGATAAGGTGGCAAATACTACCGACTTATTAAAAACTATTGGCGAGTTTCATCACAAAGGTATTTCTTGCATGTTTGGTTTTTACGTTTTTTCTGATTTAAAAAACAGTGTGCAAAACACACAGTATTTCGGACAAGCATCTTTGGGTTTGCCGGATAAAATGTTTTATACCGACGCCAAATATGAAAAAATACGCGAGGCTTATAAAAAACATCTGGAGAATCTTTTCTCTTTAATTGGCCAGGCTCCCGAATCTGCTAAAAAATATTCGGATATTGTTTTTACTCTTGAAAGTAAAATGGCCGAAGTTTCTATGGGGCGTTTAGAGTTGCGCAATCAGGAAGCGCAATACAACAAATTTACTAAAGATGAATTCTTTAAGAAAAATGCTAATCTTGATTTTACAAATTACCTGACGGCTTTTGGAGTTAAAACACCCTTTACAGATGTAATTGTGGGGCAACCTTTGTTTTTTGAAAAATTAAATGAAATGCTTAAGTCTGCTTCGTTAGAAGATTGGAAGGTTTATTTAAAATGGCGCTTAGTGCATGAAGCCGCACCTTATATGAGTCCCGCTTTTGAAAAAGAAAATTTTTCTTTTTACGGAACCACTATGTCGGGCGCTAAAGAAATGAAACCCCGTTGGAAAAGAGTTTTGCGCACTATTGATGGAAGCATTGGTGAAGCGTTAGGACAAATTTTTGTAGAAAAATATTTTAATAACGAAGCCAAAAAGAAAGTTAATACGATGGTAGATAATCTTTTTGCCGCTTTTAAACAACGCATTGATACACGTGATTGGATGAGCGCCGAAACAAAACAGAAAGCTACTGAGAAACTAAATAAAATTTCGCGCAAACTTGGATTCCCCGATAAATGGAAAGATTATTCAACGCTTGCAATTAAAAATGACTCTTATATTAGTAATGTTTTCGGTGCCAACGAATTTGCGGTGAAAGAAATGTTGGGATACATTGGTAAACCAGTTGACAAAACTAAGTGGGGAATGACGCCTCCGACGGTTAATGCGTATTACAATCCACCCAATAACGAAATTGTTTTCCCGGCAGGAATTATGCAACCTCCGTTCTTTAACCCCGCTGCGGATGATGCTATGAATTATGGCGTAATGGGCGCAGTAATTGGCCACGAGTTAACGCATGGTTTTGATGATCAGGGTTGCAAGTTTGACGGAAACGGAAATATGGTGAACTGGTGGACCGATGCCGACAAGAAAAAATTTGACGAGCGCACGGCTGTGGTTCGTGAACAGTTTAACGCTTATATTGCTATTGATACTTTGCATGTAAGCGGGCAACTTACCTTAGGGGAAAACATTGCCGACCTTGGCGGTTTAACTATGTCGTACTACGCATATAAAATGTCATTGGGTGGAAAAAAATCGGTTGCGATTGACGGCTACACCGGCGAGCAGCGCTTTTTTATTGCCTGGGCACAAGCCTGGAAAATTATGATGCGTCCCGAGTTTATGAAACAGATGATTGCAACTAACCCGCACTCCCCCGGAAATTTCAGAGCTAACGGGCCATTGACAAATATGAAAGAGTTTTACGAAGCCTTTGAAGTGAAGGAAGGAAACAAAATGTACAAGCCTGCTGATAAAAGAGCGGAGGTTTGGTAGAATTACTTTTCCCTCTTCATCAAACACATATAAAAACCATCGAATCCTTCTGAAGGATAGATGGTTTTTTCTTTTACAAAAGAATAGTTTTTATTCTCTCCTAAAAATGCTGCCGTTTGATTTTGGTTTTCGCTTGGCAAAATACTGCAGGTAGCATACACCATCAGGCCACCCGGCTTTAACATCTTACAGTAATTTTGCAAAATGTTTTTTTGCTTTTGCTTTACTTCTTCTAAAGATTTTAAACTTAATTTCCATTTGGCATCGGGGTTGCGTTTTAAAACTCCCAAGCCGGTACACGGAACATCAAGTAATAATCGGTCGGCTTTACCTTCAAATTCAGAAATAGTTTTTTCGGAAGTAATAACTTTTGTGGTAATGGTTGCGGCACTTGCTCGGGTTGCCCTTCTTGTTAATTCCTCAAGTTTTCTTTCCTCCACATCCATCGCAATAAGCTTGCCTTTATTTTGCATAAGCGCAGCAATATGTAAAGCCTTCCCTCCTGCTCCCGCGCAGGCGTCAATCACAAACATGCCGGGCTCAGGTGCTAAAAACATCGCCACTAATTGTGAAGAAGCATCCTGAATTTCGAATAAGCCTGCTTTGAACGAAGGCGAAGTAAAAATATTTTTTCGCTCTTTTAAAGCAAGCGCCTCGCCGTATTCTTTTAATAAAATAGTTTCCGTGCCCTCTTCGTGCAATTTAATTTTTAAACTTTTTGCATTGCCCTTTAAAGTATTGGCACGCAAAACAACAGGGGCCTGCTCATTTAAAGCAGTTAATTCCCTCGCCCATGTATAACCAAGTTCCTCTTGCCCCAATTCATCCATCCAATCGGGTACCGATTGAAAAATGGCCCGAACATTTTTAGCTTCGTTCCATTTTTGTTCAATCACTTTTTTATCAAGGTCCTTAAATTCTTCCCAGGCCGGTAAATCGTGATCGTGTAAAATTAAATATACACCAACTAATTTGTAAAAATCCTTAGAGCCTCCGCTTAATTCCTGCAGCAAACGATAATTGCGCACCACATCATAAATGGTTTCGGCCACAAAACGACGGTCGCGGGCACCCCATTTTTTTTGGTCCTTAAATAAAAATTCAATTACACGGTCGGCATAAAAACCCTCGTTAAATACTTTTTCGAGCGATTGAACTACGCCCTCTACCAGGTTTCTATATATTTTCATGCGTGCAAATCTAATCATTGTTTATGAATGGTGCGCTAACAGGCCACCCCTATGGGGTTAAAATGTTTTGGGTATATATTGTGCTATACACAGGTCGTCCCTACGGGACTGCAATGAGTAGGAATTTTGGGTATATATTGTGCTATGCACGGGTCGTCCCTACGTGACTGCAATGAGTCTCATAAATTTTGCTAAAACTATTTTATCAGCTCCGTAGGAATTTTGGGTATCTATTGAGCTATGCACGGGTCGTCCCTACGGGACTGCAATGAGTCTCGTAAATTTTGCTAAAACTATTTTATCAGCTCCGTAGGAGCGCCCTGCCTATAGATTGAATATTTAGAAAATTTTTCGAGCCCCATAGGGGCGGCCTGTGTTTGCGGGAAAGTTATTAAACCGTACATTTATAGTCTAGAAATGAAAATTGATTTTAGCGCACATAATTGCTTTATAATTGCCGGCCCTTGCAGTGCCGAAAGCCGCGAGCAGGTGATGCAAACCGCTGAGCAAATTGCTCATAATAAAAAAGTAAATGCCCTGCGCGCAGGCGTATGGAAGCCTCGCACCCGCCCCGGCAGTTTTGAAGGCAGCGGTGATAAAGCCCTGCCCTGGTTACAAGAAGCGCAGCAAAAATTTAATTTACCTGTTACCATAGAAGTAGCCCAGCCCGAGCACATTGAAGCAGCACTAAAACACAATATTAATTTCTTTTGGATTGGCGCGCGCACCACTGCAAATCCATTCTCGGTACAGGAATTAGCCGAAGCATTAAAAGGAGTTGATTGCACCGTGATGGTAAAAAATCCCATTCACCCCGATTTGCAATTGTGGATTGGCGCCATTGAACGCGTAATGCAAAGTGGAGTAAAAAATATTGCCGCTATACACCGCGGTTTTCATACTTCGGCAAAAAATACTTTCCGCAATACACCCATGTGGCAAATTCCTATCGAGCTAAAAGTTCAGTTTCCGCATTTACCCATTATTTGCGACCCCAGTCATATTTGCGGAAGGAGAGATTTAATTTTTGACGTTTCGCAAAATGCTTTGGATTTAGGAATGAATGGGCTGATAATTGAAACGCATATTAACCCGGATGTTGCGCTAAGCGACAAAAATCAACAAATTACTCCTGCCCAATTAAAAGAGGTGCTTGATAATTTGCAGGTAAAAGAAAAATCTACGGCGAATCCGGTTTTTAATCAGCAATTAACCAATATACGCAGCGATATAGATAAAATTGATCTGGAGATTATTAATTTAGTTAAGGCCCGTCTTGATTTGGTTGTTAAAATTGCCGACGAGAAAAAAGAAAAACACGTTACTGCTTTTCAGTTAGAGCGCTACATAAACATTTTAAAAAGTCGTGGCGAATGGGCCAACGAAAAAAATCTTACCAAGGATTTTATTGAAAAATTGTATCAGCTCATTCACGAAGAATCTATTCGTACGCAGATTGAGATTATGAATGGGAAGAAGGAGAAGTAATCATTTTCCTTCCCAAAACACAATAAAAAATATGACACTCAGATATAACCACAAAAAAGAAAAGAGGATGTGGATGATGGTTTCAAATCTTTTTCCTTTCCATAATTCAGGCGAGTAAACAAAAAACTGGACAAATAAACGTATCGTCCAGAAAATACAAAGTCCCAACGCCACTTTTTTTCCCAATGCTGTTTCCACCAATTCTTTAACGGATGTAAAGCATAACAATCCCATTAAAAAAACTACCAAAGCAATAAAAAATGTATGCACATACATCATTTGCCGATTCATCAAACCCATTCCTTTCAATTCATTTTTCCAATTAAAATACCCCGGAAAAATTATATGCACCAGAGCAAGGGCCATTAAAAGTACGCCCGTTATTTTAAGATGAAGTTCCATGTTTTTCGAGTATAAATGTGGTTACAAAGGAGGTAATTTTTATTTGCTTACAGATTTTTAGTCCCGACTCTCTAAATGTCTTGTTCCAATAATGCCTTGGCAGAAAATGAAAAAAACCAATATTGTAAGCGAGGAAATTCGGTAAATCTCTGAGATGCTCCGTTAAAATTATTTTGGCGGACGGTTTACTGATACGCAGCAATTCTTTAAAAAAATTTATTCTCTCTTTTTTCATTTCTAATCTCATGTGCGGCAAAAATTAAAAAAACAATATCCGCGTAATCTTCCGGCAAAGGGACATTTTCTGTCACTATATGTTTTGTACCGCTATAAGAAGGATAAGCCTTTCTTGCTCTTTTTATAGAAACCTCTGTATGTTTTAAGGGGTCATAAAAATCATAGACAATTAATTCTGACTTAGCATATTTTTCAGAAAGCAAAGAACTTGTTTCATCAAACCCGGCATGGATATTTACAATTTTAGAATTCGCGCATATATTTATTTCATTAAGCCAATTTAATTTGTATAATCCGGAAGCGTCGTAAATATAAAACGAAACCAGCAGCGTAATTATTAGCGTTCCGGTTATGATAACGCAAACAATAATTGCATAGTTAAGGTATTGCTCAGCTAAATATTTTGCTGAAATTAAAATAATACCGATAAGCAAAAAAGTAATCACGTAAAAGTGCCAATTAAACTTTACAATATTTGTTACACCTTGAAAAGGTTTCCTTATCTGCCCCATTTTTCTATTTTTCCTTTTTTCCAATAGTATGGAATTTTCTTTACCATAAAAGCATTAGCCAATGTTATTTCTTTAAGATGTAAAGAATCTAAAAATGCAAAATGTTGCTCGATAACTTTTACAGGCTCAGGCTCCCAATGTTGTCTTACTCCTTCAATAATTAAAACATTTTGTTTCGCCTTATCATAAGTAAAAGTAAAGGGGAGTGGGCCTGCAAACCTTCTTGCTTCTTTCCAGTCAGCAAAGGGCGAATGTTGCGGCAACAAAACTTCCCCCACTCCCTCTTCTATCTTTACCTTAAAATCTGACTGAACAGATTTTATTTCTGTGGTATTCCCGGTTTTAGTTTGAGTAATGTCAGTAGTAGTATAATTATAATGCGTAAAAATATTTCCCAGCACCGCCATTTTCTTTTTGTCGGTTTGCGAACCAAGTATATATAGTCCGCGTAATCTTTTGCCGTCTTTGTTAGTGTACCTTACAAAAATGCGCATCCCCATTAAAAAAAAATTGTTCCCCATTGCTTTCGGAAACCCTTTTGGCCTCAACCTTTTTGTTTGTACCATAGCTACAGCAACAAAAGCCCATTTTTCGTTGAAAGTATCTAAACTTACGCATTCAGGAATTAAACCCTCAAGTTCTTCCTTCGGTACAGAATAGGTAAGCACTAAAGAGCTTTCAAAAAAAGCTTCAACAGCAAAAGGATGATTTTTAAGAAACGACATACTTAAACCTTTTGAATTAATTTCTTGTGGAGCATAAATTCGTTGTAATAAATTAATCCTGCCAATAAAATTGCATATACTAAATTTAGTTTTCCGAAAAGTAACAAATCAGGGGCAAGAAAAAATTCAAGGCAGTTCATTGAAACAACGATTGCAATTTGAGTGCCTGCGCATAGGCGCGATCTAACGGAACTGATAATCCATACCGCCATTAGTATTTCTGAAATGCCGATTACTTTTGTAAATAACACCGCGAATTCACTTCCTAAAATTTTTGCCACAATAACCTGGTGCCTCGGTACAAAATTCAACACTTTGCAAAACAACCCGTTTATAATCCAAACAGCAGCGATTAAAAAATTGATTGTTTTGTAAATGATTTTCTTATCCATTATCTTTCATTTAAATATACTATTTTTTTTGATGTTAACATTTAACGGATTCTCGCTGATATCAACCTAATGGATTCTAATTCAGATTGAGATTATGAATAAGAAAAAGGTTTAACCGGAGGCCCAAACATCCAGCGCGTATCTTCCCGCTTCAATTAATTGATCAACGCCATCCACTGAACTATTTTCAAAAACAGCATTTTCCCTCAGTAATTTATTCAGGGCTTTTCTAACATCCGGCTCCATTTTGCTTCCATCACCGCAAATATAAATCCGGCCGTTTGATTTTAGAATCTCAATTACTTCCTTACCAAATTCATTTATTTTATCCTGCACATAGGCTTTGGTACCTGAATCGGGCCTCGAGAAAGCTGTAATAACCTGTACAACTCCTTCTTCTTCAAATTTCTTTATCTCCTCTTTGTAAATAAAATCCTGATTTTCGTTCCTTGCTCCGAAAAATAAAATTGCCTTACCCAATTTCTCACCTTTGCTTTTTAGCGCGACTCTCTCTTGCAAAAATCCTCTAAACGGCGCAAACCCTGTTCCGGGCCCAATCATAATAATAGGCGTTTCGTTTTTTTGCGGTAAACGGAATACCTCGCCTGCATCTTTAATATACCCCGTTACTTTTGTTCCTTCACCTACATCCTTTAAATAATTGGAACAAACTCCCTTGTAATTTCCCTTTCCGTTACGGGCAGGCACATTTAATACAGAAACTGTAACAGAACACATTTGCTTTGCAGCAGATGGCCCCGAGGAAATTGAATAATAGCGCGGGCGCAATGGCGGCATCAATAAAATAAAATCTTCAAAAGTTATTTCGCTGGCAGGAAACTCTTCAAGCAAATCCAAAACACTACGGCGCGGTTCATGAACATACTCATTAAATACTTTTGCATCCTCAACCATTAATTGGTCTAAGCGCTTTCTTTCGGGCGGACAAGCAGTTACTTTTTGTAAATATTTTACCTGTTTACGGGTGGCTACATCCTGCAATTCTACATAATGTGTAAGTAAATCTTTAATTGAAATATTTTTATCTATTGGCAACGTAGTCGAAAAATCATTTTCTTTTTTTAGTTTAACAAGGACATCGCCCTTTAATTGAAAGCGGTTTAACACTCTTTGCACTAATGCTTCGGAGTTAGCCGGGTAAACTGCCAGGTGATCGCCTGCTTTATATTTTACATTTTCGGGAAGCGCTACTTCAATATGTTTGGTTGAACGCTTTGAGGCCCCGAAGTTTTGCAATTCCTTATTTTGCAAGACAGTTAATGAGAACGATTTTCCCTTATCATGAAACTCTTTTATCCCCAGGCCTTCAACAGAAATCATCTTTATTTTATTTTCAACTTCCGCCTCTGCGTTATTTGCTAATGAAAATTTGGCCGAAATTGCTTGCCAAAATCCGCTAAGCCAGCTTTCGTATTGCGATTCAAAATCAGCATTTACATTTCCTTCGCCTCCGGGCAATAATTGCATTGCGCCAAATTCTTTCAGTTTTTTATCGATTGCTCGTGGAACGTGCTGAAAAGTTTTCCAATCTGTATTACCACAGCCAAACACCGCATAGTTTGCGCCTTTTAAATTCTGTGTGGTTGTATGAATTGAATCGAAAAATATTCTTGCATTATCGGGCGGCGTACCGTTGTAGGTTGAACAAATTACAACCAGAGCTCCTTCTTTCGGCAATTCGTTTTTCCAATTATCTAATGCCGACAACTGTGCCTTGTACCCTCTTTGTTTTGCTGAATCTAAGAGTTCGGAAGCAAGGCCTTCTGCCAAGCCCATATTAGAGCCAAACAAAATCAGCAGCGGAGTTCCATGATACTCCCTTTTTTCGGCAACCTTAGATTTTGTTGCAGGCGCTGAGTTACTTTTTTGCACTTCATGAATTGTTCTGTCACTTGGCTCGCGTAATTTTAATTTGATGAAAAAATTATCGGGCTTAAGCGTTAAAGTTTCCTTTATTTTTAATTCGTAGTTATTGCAATCAATCAGTTTATACTTCTGTAAAATCATTGCCAAAACCAATTGTGCCTCTATCATGGTAAACTGCCGGCCTATGCAAGCTCTCATTCCGTTCCCAAAAGGTTTGTAGCAATTATCGGGGCGCTTTGCTTCATTCTCATCCGAAAAATTTTCGGGGTCAAATAAATCCGAGTTTTCTCCCCACACCTCTGTTTGCCTGTGTAAAGTAGGCGTTAACAACACAAGCGCCTGGTCCTTTTTAATTTTATATTTACCGCCCAAAATAATATCCTCTTTTGGAGCAACTCTAAACGCGGGCACAGGTGGCCATAACCTTAGCGCTTCTTTTAATATTTGATTTAGGTATTTTAGTTCAATACAATTTTTATACTCGGGCTTTACCTTTAAATCGCCACCTAAAACACGATCTACTTCGGCATACGCTTTTCTAAGCACTTCAGGGTTTTTTATAATGTAATACAGGCTAAACGTTAGTAAGGCACTGGTTGTTTCGTGGCCGGCAACCAAAAAAGTATTAATCTGGTAGCGCATATTTTCATCGCTAAGTTTCTCGCCTGTTTCTTTATCAACTCCTTCAAGCATCAAATTAAGAAAATCGTTTTTCTTTTCTGTTGATGGATTCGCTTTTCGTTCGGCAATAAGATTATCTACAATGGCGTTAATAGCCTTTACACTTTTTTTGATCTTTATTTTAGAAGGAAAATTTATAGCATTTGTAATCGGCAAACGATAAAGCGAATCGAGCGTTTCTACAAGAACCGTATGCAGATGATACAGAAAAGGATGCAATTTATCACTGGCAAACGAATCAAGCCTATAATCAAATCCGCACAAGCCAATAGTATCTAATGTTAAGCGCGTCATATCATCGGAAACATTAAGTTGCTCTTGCGTACTAACTGCTTTATCCCATTTTTTTATCAGCTGATTTGCAATATCAAGCATCATCGGAAAATATCCTTTCATGGCGTTTAAACCAAAACCGGGCATTAAAATATTGTGCGCCTTTTGCCAATTGGGTTCATGGTTATGCGCCGTAAATAAACCATCGCCGCCTACAACGCGCATTTTTTCGACCGGGCCGTAAATTTTTTTGTACAGGTTTTTTTCATTCTTGCACAATTCATCAATTAACGACAGGCCACTTATAATAATTAATTTATTATTTAAAATTTTCATTTCAAAAATGGGGCCCTGCATTTTGCTTAGCCCGATTAATTTTTGAATGGGTGTTTTACCCGCAATTTGATGAAGGTTACCAATAATTGGTTTTCTGTCGGGATGCGGAATTTTTGCTTCCATACTTATTTGCGAATGAAATTATACAAATCCGTGCTATATTTAATATAACCGTCTTTCTGCGGAACTTCGCCATGGTCGGCGCCATCTACAATATGCGATTCCTTGTAAACGCCTGCGTAATTATTATAAATTACCTGGCCGTGTGTTTGGTAATTTAAAAATAAATCCTTGTTGCCATGCATCCACATAAAGGGTTGCGTTACTTTTTTAATTTGCTCGGCATTATCAATTTTTAAGTTTGTAACGTAAGAGCCGGGCAAAGCCAATTGGCTTGCGTCTTGCACCATTACTGCCGCCGATGCAAACGGCGCTTCTAAAATTAATTTTGAAGGTGTCATACTTCTTGGATTCGCCGTTAAATTAGTTGCAGGCGCAGTGCCCATGCTGAAACCATACATCATCAAACGACTATTGCTTAACCCTTTCATTTTTAACCATTGCAAACACGCGTCTACATCGGCATACAAACCCTCCTCACTTGGTTTGCCCTCTGATAATCCATAGCCGCGGTAATCAACTAACATAACGCCGTAGTGGTTTTTGCCGCCGGTGTTTGCCAATAATTTTGCGCGCTGCCAATAAAAATCCATATGCCACTTGTTGCCATGGCAATACATTATAACTGTATCGGTTGCAATTTTAGCTATATCGCCAATATACATGGCGTAAATTTTTGTAGAATTCGATTCGCCGGGAGCAGTTGAGGCCAGTGTAAAAATACTTACCAAACTATCGGGAATATGATAACTGTAATCTAAAACAAAGTCCACTTTGCCCGTATAGTTGTCTCTTTTGTACTCCGTTATTTTCTCAGAATTATTATATAAATTATTGTCGAGTCGCAGACAAGAAGAAAATATTCCTGCTGCCAAAATCAAACTTATTGTCGCTATTTTTTTCATATTAAAATTTTCTTGTAAAACTAATGTAAACTCCTATTGCGCCTTTGCCACCAATGCCTTTGTAGTCAACCACATTGGGCGTGTGGCTAATATTTGGCGCAATGTATTTTATTTCGGTATTGTAATTCCATTTGTTGCGCGTGTAGGTATACCCTATTTGAGGACAAAATATCCAATGTGTTTGCTGATTTTGATCGTGCGCCTTTTTTTGCGCAAGCTCAAACCAGTTTTCTACTCCGGCGTAAAAAAAACTTTTTTTAGGTTTAATTTCCCAATAAAAATTTATATCGGCTTGGGGCCAGCACTTAAATTTTTTCTCCCACTTATCGAATGCCAGATTTATGACCGGATTTACACTGATGCCAAAGCGCAGGCTGTCGTTATAATATAAACGGTGACAAACGCCAATATCGGTTTGAAAAATCCCAAACAACAATGAGGTTGTATGCACTGAGCCGAAAGCGGTTGTTTTATCTGCAACGCCTTGCGCATAGGTTACGGTTGTAAGCGGAATTGGAATGGTTGTACCTGCAAAACCAATTAAGGCGCCGCCCAAACTTGCGTTAATTGCTTTTTGGCCTTTATCCAGTGGCCTAACAATGCGCGAGGGTGCACAGGAATTTAAAATAATCAGGATTACAATTGCCGCAAGGAGCGGATACTTTTTTTCTCTCATAAATAAATTTATACAAGCAAATCTAATTCTTTTAAGCAAATTTCAATTGATTTGCACTTTTTGCAACGAATTGCGATGCGGGATGGGTTTGCATGAGATTAATAAATTGTAGTAATCAATGAAGAACGGCGTATTATTTTTTCTCTTCAATTTCATAAATTTTTATTTCCGTCCTTCTGTTAAGGGCATGAAGAACTTCCCGTTCCTCCTTAGATTTTGCCTTTTTTATCGTTTCTTCATTAACAAGTAGTTTTCGATCTCCCCACCCTTGGGCTACTATTCTGCCGATATCAATTCCTCTTTTTACAAGAGTATCTGCTATACTTTGCGCCCTGTTTTGTGTGGGTTTGCTGCAACTTCTGTTAGGCCTGCTATCTGAATGAACATTAATTACTACTTTAATATTTTTATTTTTCTCTAAAAACTCGTATAGGGAGTCGATTGAAGGCATACTTTCCGGCAATAGTTTTGCCTTATCAAGTACATACTTTACAAAAATCTTTCTTGTTTGTCCTACAGTAAAAGTAGTATCTGTATAAGAAAAATTTCCTTTGGTTTGGGACGCGGAAAAACAAGAAAATCCCAGGCAAAACAAGATTAGTATTGTATTCTTTTTCATTGTTATACACAAATATATAAAATTCCCCTTATTACCTTTGACTTATTCCTTTTAACTTATAACTTTATCCCATGCTTAAAAACAGTGCGCCTACGCCCTCAACTGATTGGGCAACTAAATTATCAGCGTCACAATTAAAATTGATACAACAAGGCAATGAAGATCTAAAGGCCGGAAGGGTTATGTCACACGCTGAAGCCAAGTCAAAAATTAGCTCGCATATTAAAAATAAACTTAAATAAACATTTTCAGATATAACTTTATCCCATGCTTACAAAAGACGTTCCAAAGAAATTATTTTTGCTTGATGCTTACGCGCTCATTTATCGCGCTTTTTTTGCTTTCAGCAATAACCCACGTATTAACTCTAAAGGTTTAAATACCTCGGCCATTTTTGGTTTTACCAATACATTGCTCGAAGTTTTAAATAAAGAAAAACCCACACACATTGCCGTGGTGTTTGATACCGCAGCAAAAACGCAGCGCCATACCGACTTTGAAGACTACAAAGCGCACCGCGAGGAAATGCCCGACGATTTAAAGAAAAATATTCCCTGGATTTATGAATTACTTAAGGGATTTAATATTTGTACGCTGGGCATTGACGGCTACGAAGCCGATGATGTTATTGGCAGTTTAGCGCGTAGTGCCGAGAAAGATGGTTTTACCACTTACATGATGACGCCCGATAAAGATTACGGACAGCTGGTAGATGAGAACACTTTTATTTACAAACCCGCGCGTTTAGGTAATGGTGTTGAGATTATGGACCAGGCAGCAGTTTGCAAAAGATGGGAAATAAAACATGTAGATGAGCTGATTGAAATTTTAGGTTTGATGGGCGACAGCGCCGATAATATTCCCGGCATACCGGGTGTGGGAGAAAAAACGGCTATTAAGTTTGTGCACGAATTTGGTACGATTGAAAATCTTTATAAAAATACCGACAAGCTTAAAGGCAAGATGAAAGAAAAAGTGGAAGCAAACAAAGAACTTGCTTTCATGAGTAAAAAATTAGCTACAATCATTACCGATATTCCTGAAGTAAAATGGGAAGAGCTGGATTTAGAGCGTAAAGAAATTAAGAAGGAGATTTTAAGTGAGGTTTTTAAAGAACTTGAATTCAGAGGTTTTGCGCAAAAACTTTTAGGAGAAGAAATTCAGAACACCAAAGAACTTATTGAAGAACAAAAGAAAACTGCAGTAGTTGCCAAAAAAGCCGCAAACTCCAATCAGGGAGATTTATTTAGTGAAGAGCAAACAGAAGTAGCCCTTGCCGAAGATGGAGAAGAGGCGCCCAAGAATTACCAAACTGCCAATGATGTTAAGCATAATTATATTTTAGTTGATACAGCCGAAAAAAGAAAAGAGTTACTGGCAGTTTTACAAAAAAGCAAAGAGTTTTGTTATGATAGCGAAACGACTTCGCTCGATACACATGATGCAGAAATTGTAGGAATGTCGTTTGCCGTAAAAGAATTTGAAGCGTATTATATTCCGTTTCCGATTGATTTAAAAGAAGCGCAAAAAATTGCCGACGAATTTAAAACTTTGTTTTTGGATGAAAGCAAAATTTTAATCGGACAAAACATAAAATACGATTTGGAAGTTTTAAAAAACTACAGCATCGAAATAAAAAATAAATTGTTTGATACCATGATTGCGCATTTCCTTATTCAGCCCGAGGGAAGGCATAATATGACGGTACTTGCGCAAACTTATTTAAATTACAACCCCATCAGCATAGAAACACTGATTGGTAAAGGCAAAAACCAAACCAGTATGCGCGATGCAGAAATAGGCGCCATAACCGAATACGCTGCCGAAGATGCCGACGTTACTATACAATTAGAAAAAATTTTTGCACCCAAACTAAAAGAAAACAAAGTTGAGAGTTTATTTACCGAGGTAGAAATTCCGTTAATACATGTGCTTGCCGATATGGAGCGCGAAGGAATTAAAATTGATACCAAAGTTTTAAACGATTACTCGAAAGAACTGGAAAAAGATGTGGTGAAGATTGATGATGAAATTCAGAAACTGGCGGGTACGCCTTTTAATGTTTCGTCGCCAAAGCAAGTGGGAGAAATTTTATTTGAGTACTTAAAAATTACCGACAAGCCCAAGAAAACAAAAACCGGGCAGTACGCAACAGGCGAGGAAATTCTGGTAAAATTAACCGACAAACATCCTATAGTAAATAAAATTTTAGAATACCGCGAGGTGCTGAAATTGAAAAATACCTATGTAGATACCTTGCCTTTACTGGTAAGCAAAAAAACAGGGCGCGTACACACTTCGTATAACCAGGTGGTAGCGGTTACAGGTCGTTTGAGTTCTGATAATCCGAATTTGCAAAACATACCCGTGCGCACCGAGCGCGGGCGTTATATACGCAAAGCATTTATTCCGCGAGACGATAAGCATATTTTACTGAGCGCCGATTACTCGCAGATAGAATTGCGGATTGTTGCTTCGATTAGTAAAGACCCAAATATGTGCGAAGCGTTTAGATTAGGAAAAGACATTCACACTGCAACGGCTGCAAAAATTAATGGCATTGACGAAAGTGAAGTCACAAAAGAAATGCGTTACAAGGCCAAGAGTGTAAACTTTGGAATTATTTATGGTCAGGGTGCATTTGGTTTGGCAGAAAACATTGGGGTTTCGCGAACTGAAGCAAAACAATTGATTGATAATTATTTTAAAGAATACTCGTGCATAAAAAAATACATGGATGATACCGTAAACTTTGCGCGCGAAAATGGGTATGTGCAAACTTTATTGGGAAGAAGAAGGTGGTTGCGCGATATTACATCTAACAGTGCTGTAGTACGCGGGTACGCCGAGCGAAATGCCATTAACGCGCCGATACAAGGCAGTGCCGCCGACATGATTAAGATGGCGATGATAAAAATACAGAACGAGTTTATTAAGCAAAAGTTTAAAAGCAAAATGATTTTGCAAGTGCATGACGAATTAGTGTTTGATGTTTTTAAACCCGAGCTGGAAACTGTTAAGCCGCTAATTGAACATCATATGAAAACTGCTTTAACTATTGATGTGCCCTTAGAAGTTGGCATGGGAGTTGGAGTAAACTGGCTGGAGGCTCATTAGTATTAATGTCAGTTCGAGCGTAGTCGAGAACCGTGAACAAGAGCTTCGACTACACTAAGCCTGACAGAAGAAAGAATAAATGACAAAATTAAACCACCCCGCATTAGTTGATTTATTAAAACAAGCATACTCGGCCGAAAAAGCCGCCGCATTTGCGTATCAGGGCCACGCGGGTTCAGTAAAAGATACCGAAGCAAAAAAAGCAATTCATCAAATTGAGGTTGACGAGTGGAACCACCGCAAAGAAGTGATGGATATTATGAAAGAGTATGATGTACCTGTTTCAAAATATTACGAATTCAGATTTCATGTTATCGGCAAAATGATTTCGGGAAGTTGTTATGTTATTGGTTGGTTTATGCCGTTTTATTTTGCAGGAAGATTAGAAAGCGGCAACGTGTGCGAGTATTTTAGAATGAAACAATATTTTAATTCGCTGGGCATTACAAAACACGATACCTGCTTATACGAAATGGGCATAAAAGAAAAAGAACACGAGGTTTATTTTTTGGAACAGATTAAAAACAGCAAAATGCTACCCTTTTTTGAATGGCTCTTTTCTTGGGGCGGCAAAAAAAGCTTTAATAATATCGATTTAGATAAAAAATATCCGGTTGAGAAATCGGATGTTTACTGTAAGAAGTAAATTCTCGGTGTACTTTCGAAGGGATAAACATTAATAAAAGCGTAAAGCAAATTCGGAGGATTAAGCGTTAGGGACATTGAGGGCCCGCAGGGGTTCTTTTGCCTTGCATTGTCAAAAATGAGATGAAAACACCCCGGAAGAGTACGGTTTTTCATAAATATACGAAGCTGTTGTTGCAAAAAACGGCACCCCTTTTGGCCCGACCCGCCGAAAAATTTTTGATAGGATTCTAAAACTAAACGGCGGGGAACGCCCAAATCATTTTTAGAAGGCGCTCTATACAAGGGAAGAAACTCACAAATCACTTTTAATAACCCGTACTAATGGCTCAACAAACAAGCAAAAAAATTCTTATATTTGTAGGGTATGAAGCTTAAAAACCTCTTTTCGGCAGTTGTTTTAACCGCAATGCTTGTTTCTTGCGGAAACGATGCTACTACGGATGAAACCATTGGCGAAGAAAATGATACTACAGCCAAAGCCATTGATCAGCAAAAAATAAGCGCGCAAAATGTATTTAACTCGATACCCGGGCCGGGCGAGTTGGGTCGTTTAGTAGATGAGGCCGGTTTGGAATATGACGGGCCCATGCTTAACAACCCGGGCGACATAAATAAATATGTATCGGATAATTTTAAAGCATTAAATCTTGGCGTATACGGTGCAGATATGGCTTATGCCAACATTCACCAACAATCGCAAGAGTCGATGCTGTTTTTAAAATGTGTAAACACACTTTGCAAAGCGCTTGGCATTAACGGAGTTTTTGATGAAAAAACGGTTGATCGTTTGGAGGCCAACAAAGACAATAAAGATTCTTTACTTACGATTATAAATAAATCTTTTTTACAGGCGGATGAATTTTTACGCGAAAACCAAAGGCCGCATACTTCTTCTTTAATGGTTGCCGGCGGATGGATTGAAGGATTATATTTATCGGCTAAAGTTGGAACGCAAAGCAAAAATAAAAAATTTATTAAAAAAATGAGCGAGCAAAACCAATCGCTTAGTGATTTAATTACATTGGTAGAAACCGCAAAAGTAAGCGGCGACGGCGTTTTTGTTTTAGAGGGCCTTAAGGATTTAAAAACATCTTACCTGAAAATACCTGCCAACATGACCATGAGCGACAGCATGCTTGTTGAGATTGACCAAAAGGTTACCGCGCTTCGAAAGAAAATAACGCTGCAATAATTTTCTTTCTTACTTAGTCCCGTAGGGACGACCTGTTTCCAGAAACCAATTTTGTTTGTATTTGAGCTCCGTAGGAGCGGCCTCTGATAAATTTTAGTGATTTGTTATAGCCGCTCTCGGTTATTTTAAGAAATTTGTTGGCCGCAAGCGGGAT